>NZ_JBVMUY010000035.1:0-300131 GCF_055632325.1 Nocardiopsis sp. KDC1DS13DA1
GCTCGCCTCGTCGTGCACCACCCTGTCGGCGCCCGAACGACAACCCCCTGCGGTGGCCGTTCCAGAAAACCGGCCCTAGCCGTACTGACCTGAGAGGTTCGCTTCGGGCAGCGCGTGCGAGCCGCCCCACGGCGGTCCGAACCGGGTGGGAGGCGTCGTCGCGCCGGGCACGGGGGAGGACGGACGCGGTGGAGCGGGGAGCGGCGACGGCTCCGGCGGGAGCGGGCCGCTCCCGCCGCCGGTCCGGGCCCCGGAGCCGCGGGTCACCCCGAGGACGCGGTCGATCTCGGCGGGGCTGAGCGGTTCGTCAGCCGTGGCCACGGCGATGAGTACCTCGGTGTACAGCTCGATCTCGTCCAGTGCGACGCGGTCGTGGAGGTGGAGCGCCTCGTGCGGGAGGGCACCGGGGTCGTGCTCCACGTGTGCTCACCTCCCGGAGGACTGCGGTGCCGCGGAACGGGTGACGGGACGCCCGGTCCGGTTCGGCGTGGTGCGGGCGCGACGGACCCGCACCACGGGGCGTGGGACCCCCCAGGGTACGCCGGGCACGGTCGGTCGCACATGACCCGTGCGGACCAGTGCCCCGCCCACCCGGTCTAGCCAGGAGTGGCGGATCACCCGCCCCATCGGTCCTACCGGCCGGTAGTCGGTCCGGTCCGGGCCCCGGCGCCCGGCCGGGGCGCGGACGGGTGTCACCGGCGCCAGGTGACGTCCCGGTGCTGGACGGCGTAGCCCGCGTACGCGGTCGGGGTGTACTCCAGGACGGCGCGGTCGTCGTCGTTCAACTCCCGGATCACCCGGCCCGGGACCCCCGCCCAGAGCGTGTCCGGCGGCACCGTCTTGCCCGGGGGAACCAGGGAACCCGCGGCGACGAGCGCCCCCTTCCCCACGCGGGCGCCGCCGAGGACGATCGCGCCGATCCCGATGAGGGCCCCCTCCTCGACGACCGCGCCGTGCACCATCGCCTTGTGGCCGAGGCTGACGTCGTCGTGCAGGATCGCGGGCTGGCCGGGGTCGGAGTGCATCCCGCACTGGTCCTGGATGTTCACCCTCCTGCCGACCACGATGTCCTCCGTGTCGGCGCGCAGGACCGATCCGTACCAGACACTGCTCTGGGCTCCGAGCCGGACGCGGCCGACGACGACCGCTCCGGGAGCGATCCAGGCGCTGGGATCGATCTCCGGCTCCCCGAACGGAGCCCCGCCGATCATCGGCCCTGTCGGGGCGCCGTGGGTCGTGCTGTCCATGTCGGGTCCTCCATACGTCGTTCCGGTGTGCGTGGTCCCGGTTACGGTCCGAACGTGTCGCACCGGGTGAATCGAACCGGGGCGCGGGCTGCGGCGGCCGGACCGGAGTTGACCGCTGAGCCCCGCACGGGGATGATCGCGCATACCTTAGAGAGGAACGTGACCAGGGTCCACACGGTGATGTACCCGTCGGGGATATTGACGGGGCGGTGTCACCCGGGTCTACCTTGGTCGTTTGGACGGTGTCCACGACGTGACGCTCCGCGCGTGGCCGGTGCCCCCATCCGGTCGGCGCGGCGAGGCGGGACCACCCGCGGGCGCGACCCGGTTCACGGGTCCGACGGGTGCCTCGCCAACAACTGGGTACGGGGCAACTCTCACCTTCTGCGACGCGCAGTCGGACGGTGTTAAGGACATGAAAGGCACTTGAGCGAAATGTTGCCGGGCGGCGGACTGCAACAGGACAGGTTTCCGACGGTGCGCAAGGGCGGTTACGACAAGGCGCACGTCGACGACTACTTCGTACGGATGGACAACCAGTTCAAGGACCTCCGCGAGCGCTTGCAGCGGACGGACGACGAGAAGGAGCAGTACAAGCGCGATCTCGCGATCGAACGTGAGAAGAACCAGGTCAAGCCTGAGCACGAGCAGATCAGCGAGCGCATGGCCGAGATCCTGAGGATCACGGAGGAGGAGGCCGCGGAGCGTCGCGCCAAGGTCGACGCCGAGGTCAAGGAGTCCCGCAAGAAGGCCGAGGAGGAGATCGCCAAGCAGCGCAAGGACGCCGAGCAGCACGCCGAGCGGATCGTCTCCTCCGCGCGCGAGGAGGCCAACGAGATGGTCTCCAGCGCCAAGAAGGAGTCCGACCAGCTACGCGACCAGGCCAAGACCGAGGGCGACCGCCGCCTGAACGAGGCCGAGGCGCGTGCCAAGAAGATCCACGACACGGCTGACCGCAGGCTCGCGACCCTGACGGCCACGCACGCCGAGGCGCTCCGCCGCCTCAAGGACATGCACTCCACGCTGGCCGACCTGGTGGTGGCCGAGGACGAGGCGGGCGCGCTGGAGTCCGGTCTGACCCGCGAGGAGACCACCACCGCACCCGACGCCACGGCACCGGCGAAGGCCGCTCCGGCCAAGGACTCCGCGCCCAAGGACCCCGCGGTCAAGTCCGACCCGGCCGGGGGCGCCGCTCCCAAGGCCGCTCCGCCCAAGGCCGCTCCCAAGGACTCCGCTCCCAAGGACTCCGCTCCCAAGGACTCCACGGCCAGGTCCGCCCCGGGCGCGGACGCCGCCGCGACGGCCGGGCCCGCCCGGTCCGCCAGGCCGGCGGACGCGCCCAAGAGCGCGGGCACCTCCGCGCCCGCCGGCCCCGCCAGGCCCGCCCAGGGCTCGGAGGAGCCGACCACGAAGCTGCCTCCGCTCCGGCCGGAGCCGGACGAGGCGACCGTGCGCATCACGCCGGTGTCCCAGCCGGGGCAGGCGCCGCGTCCGACCGGCGGCAAGGGTGACGGGGCGGCTCCGGGGGCTCCGCAGGCCGCGGCCGCTCCGCCCACGGGGTCTCCGGTCACCGGCGTCCCCGCTCCCGGAGCGCCGGCGCCCGGTGCCCCGGCTCCGGGCGGCCACGGCGGGCCGAGCGGACCGCAGCGTCCCGCGACCCCTCCCGGCGGTACCCCGGACACGGACATCACCGGTGTCTACAGCCGTCCCCAGCCCGCCCAGCCGCAGCAGCCTCCGGCCTCGGGCGAGGAGGGCGTGCGGATCATCCGCAACCAGTAGTGGCGACCAGCGGCGACCCACGCCGCACCCGGTCCTGGCGGCCGGGGGACAGGGGGCGGGACCACCGGTCCCGCCCTTTGGCGTTTTGTGGCCAGTTGTAGGGTGAAGTCCGCCTTGTCACAGGCTGTCGGCTACGATGCCGAACAGCCATGATGATACGCGCGGCCATCCGGTCCGACCTCGGTGCGATTCTGCGTCTGCTCAGGGAACTCGGCGACACCACCGACACGCAGAGCGCGCACGTTCGCATGTCCTCCGCAGCGGTGCGCGCCTGGACGCGGATGGAGAACGACCCGGACCGCACGGTCCTGGTCGCCGAGGAGCGCGGTCAGATCATCGGCACCCTGGACCTGCTCGTCGTCGCGAACCTGACGCACGACGCCCAGCCCTGGGCCGCGGTGGACAACCTGGTGGTCGACCCGCAGCGGCGCGGAGGGGGCATCGGCCGGGCCCTGATGGAGGACGCCCTGGACCGCGCGACCCGTGCCGGGTGCTACAAGATGGAGCTGTTCGCGCACGAGAGCCGTGACCGCGCCTCCGGATTCTCCGCGGCCCTCGGCTTCGACGCCTCCGCCGAGGGCTTCCGCCGCTACCTCTGAGAGCCGCCGCGCAGCGGTACGCCCCGGATGCACAGCACCGCGACCAGCCCGATCACGGCGACGGGCACACCCGCCATGAACACACCCTGCATGGCGTGGTCGAACGCGCCCACGATCACGTCCCGCACCGGTCCGGGGAGTGAGTGGACCAGTTCCGGAGAGCCCTGCGCCGACTCCGCCGCGCGTGCCAGCCCCGCCGACATGTCCTCGGCCGCGGCGGCGTCCGCCCCGCTCTGGGCCGTCACGCCCGCCCGCGCCGCGGCCGCCGCCTCCGCCAGTTCGGTGTCGAGCCGCGCGACCATCACCGCGCCCAGCGCGGCCACACCCGTCGACCCGCCGAGGTTGCGGAAGAAGGTGACCGTCGCCGTGCCCGACGCGAGGTCGGCGTTGGGCAGGGCGCTCTGCGTGGCGAGCAGCAGGAGCTGGAGGTTGAGGCCGATCCCGAGGCCGACCAGCGCCTGCCCGACGACCACCGTGGCCAGCCCCGGCAGCACCGCGCTCAGGCTGAGGACGGCGAAGCCCGCGACGGACAGCGCCATGCCCGTCACCGTGTAGCCCTTCCAGCGGCCGTTCCCGCTCACGGCGAACCCGGAGCCGATCGAGGTGAACAGGAAGGACACCACCAGCGGCAGGGTCATCAGGCCGGAGACCGTCGGGGACATGCCGTGGACGAACTGGAGGTACTGCGGGGTGTAGATGATGAGGCCGAACATCATCACGCCGACGCAGACCGACCCCGCCGAGGCGAGGACGAACGTGCGGTCGCGGAACAGGCGGGTGGGGACGATCGGGTCGGCGGCGCGCCGTTCGACGAGGACGGCGGACACGGTCAGGAGCACCGTCGCCGCCCCCAGGACGACGGCGGTCGGCGAGGTCCAGGGGATCTGGGAGCCGCCCAGGCTCAGCAGCACGATGAGCGTGCTGGCGGCGCTGAAGACCAGCCCGGCGCCCAGCCAGTCGACGGGGGCACTGCGGCGCGGCCGGGCGGGCAGGGTGAGCATGACCTGGATGACGGCGAAGGCGACGACGGCCAGGGGCACGGTGATGAGGAAGCACCACCGCCAGCCCAGCGGACTGTCCACGAGGAAGCCGCCCACCAGCGGTCCGAGGACGGTGGACACGCCGAAGACCATCCCGATCAGCCCGCTGTAGCGTCCGCGCTCGCGCGGCGGGACGACGTCGCCGAGGATGATGTTGGGCAGCGTGGCCAGCCCGCCGACGCCCAGTCCCTGGAGGGCGCGGGCCGCGATCAGCGAGTTGACGTCCTGGGCCATTCCGGCGGCGAGCGAGGCGACGATGAAGACGCCGAGCGCGATCTGGAAGAGGAGCTTGCGCCCCCACACGTCCGAGAGCTTGCCCCACACGGGCGTGGAGGCGGTCATGGTGAGGAGGGCGGCGGTGGCGACCCAGGCCAGACGGTCCTGTCCGCCGAGTTCGCCCATGATCGTCGGCAGCGCGGTCCCGATGATCGAGTTGGTGAGCATCGAGGTGAGCATGGCCAGGACCAGCCCGACCATGATCCGGCGCACGGTGCGCGGGGACGTCGTCCCGCTGGCCTCCGGGGCGGTGGGGCCGGTGGCCGTGACCGGGGATCCGGGACCTGTGCCGGGGGACGGCCCGCCGGCTTCGCGCTCGTCTCGTACCGACTGTCCCATGGGTCCCCCGAATCCGGACGCACGAAGAGCCCCGCGGCTGACCGCCGGGGGCGAACGTCCACGGTCCGGTATATGTAAACGCTGTTGACCTGTCAAATCGATATCTGTCCGACGAATCGGTATGCGATGCGGTGTCGGAAGTGTCAACCTGGATATCCGACAGTCAGTTCGCGGCCGCCGAAGGGTGTGCACATGGTCCGTCCGGAGGAAACCGGAGGCGGCTCCGCGCCAGCGCGCGGGCGCGAGGCGACGCGTGCCCGCATCCTGGAGAGCGCGCGGGAGCTGTTCACCAGCGAGGGGTACGGCGCGGTCTCCTCGCGGATGATCGCCGCCCACGCGGGCGTCAACGTCGCGCTGATCAACCGTTACTTCGGGGCCAAACGCGGTCTCCTGACCGAGATCCTGCGCGAGGACGGCGTCTTCCCCGGGCTGATCTCGGGCGACCCCGGCACCCTCACCCGCCGTCTGGCCGAGCACGCGGTCGGCCGCCTGTACGGGGAGGGGACGGCGCTCCAGCGCGCGCTCGACCACTCCTCCGGAGACCCCGACCTCCAGGCCGTGTACGAGGGGCGGCTCAAGTCCGCCATGCTCGAACCCCTCTCCGCCTACCTCGGGGGCGGGGACGCGCCGGTCCACGCCTCGCTGGTCGCCGCCGTCATGCTGGGTCTGACCCG
Organism: Nocardiopsis sp. KDC1DS13DA1; assembly: GCF_055632325.1. Taxonomy (NCBI): domain Bacteria; kingdom Bacillati; phylum Actinomycetota; class Actinomycetes; order Streptosporangiales; family Nocardiopsidaceae; genus Nocardiopsis; species Nocardiopsis sp. KDC1DS13DA1. The sequence goes on from NZ_JBVMUY010000035.1 coordinate 5,955, forward strand.
GGTGCGGCTGATCGAGGGGGCGACGGCGCTGCGCGCGTACGACCGGGAGCGGCTCACCGACCGGGTCGAGGCCCTGCTGGACCTGTGTCTGGCGGACCTCGGGGCCGGGGACGGGTGAACCCCCGGCCCGGTGGCCCGCCGGGGGAGGCGGTTGCGTCGGGCGCGGTGCGGTCAGGCCCGTCACGGTGAACGCGATGGCGGGAACCGGCAGGATGAAGGCCCGGTACCGCACCGGCACGAAGAAGAACGTGTGCGCGTTGCGGTGGAGCACCGGTGGTCCGGTGGCGGGGTGGAGAGCCCGCCGGGGGCGTTGGGTCCTCTTCCGAGGGGGAAGACGGCGACCGCCGCGGTGAGCAGGGTGGTTCCGGCGCCCGTCGGGTCGCCGCCCTCCCCGGCGAGGGTCAGGGCGGTGAAGGCGCCCAGGCCGCCGAGGTGCGCCGCGATGAGCAGGACGAGAATGCCCCAGCCTCACCAGACGAGCATGGTTTCCTCGTGTTGGGGCAGGTGTGGAAGTTACGGGCGGTGCGTCACGCCAGCGAAGTTGCGCCCTCAAAGATGCACTTCACGTTGTTTGCGACCGCTTGTGGCCGCGAGGGGCACGTGCATACGCTCATGCCGGAGCCCGTGCCGACTCACAGGCCCCGGCGCCGCCCAAGAATCGGAAACAAAGTTATCCGTTTTCGGTGGCGCGGCGTATCTTGGGTCACACCGGAACACGGGCGGAGGCTCGCCGAACGGGTGCGGCGCGCACCCCGAACGGAGGAACAGTGCAGTCCGAGACCGTACTCACCGGCGGACGCGTGGTCGACGGGACCGGTTCCCCCGCCCGTGCGGCCGACGTCGTCCTGGCGCGCGGCCGCGTCAGCCACATCGTCCCGCCCGGAACCGCCAGGAGCACAGGGGAGACCGTCGACGTCGGCGGTCTCGTCGTCACCCCGGGCTTCATCGACATGCACGCCCACTCCGACCTCGCCGTGCTGGCCGACCCCGCCCACGAGGCCAAGGTCCTCCAGGGCGTCACCCTGGAGGTCGTGGGGCAGGACGGACTCGGCTACGCGCCCGTCACCGACGCCACCGCCGACGAGATCAGGTCCCGGATCGCGGCGTGGAACGGTACCCCGGACCTCGACCACTCCTGGCGCGGCGTCGGTGAGTACCTGGACCTCGTCGACCGGGGAGCCCCGGTCAACGTGGCCTGCCTCGTCCCGCACGGCAACGTCCGGATGGCCGTCGTCGGGGACGAGGACCGGCCGCCCACCCGCGCCGAGACCGAGCGGATGCGCGGGATCGTCGCCCGGGGCATGGCGGAGGGCGCCCACGGCCTCTCCACCGGGCTGACCTACACCCCCGGCATGTACGCGACCGACGACGAGATCGTGGACCTGCTCGACCCCGTCCGCGCGGCGCGCGGCTACTACTGCCCCCACCACCGCAACTACGGCTCCCGTGTCGTGGAGTCCTACCAGGAGTGCCTGGACGTCGCCCGCCGCGCCCACGTCCCGCTGCACCTGGCGCACTGCCACGTCAACTACCCGCGCAACCGCGGGCGCGCCCCCGAGGTCCTGGACGCCGTCGACGAGGCCACGGTCCGGTACGGGCTCGACGTCACCCTGGACAGCTACCCGTACACGGCCAGCGCCACGTACCTGGCCGCGCCCCTGCCCAGCTGGGTCCAGGAGGGCGGTGCGGCGGCGACCCTGGAGCGGCTGCGCGACCCCGCGATCCGCGCCCGCGTCCTGCACGAGGTCGAGGTCGAGGGGACGGACGGGAACCACGGCGTGCCGCTGGACTGGGCCACCGTCGCGGTCACGGGTGTGGGTGATCCGGCGCTGTCGTGGGCGGTCGGCCCGTCGCTCGCCGCCCTCGCCGAGGCGCGCGGAGAGAAGCCCGGGGAGCTGTTCCTCGACCTCCTCGTCGCGGACGGGCTGCGGCCCGGGTGCCTGATGGAGGTCGGCAACGAGGAGAACATCCGCACCGTCATGCGGCACAGCTCGCACACCGGCGGCAGCGACGGCATCCTGGTCGGGGACCGTCCCCACCCCCGGGGGTGGGGCACCTTCCCCCGCTACCTCGGCCACTACGTCCGTGAGCTCGGCGTCCTCAGCCTGGAGGAGTGCGTCCGCCACCTCACCTCGCGTGCGGCCCGCAGGCTCGGCCTCACCGACCGGGGCGTCGTCCACGTCGGGGCGGTGGCGGACCTGGTGGTCCTCGACCCCGACACGGTCGCGGCCGGTGCCACCTACGACGAGCCCCGCCGTGCCCCGGTGGGCATCGAACACGTCCTCGTGGGCGGTGAGTTCACCGTCCGCGACGGTCGGCGCACCGCCCGGTTGCCGGGCCGGTCGGTGCGCCGACGCGTCGGATAGCCGGCACTGCGGGTCAGCCGATCACGACCGCGCCCGCCAGAACCGGGTTGCCGAACCGCACGGTGCCGTGGCCCGAGGCGAGCGCGCGGCTGCCCTGGCAGCTGGTCCCGGAGAAGAGCGCGAACCGGACGCTGGCCTCGCAGTCGATCTCCACGACGCCTCCCTGCCCGGTCTTCAGCGTGCGGCAGCCGCCGTTGCGGACCGTCTGCTCGAAGCCCGACTCGAAGGTGACCCGCACCGTGGCGGCGTCGTTCTCCCCGTTCGACAGCCCGGAGACCGCTCCGGCGATGGTGGCGGACATGGTGGCGAGGTTGGCTGGGCGGATCGGCACGGGGTTCCCCTCTTCGGCCGCGCCCCCTCGCGCGCATAGGCGCGCTTCGGGCACGGAGACGGTTACTCTGTGTCATTTAGCTACAGGTTCAGGCGAAAGGGCGGGAGCCCCTGCGGAGTGTCGGGCGATTCGTGCGGTACGCGACAGCGGCACCGATCCGGCGGGCGCCGGGCGGGTAGGATCGGTGCGTTCGGGCACCCGAACCCGGGCCGAAGCCAGGCGGAGGCCCGCAGGAACACGGCGTGAGCGGAGGAGGTGACCACGGTGACCCTTCTGATCACCGTGTTCGAATTCCTTCTCCTGGGGCTGTTCCCGACCGAACTCGTGCCCCTGCCCGGTTCCCTGGCCCTGCTCGCGGCGGTCGGCGTGGCCCTGGCCCTCTACGTCCTGTACGGACTCGGCCCCTGGCCCGTCCGCGACGCCGCGACCACGGCGGCGCGGGCGATGCGTCGCAGGTCCGACCGCCTCCCCGTGCTCACCCTGTGTGACCCGGACGCGTCGGGCAGGCCCCGGCCCAGAGCTCCGGGAGCGGTCCCTCCGGCCGCTCTCCGACCGGTCCGCTGACCGGTCCCGCGCACCTTGGACGCGCCCCGCCGTGTGCCCGGGTTCCTCCCCGTGTGCCGTCGGCGTGTCCGAGCGCACCCCTTCCGAGCGGCCAGACGTCTGTCCCCACCCACGCAGACGAAGGGCCACACCCTTGTACGGACTCGGGCCGATCGCGGCCGCCATCTCCCTGATCTCGGCGGTGCTCGCCGCCCTGACCTCGTTCCTCACCCCGCTCGCCGGAGGGCTCGCCGCCGGGGCCGCCGTCATCACCCTGACCCTCCTGGTCCGCCTGTTGATCCTTCCCCTGGGTGTCGCCCAGGTCCGCGCGGAGAAGGCGCGGGCCCGGGTCGCGCCCCAGCTCGCCGAACTCACGCGTCGGCACCGGGACGACCCGTCCCGGCTGATGGCCGAGCAGCGGCGGGTGTTCGAGGAGGCGGGCACCTCACCGCTGGCGGGCTGCCTGCCGATGCTCGCGCAGACGCCGCTGCTCATCGCCGTCTACGGCGTGTTCACCGGGGCCGCCGCCGCGGACGAGCCGCTGTTGGCGCACACCTTCGGCGGCGTCGAGCTGGGCTCGACCATGGCCGCGAGCGCGGGCGGGGGCCTGGTCGCGCCGGTCTTCGCCGTCCTGCTGCTCCTGCTCGCCGTGGTGGCCTGGGCGTCGCGCCGTTACCTGGTGCTGCCCGCGATGACCGCCGCTCCGTCGGGTCGGCCGCCCGGTACGGCGGTGATGTCGTGGCTCGGGTTCACGACCGTGGTGATCGCGGCGTTCGTGCCGCTGGCGGCGGGGCTGTACCTGCTGACCACGTCGGCGTGGACGCTCGGTGAGCGGTACCTGCTGCGGCGGCTGCTGCCGGACTAGAGGCGCCCGTCGCCTCGCGGGCCCGCCGACCGGGCCGTGCGGGCGACCAGGAACAGGAACAGGCCGCAGGCGGCCACCAGGATCCAGCCCGGACGGGACGCGTGCGCGAGTTCCGCCGGGCCGGACCCGGCGACCAGGCCACCGGCGAGGGCGATGCCGAGCGCGGAGCCGAACTGGCGCGCGGTGGACGTGATCGCTCCGGCCACGCCCGCGCGGTCGGCGGGGAGCCCGCCGACCGCGGTGGTGGTGATCGGGGCGTTGGCGAAGCCGAACCCGACGCCGATGAGCGCGTGGGCGGTCAGCAGCAGCGGGACCCCCGTGTCCCCGTCGAGACCGACGAGGCAGAGTCCGCCCGCCGCGATGAAGCCCCCGGCCAGGAGGAGCGGAGGCCGCGGCCCGACCCGGCTGACCAGGTATCCGGACAGGGGCGCGCAGACGGTCGCCCCGGCGGCCAGGGGCAGGACCGTCAACCCGGCGTCCAGCGCTGCCCACCCCCGGGCCTGTTGCAGGTGGAGGGTGTTGAGCAGCAGGGTCGCGTTCAGGGCCACGAAGACGGCGACGGCGCCGAGGACCGCGCCGCCGAACACCGGACGCCCGAGCAGGCGCGGGTCGATGAGCGGTTCGGGTCGTCGGGACTCGACCCACGTGAAGCCGACCGTCACCGCCGCGGCGCAGGCGTACGCCGCCAGCATCGGGGGCGACGCCCACCCCACGTGCGGCCCCTCGATGAGGATCCCGACCGAGACCGCGATGACAGCGGTCAGCAGGACCTGGCCCGGGACGTCCAGCCGCCGGACCCGCCGGGCGCGGGACTCCGGGACGAACACCGCGCTGAGCGCGAGGGCGGCGACCACGACGGGAGCGTTGATCCAGAACAGCGAACGCCAGCCGAACGCCTCCACGAGCGCGCCGCCCACGACGGGTCCGGCGGCCATGCTCAGCCCGAAGACCGACGCCCAGACACCGATCGCCCGCGCCCGCTCCCTCGGGTCGGGCATCGCGTTCACCACGATCGCCAGGGCCACGGGGCTGAGCATCGAGGCGCCGATCCCCTGCGCGGCGCGGGCCGCCACGAGCGCGCCCAGCGACGGGGCGAGCGCACAGGCCAGGGAGGACGCGCCGAAGACGGCCAACCCGATCTGGAACACCCGTCGGCGCCCGAAGCGGTCCGCCAGGGCTCCGGAGGAGATCAGGAGGCCGGCCAGGACGAGTGTGTAGGAGTCCACGGCCCATTCGAGGCCGCGGGTCCCGACACCCAGACCGTGCCCGATCGCGGGCAGGCCCACGTTGACGATGGTGGTGTCCAGCCCCACCAGGAACATACTCAGGCAGCAGACGGACAGGACCGTCCACCGTCGTCGTGTACTCAGGGAGGGCTGGGCTGGGCCAGTGGTCGCGGTCACGCTGTGCCTCGCAGGTCCGGGAGCGTCGGTCCGGCCATGGTCGGGGCGGACCGGGCTCCGTGGCCAGCGAGCGTGCCGCGACGGCACATCGCCGGGGTCAGAACTCCACGGTCACGCAGGCGAGGCGGTCACCGGCGGTGCCCGCCTCGCCCGGTTCGGTGCTCGTGTGGCGGTCGTGGAGCACGAACGAGTTGGCCCCGCCCTCACGGAACTCCCACGGGACGGTGGTGGCCGCGAACCCGTTGCCGGTGTCGTCGCTGGTGAAGTCGAGCCACACCTCGTTCTCGGGGTTGGCGTAGGCGGGGTCGGACGACGGCTCGCCCTCGCCCGCGGCGGGGTCCGCCTCGTTCTGGTAGTGCGGCCCCGCGTCCGCCGGGTCGTCGCCGCAGGGCCGGGTGTGCACGTGGGCGCCGAAGTCCCGGTCGGGCTCCAGACCGGTACCGGTGAACTGCACGTACGTCTCACCCCCCTCGACACGGACCTGGATGTCGGAGGTCGCGCCCTGGGGGACGGCGGTCTCGTCGTAGGTGATGGCCGCCTCGCTCTCACCGGGCGGCATGAAGATCGACGCGGTGACACTGGGGGAGGCCGTCGGCTGGATGGTCGGCGAGTCGGTGGCGGCGGTGTCGCCCTCGCCGTTCCCCCCGGTGCCGGAGCCGTCGTCGGCGCATCCGGTGGCGATGAGTGCGGTCAGTACCAGACCGGCGGTGAGCGATGTCGTGCGCATGACGGGACTCCCGGAGTTATCGCTGTGGTCGACCGCAACGTTACCCAAGGTGCCCCTCGGATAACTAGGCGTGCTGATCGTGGTGAGTCGGGGACGGGAAGGGGGACCTGAGGTCGAAGGCCTCGGGGGAGGGGCCGTTCGTCCGCAGCAGGTCGAGCCGTCGCCTGCCCTCCTCGACTGTGGGGAGCGTACCGGTAGGAATCCACCACAGCACCACGTAGGCCTCGCGCATGTGCTCGAACCACTCGCGTCGCCGCCGCAGGTAGTCCAGGTGCTCCGTCCGGTAGGTGAAGTTCCACAGCGCGTCGACGTCCTCCCACACGGAGAAGTTGAGCAGCAGGTCCTCGCCGAACGGGCGCAGGTTGGTGGCGTCCTTCTCCCCGTCCTCGGCGAACCGCCAGACGAAGCCGGGGGAGGCGTCGGCGAGGGCGTTGATCGGGTCGAGCGCGTCGGTGAAGTCCTGCATCGACGGGTCGTCGAGCGGAGCGCGCATGACGGCGATGTTCAGTTGGGCGAGCTGGTACGCGGGGGCGGGGGCGGAGGTGTCCATGGGAGGTAGGACACCACGGACGCGGCTTCTATGTCAATCCTCATTGTTTTTGGAAACGACCACGCAGCACCGCCCCGGAGCCGGCTCCATCCGGGCACGTCCGCCGTCCTCGCCCCGCGCCTCCAACGCACCGCGCAGCAGATCCAGGTTGAGCCCGCAGGCCAGGGGCGGGAAGGTCTCGGCCAGCGAGTGGAACGGGCAGTTGCGCAGCCGGAGGCCGTCCCCGGTGTCCTCCGGCTCGTACCCCCGGCCGCGCAGGAACTCGGACAGCGGGGCGTCCCGTTCCTCCGCGCCGACCCGCCTCCCCTCCGCCCTGGCCGCCGCGTGCAGCGCCTCCTCGGCCCCGTGCCGGTCCACCGCCTCCGCCAGCACGCGCGCGGCGAGTTCGTAGTCGCGGGGCGGCAGGTGCAGGGACAGTTCCCGCTCCGAACGGCGGTAGAGCTTGGCCGGGCGGCCCGACCCGGGACCCTCGCGCCCGCTCACCTTGCGGCGGGTCACCTCCAGCAGCCCCGCGTCCACCAGCCGGTCCAGGTGGTGGGCGGCGAGCGTGCGCTGGAGTCCCAGCGCCTCGGCGGCCCGGACCCGGCTGACGTCGCCGTCGGCGGCGGCGACGTACTCGTACAGCCGGCGCCGTACGGGGTCGGCGAGGGCGTGGGCGGCGTCGATCGAGGCGTGGTCCATACGTCCATTCTGCGTCCGCCGCCCGAACGGTCGCGGGGGCGAGGGGTGGCAGACTGGAGTCCGACCCCACGACCCCTGCCGAACAGGCGACATGAGAACGATCAGACGCGGCGGCGAGCACGAGACCGAGATCCGCAAGTCCCGGTTCATCTGCGCGCTGGCCAGGGTGGACAGCGAGGACGCCGCCCGTGAGTTCATCGCCGGGCGGCGCAGGGAGCACTGGAGCGCCAACCACAACTGCACCGCCTACGTCCTCGGCGAGGACGGGGGGATCCAGCGCTCCAGCGACGACGGGGAGCCCGGGGGGACCGCCGGGGTGCCCATGCTGGAGGTCCTGCGGCACCGTCGCCTCACCGACACGGTCGCCGTGGTCACCCGCTACTTCGGCGGCGTGAAGCTCGGCGCGGGCGGCCTCATCCGCGCCTACGGCAGCGCCGTGTCCGCCGCCGTGGACGAGTTCGGGGTGCTGGAGCGGCGCAGGCTCCTGGTCGTGGACGTGTTCGCCGACTACGTGCTCGGCGGGCGGCTGGAGAGCGACCTGCGCGACTCGTCCCTGCTGGTGCGCGGCGTCGCCTACGAGGACCGGGTGCGGATCGAGGTGGCCCTGCCCGAGGCCGACCTGGCCGACTTCGGCGTCCGCCTGGCCGAACTGACGGGCGGCCGGGCGGAGTACGAGGTCAGGGGCGCCACGATCGTCGAGGTGGACCCGTGATCCCGCGGCGGACGACGTTCACACCTCCGTAACGAGTCGCCGCCCGACCGTGTCGGTGCGCCCGGGCGCGGCTTAGGATTTGCCGTAAACGTCATCGTTCGTGGGGAGTCACCGTCCATGCACAGCTCACGCGTGCCCCAGGTGCTGTCCTGTGGTCTCGCGGCGCTGCTGGTCGCGGGCTGTACCACCGACGCCGAACCCGAGGAGCCGCCCGCCCCCGCGCCCACGGGCGAGCCCACGCCGGTGCCGACCGCGTTCGCCGGGCAGGCGCCGCCTGGGGTCGACGGTGAGGTCCTGCGCTTCCTCCACGGGGAGCAGGCCGACGTCCACGACATCCTGAACGACCCCCTCGGGGTGCGGATCAGCCCCGTCGGAGCGGCCTTCCTCATCAGCTCCGGCGGCGAGGACCGGCACCTGCTGCACGACGCGGCCACCGGGGACACCCTCTGGGAGGGCGAGGCGAGGTTCCGCGGCTTCGACACCGACCTGGCGGGCGCCCCCGTCATGCGGATGACCGACGACGACGGCCCCTACGTCCTCGACGCGCGCGGGGAGCGGGTGTGGGAACCCGCGGAGGAGGGCGACGCCTACCTCGACGGCGTCGCCGTGCGCTACCCCGACGAGTGGAGCTTCGACCACCCCTGGGGCGGGTACGCGGTCCTGGACGCCGACGGCGCGACCCTGTGGGAGTACGCGTTCGACGCGCCCGCGGCGGAGCCGGAGGACGGGGAGCCCCCGGCGGACCCGGGCGCGGAGGAGACCGGGGAGCCGGACGAGGAGGACACCGGCGACCGCGCGGACGAGGACGTGCCCGTGGCGGGCGTCCCCGTGACCGCGTGGGACGACGGGGTGCTGGTGGCCCCCGGCGGCCCCGTCCTGCGCGCCGCCTCGCTGGACGCGGACTCGGCCGGTGAGGAGCTGTGGTCGGTCAGCGGGGTGGACGAGGACCTGGAGCGGTCCGCCTCGGCACCGGACCCGGTGCCGAGCGTGCTCGGCCGGTACGCGCTGCCCGGGGAACCGGACGAGGGCGCCGAGGGCGGCGGTCCGGGCGGAGAGGTCCTGGTCGTGCGCTGGGCGGGCCGTGAGGAGCCGTCCACGCTGGCCGCCTACGACCTCCAGGACGGCGGACTCCTGTGGGCCCTGGAGGAACCCGGCCCCAACCCCGTCGGCGACCCCTTCGACCCAGCGGAGACGGTGGGCAGCCTCTACGACGAGACCACGGGCACGCTGCTGCTTCCCCAGGCGAGCGGTGCGGCCACCCTGGTCGCCGTCGACCTCGCGGAGGGTGAGGTCCTGTGGGGCCTGGAGGAGGACGACGTGTCGATCTCCCCCGCCTTCACCCACGACGGACTCGTCTACGCCGACTCCCGCGCCAACGACGGCACGGACGAACAGCTGGTCCTGGAGGCGGACACGATGGACGTGGTCGCCGAGGACCAGCCCGCCTACGTCGAGGCGGTGAACGAGAGCGGTCACGCCATCCTCGTGTGGGACCGGCAGCGCTTCGTCTTCGGCCCGCCGCCGGAGGAGGACCCCTCGGCGGAGCCCGGTGACGGGGCCTCGGGCGACCCCTCGCCGACGGACGCGCCCAGCTGACGACGCCCCGGCCCGATCTCCCGAGACCCGGGAGGACGGACGGCTCCCGCGCAGGTCAGTCCGGCCCGATCACGCCCGTCCCCCGCAAACGAGCCGCGTGTCGCACCCGCGCCGCCCGTTCAGCCGCTGAGCCGCGGGCCCCGGGGCCGGGTCGGCACGGCTGCCCGCGGACCGGACAGCGCGGGGCGGGCCCCGCCTCTCCCCAGGACCGGGCGCCTCGGGCTGTCGAGGAGGCGCGGGCGGTCGCGCGCCCGTTCCCCGCCCGGCTCCTCGTGGGAGGAGCCCGCCATGGTGCGGATGTGTGCGAGCTGCCCGCTGACCGTGAGCGCCCAGTGCGCGGCCTCGAACGCCTTCCGGTCGACCACCGTCCGGCCGCGCAGCGCGCGGCTCCGGAGCAGGTCGCGGATCCTCTCGGTGTAGGCCCGCCTCAGGGCGCGTCCGGCGAGCGCGAACGACCGCGCGTACACCCCGGCGGCCCTCAGGCCGTCGACGTGGTCGCGCGCGGCCTCCATCGTCCGGGGATCGCTGTGCCCGTGGGCCCGGACCGCCGCCAGGTACAGGTCCTCGCGCAGCGGCACGGCCGCGTGCGCCGCGCCGCGCCGCTCCAGCAACCCGGCGAGCACCCTCTCGTTGGCGAGCATCCCCTCGGTGCGCACACCCCGGAAGGCGTTCTCGTCGTGGGAGAGCCGGTCGTGGATCTGCCAGGCGTCCACCTCGGCCCGGACCCGGTCCCCGGCGGCCAGGTGTCGGTCGCGCTGCGCGATGAGCCGCCCGGTGCTCTGGTACGCGGGCTTGTTGACGCCGTTCACGTTCGTGCCGTCGTTGAAGAACGCGCGGTTCTCGCGTGCGCGCCGCTCCCACTCCGCCGCCACGGCGACGGCGGTGTGCTCGGCGGCCCGCGCCCGGGCCACGTCCTTCGTCGTGAGGCTGACGTCACCCAACGTGCCGCGGAGGAGGTCCGCCGCGTCCCGGCACTCCCTGGCCGACTCGGCCCGCCCCGGATCAGCCGAGAACTTCTCGTACGCGGACATGTACATCGGGTAGGCCTCATGGGGCCGGCCCGCCTGTTCCAGCAGCGCCGCCGCGGACCGCTCGATCCCCGCCGCCTCCGGCCGGGTCGCGCGGTTCAGGTAGTGGGGGTCGCGTGCGCGTTCGACCTGGACCAACGCCGCGGCCAGCGGCTCGCCCCTCTCCACCAGGACGTCGGTCAGGTCCCTCAGGGCGGTGTGATCGTCGGCGCCGTGGGGGAACATCCTCCGCAGTGCCCGACCCGCGGCGTCCTCGGCGGCGACGAAGGAGTTCCGCCAGCCGTCGAACGCCCCTCGGACGAGGTTCGGAGAGATCTCGGAGAAGGGGACGTCCAGGTGGCGTCCCCGCCGGTCGGTCAGGGCGTTGCGGAGCAGGCCGGTGACGTGCTCGGCGACGCCGTGGAGCGCCGCACGGCGCCGCACGGCGTCGGGGCGCGGGGGTCGTTCCTGCATGGGGGTCCAATCCGTCGGGGGCGTCCGGGGGCTGGGGACGGCTTCGACCACCTGTTGAGGGGATGGTAGCCGCAGGAGGGGCGCCCAGCCGCCTTCTGCGTGCCGGAGCATGTCTATCGCGATCCGGCGGGTCGCACTACCATCGCCCCGGGCGCGACGGCGCGCCCGCGGCGGCGACGGTGCCGACGATGCGTGGAAGGGAAGGCCCCATGGCGAAGAAGGATTCCGGCAGGGTCCGTCTCAGGGATGTCGCCAAGGCGTTGAAGCCAAGCAGCCTGGCGGCGGCGAACAAGAGCCAGAAGGAGGGCAGGCTCTCCACCACGAGTTTGGACGCCACCGGTCTGGGAGCGGCGATCAGCGCGGCGCGGAGTTCCACCCGCGGAGGCGACGCCGGAACCTACATGACCGGAACGGCGAAGCAGCAGAATGAGGACAGGAAGAAGTACGGCCTGCGTGCACAGGCCCGTGCGTCCCGCGCCAGCCGGAAAAAGGGCCACACGGCCTGACCCGGTCTGACCTGATCACCCCTGACCCCGGTGCGCTCGACCCCCGAGGCCGGCTTCCGTGCCCTGGCCGGGATCCGACGCGCTACGCTCCCTGGACCGGATCGGTCAGTGACGCCCCCGAGAACTTCCCCGTTCCGCCGAGCATCAGGGACGTTGGTGGAACGTCGGACGGGGACGTCCGTGTCTTCGTGCCCCGTGGGGGCCTGTGGTCAGGAGGCGCAGCATGAGGAAGTACCGCCGTCGCGGGAAATCGACGTCGCCGGTTCCGGGCACGCACTCCCTGGCGACGCTGTACTGCGGTGGCGGGTCGGTGCTCTACCGGGGGCAGCACGAGTCCGTCGGCGCTCCCGTCGTGGTCAAGGTTCTGGAGCGACGCCCGGCCGAGGGCCGACGCGGCGAGGGCGACCTGTGGGACGCGCTCTCGTTGAGCCCGGGCGTCCAGCCGCTGCTCGGATCCGGCACCACGGAGACGGGGCGGCCCTACCTGCTGATGGAGTACGCCCCCGACGGGAGTTACGAGGAGATCGTCGGACGCGGTGATCCGGTCCCCGTGGAGGAGGCCGTCCGGGTGGGCACCACCGTGGCCGGAGCCCTCGCGGCAGTGCACGAGATGGACCTGCTGCACCACGCGGTGACCCCGGCCAACATCCTTCGGACGGACGGCGGACCGACACTGATCGACTTCGGTTCGGCCCTGCCGCGGGACCACCCCTTCCCCCCCGTCTACCACTCGCGGGCGACGCTGCGGCACGCGCCTCCGGAGGAGCTGCGCGGGTCTGCCCCCAGCCCGGCCTCGGACGTCTACCGGCTCGCCTCCGCGCTGTGGACCCTCCTGGAGGGGCGCGCGCCGTTCGACGACGATGACGCCCCCGTCGCGCTGGACGTGTACCGGGAACGGCTCCTCACCGCGCCGGTGCCCGAGATCACCCGTGAGGACGTGCCCGGCTGGCTGGCGGCCGTCCTGCGCCGGGCCCTGGCCAAGGACCCCGACCAGCGCATCGGGAGCGCGGAGGAGTTCGCCCGGGTCCTGCGGGCGGAGCAGGTGCCGCCGGGTACCGAAACCGCCGCCGGTCCCGTGTCCGCCGCCGACGAGGGCGACGGGGGCGCCGCGTCCGGGGCCGGTCCTGTCGTGGTCACGCTGGCCGAGACCGCGAAGGAGGAGGACCAGACCCCGTGGTGGGAGGACCCCGAGGCCACCGAGGGCGAGGACGAGGCGCCGACCGATCCCGGTGACGGGACTGCCTGGTGGGAGGACCCGGACGCGACCGAGCCGGAGGACTCCCAGCCCACGCCGGTGATCCGGCCGGTGGAGGAGACCGGCGAGGTTTCCTGGTGGGAGGACCCCGAGGCCACCGAGCGGTTGGGCGGGCCGTCGCCGGGGGGCGGCGGGTCCACGCGGGAGGCCGAGCCTGACGGGGACGGCGGGTACGGGGCCGGTGCGGTCGACACCGGGTCCGTACCCGCGGCGGAAGCCGGGCGGGAGGGGGAGACGGACGAGGAGGTCCTCTGGTGGGAGGACCCCGAGCCCGACCCCGATCCCGCCGAGCCCGACCCCGTGTCGGGGCGGCCCCCGCGTGCGGCCGCCGCACCGGAGCCCCGGGTGGAGGAGTCCCCGGAACCCGCCCGCGCACGGAGCGAGCCGGGCACGGCGGTGCCGTCCGGCCCCGCCGTCCCCGCCCCGTCCCCGCCGCCTCCGCCGTTCCAGCGCCCGGAGATGGAGCGGCCGAGGGTTCCGTTTCCCCCGCGGGCGACATGGGAGCCCGGGGAGGAAACGCCCTTCGGCGGTGGTGACGACCACGGCGAACAGGGTGGGCGGCGGAACCGGCTGACGGGTGTGCTCACCCTGGCGGGTCTCGCGGTGCTCGTCCTCGTGACCTTGGGAGCGGGGGGCTACGTCCTGGTCGGCTCGTTCTCCTCGGCCGACACACCCGAGGCCGGTCCGACCGACGCCGCCGGGGAGGAGAGTTCCGGTCCCTCGGCCGAGGACACGGCGGACCCGCCGGCCGAGCCGGACGCGGATATCGCTCCGACCGATGTCCAGGTGAGCGACGAGTCCATCCGCGTCTCACTGACGTGGACCGACAACTCCGGAGGGTCCACCCCGCACTTCGTGGTGGGCGGGCCGGAGGGCGGCGCGTCGTCCTCCATGGCCGACGTCGAGAGCGGCGTCGACACGGTGGAGATCAGCGGGCTCAACCCCACCGTCGAGTACTGCTTCAGGGTGGTCGCCGTCCAGTCCGCCGACGTCGTCTCCCCCTCCGCGCAGGTCTGCACCGACCGGGGCTGAGGCGGTGGTGCGATGCGTGTGGAACACCCTGCGCCCCGCGTGAACTGGGGTGATACGGGAAGCACGGTCGATAGGGGGACAAGTGGCTCGACAGACCCTATGATGTATCCCACCCCGCGCTTCACCCCCTGTTCAGCAAGGCTTTTCGCGGGGCACACTTCTCACACGTTCACCGGGATTCCCTGCCCTTGGCTCTGTGACGTGGACGGTCCGCCTGCGTTCCCGGGACGCGTGGAACCGGTCCGTTGTCGTTGACCGTTCGGATTGAAGGGCCTCCACACCAATGGAACTGGGGTCTCTGGGACAGCTCGGATCGGACCTGTGGACGATGATGTCGTCCTCGCCCATTTACATGAACCTCCTGGGCGGGGCGGTCGTGGGGGCGTTCTGGAAGTCGTGGCTGGACACCGTCATGGCCAAGAACGATCTCCTGAGCCATGAGATACAGGCCTTCAACGACGAGCAGGCCAGGGAGGCCCGGAGGCAGAAGGCGAAGAACGCTCCCGTCTTCCTCAGGGTCGCGGACCTCGACAACATCTACGTCCAACGGGTCAGCAGGGTTGCCACGACGATCCGCACCGCCGTGGAGAACGTCGGCCAGCATCTCGCCAATCTGTGGGCCATACCCTTCCACAGGAAGGCGATCACCAACTACCTCTCGAAGAAGGAGGGGCAGGACCGAATGGAGTCGTTCCGGGACAGGGAGGACGTCGCCATACGCAACGGTGTCACGCTCAAGGGGCAGCTCACCGCCGCGAGCGGCGGCGCCGAGAACAGAAGGTCGAAGATCTCGTGAGCTGTTCGGGTCCCCGACCCGGGAAGTCACAGTCGGACCAGTCGAAGGTGGGCCCATGTTGTTCGTGGTCTGTGCGGTCGTCCTGCTCCTGTACGCCGCCAGGATCGTTCTGACGGAAGTCCTGGGCAGTCGGGGAGTCCACCCCAGGAGCCTGTCGGACTTCCAGGAGAGCCTCGACGAGGCCGGCTGGCGTGAGTTGAGGGAGAACCCCCTGAGCATGGGCAGGAGCGCGGTGCGGGAGAAGAGCGCCCTCCTGGACAACATGGTCGGGGTCGTCAACTACCGCACGTACGCGGACGGGGAGGACCTCGCTCCCGACCTTTCCGAGCAGGCTGAGGCGCGGATCTCGGAGTACGCCGCCATCGTCGACCAGCTCGACGAGGAGATCGCCGACTCCGTGGCGCGGGAGCAGGAGAGGGGCTCCGCCGCTGGCGGGGGGACGGCCGAGGAGCGTCGGCGGGAACCGATGCGCTACGTCCACATCGTGTGCGTGGCCTCCCTCGTCGTGCTGTTCATCGGCTCCTTGTTCGTCGGGTGACTCATCCCGCTGGAAACGACCCGGGTATGACGCGGGAGGAAGATCGTGTTTCAGTTCTTGTCAGGTCTGGGCGGCACGTTGGGGACGGCGCTCGCCACCTTCGGGGAGACGCTCTCCAGTTTGGGAGCGTTCGGCTTCGGCGTGTTCGTGGCGAGGGCGACCAGTAGGTACCTTCCCCTCAAGAAGGCGAAGTCGGATCACCACCTCCATGAGCTGAAGGAGGAGGAACGTGTCCGCATCCAGGAGATCGCCCGGCAGATCAACACCGAGGTCTGGAACAGGCTCGAACTCCCCCTGACAGCGAGCGCCCTGAGGATGGAGGGTCAGGCCATCACCCTGGAGGCCTCGACCAACCTCCTCATTCTCGAACGCCAGATGGGGGTCGTGAACGCGGTGGTGGAGAACCTCCGCGCCCACGGTCTCACCGACCAGACCTTCGAGGAGATGATGCGTCCCGGGTCCACGATCACCATCAGGCCGCTGCGGCCGAACACGCCGATCCTTGCCGAAGAGGTGATGGATCGCCTGGCGAAGCGGACGGGGCTCGCCGCGGCCGAACTCCGAGGCCTGCTGCACGAGTCCAAGCTCTCGGAGCGGACACTGACCCTCATCGCGAACGGGGAGCGGTTCTCCAGGGACGATGCCGCTACTCTGGCGCGGGAGTCACAGGCGCCGACGGCCGTCCTGAGGGGCGTGGCCGGTCTGAAGCGGGGCGGGTTCCAGCGCAACAGCGTCTCCTCGGACGACATGAGGAGCTTGATCGAGGCGTCCAGGTACCAGCCTGAGGACCTCCTCTCCGTTGAGGAGGTCAGGGTCACCGAGCGCAGCATCGCCGCCGTCCGCGACAACCTCGATCTGGTGGACAGGCACATCAGGGAGGCCTACAACATCCTCGGATTCGACCTCAAATTCGGAGCCCGGGACGCCATCGCACAGGGCAAGCTGCCCGACTTCGAGAACTGGGCGAGCAACCTCCTCGCCGACTATCCGAAGACGATCGAGGACATCGTCAGGAACAACGGCTTGGCGGCCGGTGAGAAGGTCCTCGAGAAGCTCAGGGAGACAGGCCAGCTCACCCTTTCGGGGGCGCACGCCAAGGACTTCCGGGACGAGGTCGCCGCGGCACGGGAGAGCGGTCAGGAGGCCCGAGAGGGGCGGAAGCTCAAGTCCGTACCGGACCCGAGCGGGCTCATCGAGTTCCGCCGTGAGGGCATCCTGTCCAGGATCACCAAGCGTGCGGGCCGCTGACATGGAGGCTCTGGCCCCGACCCGGTCGATACCCGGTCCGGCAGGCCCGCTGATCGGCCACGCACTCCAGCCGCCCCGCCCGAAGGAACATCCTGATGGACATTGACCAGCTCGTCTTCTACGCCTTTTTCCTCACGGCCGCGGCCATCGCGGGGAACTCCTTCCTGAGGATCCGCCAACGCCGCCTCTACGACGCCGGGCTGGGCGTCCTCAACGAGGGAATGCGGAAGAAGCAGAGCATCTCCTCGACCGCGCTGCGCACGGAGGCGAAGCTCGCCGACCGCAAGCGGGAGATCGTCGCGGCTCTGGCACGGGACCTGTCCGTACCCACCAGCACCGAGGCCATCGCGGAGGAGGGCCGCCTCCGGCGCGAACTGGAGGGGCTCAACGCTTCCTTCGAGGACCAGCGGGCCAGGGCGGACGAGGAACTCGCACGCGTCGACGCGGAGACCGAGGAGGAGCTGGCGCGCTACCGTCAACGCCGCCGCACGGCGCTGATCTTTGAGGTCGTGCTCCTCGTGCTGTCCCTCGCCGCGATGGTCGCCCTGGTGGCCGCGGCGCTCCCCCTCTTCTCCTGACGTGCCGGGCAGCCGTTCGGACGACGGGACGCCGTCCGAACAGCTACACGCGCGTCTCTCCCCGGCCCGGGCGACCGGGTCAGGCCAGCCAGCGGTTGGTGATCGGCAGCCGCCGGTCCCGCCCCAGGTTCCGCTTGGTGATCTTGGGGCCGGGCGGGTAGTGGCGGCGCCGGTGCTCGGACCGGTCGACCAGGCGCACCGCGTGCCGCACCAGGTCCCGGTCGAACCCGGCGGCGACCAGCGCCGACACGCCCTGGTCGGTGCCGATGTAGGCGTCCAGCAGGCCGTCGAGCACCTCGTACGCCGGCGGTTCCGGCACCTCGGGTGTCCCCGCCTCCCACGCGCCGACCGGCTTGCGGCTCACGGAACGCTCGGGGATCGGTGGGATGCGCCCCTCGTTCGCGTCGTGGGCGTTGCGCCAGCGGGCCAGTTCCCACACCAGGGTCTTCCAGCAGTCCTTGAGCGGGGCGTAGGCCCCCACCGCGTCGCCGTGGTGGACGCAGGTCCCGGTCGCCAGCTCGGTCTTGTTGCCCGTGGCCAGCACCAGGTGCCCCTCCTCCCGGGAGAGGGCCATGAGCATCGCCCCCCGCGCCTGGGCCAGCCGTTCCCTCCGCCCGCGGTCGTTCACGGCGGTCGCCGACTCCAGCGCCTCGAACAGGCCGTCCACCGGATGGACCCGGCGGATCGAACCCAGACGTTTGACCAGGTCCTCGGCGTCCCCCAGGACGGCGTCCCCGGTGTCGGGGCCGGGCATGAGCAGGGCGTGCACGTTCTTTGAACCGACGGCGTCGGCGGCGATGGTGGCGGTGAGCGCGGAGTCGACACCGCCGGACACGCTCACCAGGACCGAGGTGAAGCCGTTCTTGCGGACGTGGTCGCGCACGGCCGTGACGAGTGCGGTGTAGACCTCGCCGACGTCGCTGAGGGGGTCGCGTCGGGGCGTGAGCACCGGCGGCCGCGCCTCGTACGGTGCTGGCGGCTGATCCGAGACCGCGTACCGGGCGATCCGGACACCGCCCGTCCGCTCCAGCAGGTGCGCCCCGGAGCGGGCCTGGGGCAGACGCATGTCGGTGACCAGCAGCTCCTCCTCGAACTGCGCGGCCCGGGCCACGAGGTCGCCGTCGGCGTCGACGATGAGGGAGTCGCCCTCGAAGACCAGGTCGTCCTGGCCGCCGGTCATGTTGACGTAGGCGATGGCGGCGCCGATCTCGCGTGCGCGCCGCTGGCACAGCCCGAGCCGCACGTCGTCCTTGTTCCGCTCGTAGGGCGAGCCGTTGAGCGTGATGAGCATGCCGACGTCGGCGTCGGCGCAGGCGGTCACCGGCCCCCCGTCCTGCCAGAGGTCCTCGCAGATGGCGAAGGCGATGTCGACGCCGTGCAGCCGCAGTACCGGAAGCGTGTCCCCGGGTACGAAGTAGCGGAATTCGTCGAAGACGCCGTAGTTGGGCAGGTGGTGTTTGGCGGAGGCCAGTCGAATGCCGCCCTGGTGCAGGACCGCCAGCGAATTCTGCGGGGCACCCGAGGGCTGGCCGAAGCGGGGTCCGGGCCCTTCCCGGCGATTCAGAAAACCGACGACGACCGGAAGATGTCCCAAACCTTCTTCGGAAAGTCGTTCGGCGAGTCGGTGGGTGGCTTTCGTGGACGCGGAGACGAATCCGTCCCGCAGGGCGAGATCCTCGACTGAGTATCCCGTCACGACCATCTCGGGAAACACCACGAGATGGGCTCCAGCGTCACTCGCCCGGCGAGTGTGCGCGACGACGCTGTCGCAGTTGCGTTTCAGGTCACCCACGGTTGGGTTGATCTGGGCCAGAGCTATACGAAGTTGTACCACAGCGAGGACGGTAGCGAATGAGTTAATGCCCCCGCAACATGTCTCAGATTAATAACAACACTTATCCGGCTGGTTGCCGAGAGTGTGCGGTCGACCGTTTCCCGTTATCGCGGGGTCATTGTGATGGTGATGCTCGTCACACGAAAATTCCGCTCCCGTGCGATGCGCCCGCGTGTGGTACGCCGTACCCGCGTACATGGAACGCGGTCTCGTTCCGGCGGGAAGTCCAGTTCATCCCGCTCCCCGGAGTGCCGGTGCGGTGGCCCCCGGCGTGCCCGCCGCGTCCCGGGGAGGCCGGAGTGTCACGCTCCGTGCGCCTGTGGATCCAGTGGTCTGGCTCATGCCCGACCGTGATCTGTCTTGCGTTCACGCCTGATTTGCCGTTTCCTTGTCCGCGGCCCGCACACCCCCCACGGGTTACCAGGTGACGCACGCCGATGACCTCGACGGATCGGTCACCTCCTGTCCGGACGAGCCAGACCACGCACACCCGCCCTGCCCCCCGCGGGACATGAAACCGGTCGCGGAGCGAGACAACGCCGTCTCCGCCGACGACGAAGGGAAAGTCCCCCTGTGGATGCCGTGAACGCGGGCATCGTCGCCTTCAACGACGTGTTCTGGGCCTACGTGCTCATCCCCCTCCTGATTATCCTGAGCCTGTACTTCACCGTGCGCTCCGGCGCCGTGCAGTTCCGGCTGCTCCCGGAGATGTTCCGCGCGATGCGGGGCGATCCCGGACTGGCCGCCGACGGCGGCAAACCGATCTCTGCCTTCCAGGCCTTCGCCGTCTCGGCGGCCGCCCGCATCGGCACCGGCAACATCGCCGGTGTGGCCACCGCGATCGCCCTGGGCGGCCCCGGCGCGGTCTTCTGGATGTGGGCCATGGCGCTGCTGGTCGGCGCCGCCAGCTTCGTCGAGTCCACCCTCGCCCAGCTCTACAAGGCCCGGGGCCAGGAGGGCTACTACGGCGGCCCCGCCTACTACATGGAGCGCGGACTCCGGGCCAGGTGGATGGGCGTGCTCTTCGCGATCATCATCACCGTGACCTTCGGTCTGGTGTTCACGAGCGTGCAGAGCAACACCATCTCGGCCGCCGTCTCCAACACGGTCACCACCGCGACGGGTGCCGAGGCCGCCTCCTGGATCCCCTACGCGGTCGGCGCGGTCCTGGCCGCCGTCACCGGCGTGATCATCTTCGGCGGCGGGCGCCGGATCGCCCAGACCGCCACGCTGCTGGTGCCCTTCATGGCGACGGTCTACCTCGTCATGGGCCTGGCCGTGGTCGCCATGAACCTCGATCAGATCCCGGCCGTGGTCACCGAGATCGTCACGCACGCCTTCGGCCTGCGGGAGATCGCCGCGGGCGGTATCGGCACCGCGATCGTGCAGGGCATGCGGCGCGGGATGTTCTCCAACGAGGCGGGCCTGGGCTCGGCGCCCAACGCCGCCGCCAGCGCCTCGGTCAGCCACCCGGTCAAGCAGGGCCTCGTGCAGACGCTGGGCGTCTACTTCGACACCCTCATCGTCTGCTCCACCACGGCCTTCATCATCCTCGTCTCCAACCCGACCTACACCGAGGAGGCCGGTCCGACGCTGACGCAGAACGCCCTGGAGGCCAACCTGGGCCCCTGGGCGCTGCACCTGCTCACACTGATCATCCTGCTGGTGGCCTTCACCTCGGTGCTCGGCAACACCTTCTACGGTGAGGCCAACGTGGGCTACCTGACCCGCAGGCCCGCTGCCATGACCGGGTTCCGGGGGCTGGTGATCCTGGTGACCTTCCTCGGCGCGATCGGCTCCGGCGGCCTGGTCTGGACCCTCTCGGACACCACGATGGGGCTCATGGCCCTGGTCAACCTCGCCGCGCTGGCCTTCCTCGCGCCGATCGCCTGCCGTCTGCTCAGCGACTTCGTCAAGCAGCGCAAGGAAGGCAGGGACCCGGTGTTCACCAAGGCCGGCATGCCCGAACTCCACAACGTGGAGTGCTGGGAGGAGCAGGACGTGGAGCGCTTCGCGGGGAACAAGACCGCGGTCTGACCGTCCCGGACCGCAGTTCCCCCCTCCCAGGGTGTGGTGTCACCCCAGCGGCACCACACCCGCTCCCGCCCTCCCGCTCGGCTCGGGCTGGGGCGGCCGCGGCCGGTCCGGTCACAGGAGCGCCGCCACGCCCGCGGCGACGGAGCCCCCCGCGACGAGCGCGGCGGCCCCGGCGCACGCCAGGTCCCACCACCGGGCGGCGGCGCGGCCGCGTTCGGCCCGTTCACGCCGGTCCGCGAACTCCGCGCGAGCCCGCCCGATGGCCCGTCTCTCCTCAGCGTCCAGGCGTGCCAGGTCCCGGTCGAGGTCCGCCACCACCCGCACGGGGTCGGCCGGAGCGGGGCCCGCCGTCCCGGGTCCGGGGAAGGCGCACTCCCGCACGCGCACGTCGGCCGCGCGGACCAACGCGTACCGGCGCCGCAGGAAGTCGCGCCGCAGCCCGCTCACCCGCTCCCGCTCATCACGGCCGAGCAGCGCCGGCGGGTGGTCGAACCGGTGGCCCCGGAACCGCCTGACCGACTCCGCGGCGACCAGGACGCAGACCGCCAGGGCCGCGACGGCGACCAGCGGTGTGACGACCTCACCCATGCCCAGCGTTCCCATGACGCTTCCCTCCCCCACGTCTCACGGCTTCGGGCCCGGCGCGCGTCCGGCCCCGCGGCGGACCTCCGCGACGTCGATGCGCCGCGGTGCCCTCGGTGCCGTCCCCTTCTCCGCCTGCCTCCTCAGCGCCTCGCGCAGGGTCGTCGGAACCCCCGTGAGCGGGTCGGGACCGCTCCCCGGCCCTCGTGCGGCCGCGCGGTCGCGCTCCTCGTCGGCCCGGTCACGCCGGTCCGGACCCCGGGTGAGCAGATCGCGCCCGAGTGCCGCCTCGTGTGCGAGCGCACGGAAGCGGGTCTCGTCGAAGCGGTCCGGCCGGCTCAGCCGCGCGTTGGTCGCCTCGACGTCCTGTGCGGTGATCGCGACCGGTACGGACAGCGGATCGAGCAGCCCGCTCTCCTCGCAGGCGGTCCGGCGCCGTTCCAGGTCCTGGAGCAGACGACCGAGCTCGGCGACGTCCTCCCGCGCCCGCGCGGCCGGACCGACGGCGCCGACCGTCCGCTCCGCGGCCCCCTCTCCGAGCAGCCCGTCCGCGCGGAGCCGGTCGAGCAGCTCCCGGTGCTGATCGACGCCCGCGGTGAAGGACTGCGCGGACCGGTCGGCGGAGGCCTGCGCGGCCTGTTGCCGCGCCAGGATCCCCGCGGCTGTCCGGCGCAGCGTTCCCGCCCGGAAGGCGCTCTCGACGCGCACACGAAGTCCGGGCAGTCTGACCTCGGCGTCCAGGAAGCGGTCGTTGGCGCGGGCCCGGGTCTGCTCCGCCTCGACGCGGACACGTGCCACCGCGGACCGCCCGCCCTCGCGCGCCTTCCCCAGACTGCGGCGGAACACGACGAGGGCGGTCCCGAAGACCGATCCCAGAACCGTCCCGGCCGTGATCAGCCACTCCACGGGCCCGCCCCTTCCGGTGTGCTCCCGTGCCGGGCGGGGGCGGAGGAGTCGCGGGTGTCCAGGTCGGTGAGCGCGGACCGGATCCGGCTCGCGGCCTCGTCGAACGCGCGCCGTCGGTCCGCCGGGTCCGCGGACTCCCCGCCTCCGGCGGAAACCCTCGACGCCTCCTCAGCGGTGTCGGACAGCAGGTCGCGCCACGCCCACAGGTGCCCCGTGGACGCACCGAGGTCTCCGGACAGCTCCAGGGCGCGCTCGGCGTCCGCCGAGGTCTCGGAGCTGCTCCGGCCCCGCGGCGGGTACACGCGGTGGGCCGTGCGGTGGACGGTGAGCGCCCAGCGGGCCGCGGCGAGCAGCCCGACCGTGATCGCGATCGCCGTAACCGTGGTCACCTGTGCGCTCCCTTCCCCGCCCGCGGCGCGGGACCGGCCGGGCGCCCGGCTCCGGACGGCCGTGCGAGCCGCCTGCGGGCGCTCCGCAGGGCGCCGCGGATCCCCCCGGGGTGGTCGTGCGCGCGCAGCCGCTCGGCGACGCGCCGGGCGTCCCCCAAGGTCTCCAGGTACGCCTGTACGTTCCTCGCGCGGGTCTCGGCGTTGCTCTCGGCGTGGCGGACCAGTTGTTCGCGCCGCTCCAGATCCTTCTCCACGGGTTTGTGCGCGGACTCGTAGGCGTGCAGGAGGGCTTCGAGGTACCTCACCTCCTGCACCTGCGGACTCCGCGTCACCCGTGCCTCGTAGTCCTTGGCCTCGGCGCGCAGCCGGTCCGACTCGCTGCGGCCCTCCCACCGCGCGCCGAGGGCGACCGAGGCGATGAGCACGCTGGTCGCGCTGATGAAGGCGGAGCCGATGGTCAGTGCCAGTTGGAGGGGTTCCACCCGTGCGCCTTCCCGGTCCGTCGTTCCCCGCGTTCGCGGGCCGGGTCATGTCTATTGGCGCGGATCGACGGAAGCGCCCTCCACCGGGAGCCGCGCGGCGACGGCCGGGTGAACAATCGAAAACCACGCGCAAGGGGCCGGCGGTGTTCTCTCCGACCCCTCGTGTCACGTCCCTTCCGACGTGATCACCACTCGTCCTCGAACCACCCCTCGGGCGCGGGGTCGGCGGCCAGCGGCCGGGGATCCTGGTGGCGGCGCGAGGTGCACTCCCGGAACGGGCCGGTGTCGCCGAGCAGGATGCTCATCTGGAAGTCGAGGTGGTCGCGGTACCAGACCGCCATGCCCGTGCCCGCCTCCCAGCGCAGTACCTCCCACGCGTGCCACAGGGCCTGGAAGCGCGAGACCGCCTCCGCGTGCCGCCACCACTCCTTGCACCAGCGGAACTGGCCGCCCTCGGGACGGACGTAGACCGGCAGGAACCGCAGGCGGACGAACTCCTCGACGTTCTTGAAGACCGGTTCCGGAGCGGGCTCGTCCTCGCCCTCCACGGGGTCGTCGGCGCCGTCGACCGTGCCGACCGCGTCGACGACCCCCGGCGCCTCACCGGTGAGCCCGGGAGGCCCCGGAGTCAGCCGCTCCGCGTACTCCGGCTCCCCCCACGCCTCCTCGGGCAGTTCCGTCTGCCCGCTGACCTGCTGGTTCTGCTCAGTGCTCATGTCCTGCGTCGTCTCTTCCCACGGTCTTGGTCATGCTCTGGGGGACAGCGGCCGGGTCACCGCACGGCGGCGCGGCGCGTCGTGGTGGTCGTCGCGGTGCGCCGATGCTTGTTGTACTGCGCCATCAGCCGCCGTCGGGCCGCCTGGATCTGTGCGCGGCGCCGGGGGAGCCCGGCGGCGGACTCGTTCCTGACCGCCCGGACGGTCTCACCCCTCCGGTACTGGACGCCCTTGGCGCCGGTGTGCCTGTTGCCCGCCGCGACCTGCGCTTTGTCGAGCCGTCCGACGCGTACGTTGCGTCCGTCGCGGTGGGCCCCGCGCGCGGCCTCGCCCCGCGGATACCGCACGCCGGACCGGTCGGCGGTCGCACGGGCGTCCGCCAGGGCCTCACGGGGACGGGCGACTCCGGACCCGCCCGCGACCTCCGCCGCCCTCGCCAGCTCAGGGACGTTCTCGGGCAGCCGGGAGTCCATGACGCGGCGGGGGTCCGCCATCCGCTCGGCCTTGTGCGCCCGCAGGTCCGCCCCGACCGCGTTGCCCGCGGCGATCAGCTCGGCTCGATCGCGCGGCGCTCGCACCGAGGGGTGGCCGCGAAGACCGTCGTAGGCGTACAGCACCGCGTCGCCCTGCGGAAGGTCGCGGGCGCGCGCCTCGTCGTACTTCTCCGCGAACCCCGGAACGTGGCGTTTGGCGTTCTCGGTGAGGTCGATGAGGAGACTGGCGGGGGCCTTGCCGTCATAGACGGCGGCGGCCACGATCTGCGCGGAGTCCCGGAGCAGATGCAGGTTGGCCCTGCGGTCGCTCGGCAGGGCGGGGGCCCGGGTGAGGTAGTCCTCGATCGGGACGGGGTGGAGATCCGCCTGCCAGGCCGAGGCCGCCATGACCGCGTTGACGTCACCCGCGGTGCCGGCGCGGTCGAGAGAACTCACCTGCGCGATCGCGTTCGCCTCGAAGGAGAACGCGAAGGGCTCGTGTTTGCCGTCCAGCGCCAACGCGTACCCCATGAGCGCGTCCCTGGCTCCGGGATCGGTCGAGTTGCCCGCGCTCAGCAGGTGCCGGGCCACCTCGCGGTGGTTCATCCGGTCGACGGCGCCCTCGTCCAACCCTCGGGCCCAGAGGTCCCCCGAGGCCGATCGCGGGGTCGTTCCCGATCCGTCGACGGCGGTGCGCGCCGCGTCTCCGATCCGCCCGGTCTTGTAGTCGGCGCGCAGGGCCGCGTCCACGTCCCGAGCGGTCAGGTTCTTCTGCGCCTCCTGGACGTGTCGGACCTCGGCTCCGATCGCCTGGGCGAGCGTGCGCGGGCTGCTCCTCTGGACCGTGCTGACGATCCCCAGGCTGACGTCCGGGGAGAACCTGACCTGGTCGTCGGGGAAGAACGCCTCGCCCCGACCCGCCATGGCGCGCTTGTCCAGCACATGGCGAGCGGACTCATGGACGAGGAATTCGGCGCTGCTGATGCCGCGGCGCCCGACCGGGGTGCGCATCGCCGCGATCAGCAGGGCCTCGGTGAAGTCCTTCCTCCCCGAGCCCCCACCGCCGCCGCTGCCGCCGTTTCCCCCGCCGCTGCCGCCGTCCCCGGACTCCGAACCCGCGGACTGCCGGGACGCGTCGAGATGGGCGGCGACGCGCTTGCGGGTCCGTGCCTCCTCGTCGTTGAGCCGACCGCGCGCCGACCCGTGTTCACTCATGTGTTCCTCCCTCTGCTCCGCGCGGACGCGAACCCACCGTCACGTGGTACGGCGACCGGCGCCCGACCTGCGCTGTCCGGCACGACGCAATCGCGCGATCCGGCCGCCGTTCGCGGTCTGCCCGGACGTGGTCTGGTTGGCGCGCTGCCGCGCCGCCCGCTGGGCTTGGCGGACCGTGTGCGCGTTGCCCGAAGTCACCGGTGCCGCGGTGGCGGGTGCCGTCGGGGTCGTCGAGGGGGTCCCCGCGGGCGTGGCCGAGGGTGCGGTGGCCGGGGACATGTTCACGGGATGGGCCTGGCCCATGTCTTCGCGGAGCCGCCTGTTCTGCGCCCGGGCCGTCCTGTGTTCCGTACGCATGATCGTTCGCACGTTGCGCGGTTCTGTTTCGAGCAGTCCGACCGTCATGTCCAGTCGATCGCCGACGGCGGCCACGTAGTCGGTGTACGCCTTGTCCGCGGCGGCTGTGGCGAGTCGGCTCCGTTCCCGTGCCTCCTGTTGGATGCGGTCCCGATCCCGCCCGGCCGAGCCCACCGCGGCGTCTCCTCGCCTCCGGGCGTCGTCGATCCGGTCACGGCCCGTCTGCTCAGCCGCCCCGACTTCGGCGTCTCCCCTGCGCACAGCGGTGTCCAGCGTCCTCCTGGCGGCGATGCGGGCCCGCTCCACGCGTGCCGTTCCCCGGTCCCTCGCCCTGTCCACCCCGGCGTCTCCCCGGGCACGGGCGTCCCGCTCGGCGACGGGCCCCTTGCCCTCCGCCCCACGGATCAGCCGTTCCCGTTCACGCTCGGCGCGCTCGATGTTCTTCCGGCCGGTCCGTCGCGCCTGTTCCACGAGGCGCTGACCGCGTTCCCGCACGGCCGCGACGCGGGCCGCGCTCCTGCGTTCGGCCACTTGAACGTCGGAAGCGGCCCGAGCGGTGGCTTGGCCGACCATCGTGTCGCGTCGGCGTTCCGCCGCCGTCACCAGGTCCTCGCCGCGTGCCGTCTCGCTTCTCAGGTACGCGTTGGCGCGTGCCCTGGCTTCGCCGCGAAGCCTTCCCGCCCTCTTCTCCGCCCGCTGGAGTTTCTTCTCTTTCCAGCGCGCGCGGGTCCGGCGCGTCGTCCTGAACCACCGGACACCCCGTCGCGCCAGTCCCGTGATGGAGCGCAGGACGGGACGCACGACCATCATGGCCAGGCCCATCAGGAAGTTGAGGGCCATCTGGAAGAGGCCCGACACGAAGTCCAGGACCTTCGAGGCGATGCTGGCGATCGTGGTCATGGCGCCGACGGTCTCCGAGGCGACGTCGCCGTTCCCACCCGCGGTCTGGGCCGGTGCCCCACCGCTCAGCGAACCCCGCCGGTGCGCGACGGCGGCGTTGGCGCTGTTGGCGGAGGTACCGGAGGGCTTCACCTCCTCGCCCCCCACCTGCGGGTCGGGCGGGGCGGGGGGAGCGGCGGTGGATGGAGGGGTGGCCATGGTCAGACTCCCTGGAGTTCGGGTCGGGTGTGTGCCGACGGCTGTGGCTCGTGTGCGGGAGGGTGCGGTGTCACGCTCGCGGTTCCTGTCCGCGTCGGTGATGCGCGCCCGGATGTCCGGCTCACGACTGAGTCCTGCCCCTGCGCTGCTGCTGTCTCCGCTGGGCCGACCTCGCCGCGCTGACGGTGGTCCGCGCGTGACCGCGCGCCTTCGGGCGAGGCGGCCCGTACAGGGTGGGCGTCGTGTGTGCCCGTGAGGCGTCCGGCACCGGTCGCGTGGTCGGCTCAGGCAGGGGGACACGCGCGATGTCCATGGCCTTCCCGATCGCCTGGGCGAACTCCTCCCTGTTCAGGGCCTCCTGACGCTGGTCCTTGACGAGGATGCCGCGAAGGAGCGTGTCCGTCCACTCCGGCCCCGGCCATCTGCCCCGGGCGTATTGGAGATCGTACTGACGCGACTCGATCTTCTTGCCGAAGGCCTTCACCGCCCGCTGCGCGTGTTCCACGGCCCGCTCACCACGCGACCGGACGGCGTCCAGGTGTTCCGGATGGTTGTTCCGCGCGTGTTCCTCGGATTCCCGAGCGGCCTTGTGAACGTCCAGGACCTTCGCATCTGCCGATGACCAGTCGGTCACAGTGTTGTTCCACTGCTGTTCGATCGCGTCGACAACCTCGGCGGATGGTTGCGGGGCCGGGGGTCGCGACCCCCGCTGTGATGGAGGAGTGGCCATGGTCAGGCTCCCTGGCGTTCGGGTCGGACGTGTGCTGACGGCTGTGGCTCGTCTGCGGGAGGGTGCGGTGTCACGCTCGCGGTCCCCTCTGCGTGCGGCTGTCGGAGACCTCCGGCCGGTGCGCCGCGGGTCCGATGGTCGATGGCCCGCGGGTGCGCGTGCGCGTTCCCTGACGCGGCGGCCGATCGTGCAACTCGGCACGCACTTCCGCCGTGCTCGCCGCCGGGTCCACGAGCGGATCCAGGGCGGGGTGCGCGTGCCCCTGCGCGGTGGACATGCGTCGCTCGAAGTCGTCCCGGGAGGTCCGCTCCCTGCGGGTGTCCTCTCCGATCGCCTTCTCGAGCCCGGCCACCGATGCCCGGTGTTCCCCCCGGCCCATGGCGTCGCGGAGTGACGTCGCGCGTTCATCGAGGACGGAGACGAAGTCGGCGTGCGCGCCGTCCGCGGCCGTGAGCGCCTTCTCCTTGTTCTCCTCCGCGACGGACACGTGATCCGGAACGGACAGACGCGCGATTCTCAGGTACCCGACAGCCAGGGCGCCGACCTCGGCGCGTTCCCTGTCCGCCGTCGTCCTGGCGAGGTCGATCGCGGCCAGTCGCTGCCTGGCATCCTTCATGAGCTCGTCGAGCCGCCGCGGTCGCAGCACGGCGTCCCGCACCCGAGCCAGGAAACCTGGTTCCGCCATGGTCTACTCCTCACCGGTCGGACAGGACACGTTCAGGGTGGTCGGCGTACTCACACACGCGGCGCCTGCCCGCTTCGACGGCCGGGGGCGCCGTCCCGACGGGGCACGGGTCTGGTCGCGTCCTGCCCGACGGCGCTCGTGGGGCTCTGGCCGGTCCCGTCGTGCGTGGGAGTGCGGGGCCGCGGAGTGGCGGCGGACACGGCCCGGTTCCCCGGACCGTCCGTCGCCTGGGACGCGAGGGCTTCGAGGGCCTTGTGGGCGTCGTTCATCTTCCCTCCGAACACCTGCGCGCGATCCGACGCCCTGGCCTGCTCCTGAAGCACGGTTGCCACACCGGTCCTCTTGTCACGGGCGAACGCGGTGAGGCGCGAGTGAAGGTCGTCGATCCCGCTGAGGTAGGTCTCGTAGTCGCGTGTCGCCCTGTCGAGTACCTTCTGGCCGTTAGCGGTCCCCAGAGCCGCGGCGCGTTCGCGGACGCTCCTGTGCTGCTTGCCGGCGATCTCACCGTCCGACATCGCCTGACGCCGAACAGTGTCGATCAGGGTGCGCACCAGCCCCCGTTCGTAGATCCAGGGAAGGACGCGGAGCCAGGAGGGAGGGTACTTCGGGTCTGCCATCGTCTACTCCTGGGGTCTTGTCGAACGGCTGCCGTCGGCTGCGGGCCGCGCACTCGCGGTCGGGTCGTCAGACACCTCTGCCCCCACCTTGCTCCGGACCCCGTCGGTGCTGGTGCGGCCTCTGTGGGGACCGCCTTGAAGGACTGCCGGCGCTGGAGCCCGGTCGCGCCGTGGGCGGTCGGCCCTCTCCGCGGATGAGGTCCCAAGCGTTAGGGGGTCCCTGAGGGCGCGTCGGAGCTGTTCGTGGGGCCCGTGCCCCCGCTCCGGTGTTCACGGGGTTGGCGAGACCCGGATAGGCGTCTTCCCGGGCCTGTGTGAACGCCCGTTCGGCGTTCTTCGCCCGTTCGGTCCGTTCGTTGTCGCGATCGAGGACCTCGCCGAGCCGCTGCGCTCCCTCAGCCGCGGTCTCTCTCCCCGGAGGCCGTTCCAGAGCTGAGGCGAGTGCCTTGGCGCGATCGTCGAGGATACTCACGTAGGCGTTGCGGGCGGTTTGCACCGACTTGACAGCCCTGTCGTAGGCCGCCGGGTTGACCGAGTTCGCTCCCTGTATCGGTCTGTTGAATTGCTTGAAGTGTTGGACGAGGTCATCGGCTGCCCCCCGCGCGGTTGCGATGCCGCGGAGTCGTTCCCTTGCTTCTCTGCGGAGTCCGGGTAGGCGGAACCGGGCCGTCAGGGAGCCCGCGGGCCTCCGAGACGGTGTGCGGCGCTCCTCGGGATTCGGTTCGGCCATGGTCCTGCTCCTTCACCGGTCGAATCGGACGGATGTCGGCGGGCGCCGATCACCTGCCGGTGGGTCTGTCGAAGCGCGCACGCGCACCGACGGTGATCTGCTCCTCCGCGTCCTTGATCGCGGCGCTGACGAGCTTGGCCTTCGGGGTCTTGTACCAGGGGCGCATCCGCAGCAGCGTGGGCTTGGCCGCCGTGGCGAAGAGCAGGCACTCGCCCTTGCCGATCTGCCGGATGTCGGAGCCCTGCATGATCTCCTGCCGCCTCAGCTGCACCGAGAAGTTCCCCCTGTTCTCGCCGTAGCTGAACGACGAGGTGGACACGTCGTGCTGGCCGATCAGCTTGGACAGCGCGTCCACGATCTTGTGGTCGTCCAGCCCGGCGCCGAACACCTTCACGGTCGCGGCGGACCACATGGCCTCCATGCCGTTCTCGGTCCACACGCGCACCCCCTGGCGGTAGCTCTGGAGGATGGTGACCGGGACGATGCCGCGCGAGCCCAGGTGGGAGTACATGTCGGGCAGGTCGGCGATCTTGCAGATGTTGGCGGCCTCGTCCAGCACGGCCACCAGTGGCGGGTCGAGCCTGCCGCCCTGCCCTTCCGACGCCTCCTCCCCGGCCAGGAAGATCGCGTCGGTGAGGGCGGCGATCAGCGGCGCGGAAGCGGCGCGCGACTTGCTGAGCAGGTGCAGTGTCTGCCGGGTGGTGACGAACTGGCGGGGGTCGAACTCCGGCACCGTGGGGTCCCTGGGCGGGGTCACCCACGCCATGATCGCGGGGTCGTCCAGGCACCGGGCGGCGGTCCGGGCCGTGGTGTAGATGCCGTCGCGGGTCTCGGCGACGATGTTCTGGGTCTCGCGCAGCGCCTCGGCGTAGGCCGTGAAGCCGTGGTCGAAGAGGAGGTCCACCGGTTGGGGCAGCTTGGTGTCGTGCAGCCACTCGCCGACCTTGGCCAGGTCCTGGCGTCCGAGGGCGGCGGCGAGCATGAGTTGGGAGAGCAGTGCCCGGGCCGCCGGGCCCCACATGTCCTTCTTGGAGTCGTCGTCGATGGTGAGCACGAAGTGCCCGGCGAGGCGGTAGGCGTCCTCGACGTTGCGGACGTTGGACAGCGGGTTCCACCACAGGTCCTGGCCCTGGTGGGTGATGTGCTGGGGGTCGAAGAGCCAGACCCGCTCGCCCGTCGTCCGCTCGCGGATCTTGGCCGTGGCCGCCCAGACGTCGCCCTTGTTGCTGGTCGCGAGCGCCGGTCCGGGCGCGTCCAGGACGTAGGGGATGGCCATCGCGGTCGTCTTGCCCGCGCGGGGTGCCATGTAGGCGAGGATCGTGTCCTCCCACGACGCGAACAGCCGCTGCCCCGTTCCCCGGCCCGACGGGTTCTTCAGGTCGCCGAGCACGAGCCCGACCTGGGACTCGGGCAGGAGCCGGCCCTTGGCGCCGCGCAGCGAGTGCTTGCGCAGCCGCACCGCCTTGTCGGCGGCCTCGGGGCGGGCCAGTTCGTCGACCGTCTTGTTGTCCTTGTTCAGCGCGGTGACGGCGTCGGGTTGCCCGTACAGCTTGTTCCTCAGCCACCGCAGGATCAGCCACACACCGGTGACGGCCACCGTGGACAGGACCGCGAACACCACGACGACCGCCGTGCTGGGCGTACCGGGCCACGCCGTGCCGGTGTCCCACGTGAGCAGCGCGACCACCCACCCCCCGCCGAACGTGCCGACGGTCCCCCCGGTGAAGGCCGCCACCAGCCGGGCCGACGACCAGAAGAGGAAGAGCAGGCCCACCGTGCCCCACAGGGCCAGCAGGATGAGCAGGGGCGGCGCGCCCGCGGCGGCCGCACCGCCGCGCACCTGGTACTTGGGTTTCTCACCCGCCATCGTCGGCCTCACTCTCCCCGAATCGCCTGGTCGGTGTCGTACAGGACGAGCTCGTCGCCCGTGAGCGTCATCTGGACCGGGATGCCGAGCCGCTCGGCCCCCGTCTTGATCAGGTACTTGCCGCGCCCGGGGTGGCGTGCGCCGGGCTGCCAGGAGTCCGGCGACGACCACGACGCCACCAGGCCCTGCTCGGGGGCGGTCATCGGGGTGATCCGGTTGACCGCGGCGAGCTCACGCGGGGGGAGTCCGGCCAGGACGGTGATGGCGGAGCGGTCGACGAACCCCCGGGCCTTGGCCCGGTCCTCCTCGGTGGCCAGCGCCTCCAGGTCGCTGAGCGAGTGCGTGACCATGATCGAGGCCATGCCCTTGGACCGGTTGAGCCGGGTGAGCGAGTCGGCGAACTCCACGAGTCCGGGGGCGCCGCGCAGGGCGCGCCACAGCTCGTCCATCACGCCGATGTAGGACCTGCGGCGGATGAGGCCGAGTTCGGAGAGCACGGCCGCCGCGTCGACCATGCCGAACCCGTAGCTCCACGTGCACAGCATGGCGGCGGTCAGCAGTTTGTCGCCCGCGGCGCCCACCCGCGAGATGTCGACGCTGATCCCCGGCGCCTCCATGTCGAGGGGCCGGGTGGTCTCGCCGTCGAAGACGCCCGCCAGGGAACCGGTGCACAGCAGGCGGAGGGTGAAGACGAGGTCGTCCACACGCTTGTCGTACTGTTCCCGGTCGTCGGCGCGGGCGAAGGACCGCAGCGACGCGGGACCCTCCTCGACGACGTCGAGCACGTCGATGACGGTCGGCTGCCGTCCCGCGAGCCGTTCGTCGAGCAGGTCCACCGCCGCGCCGAGCACGACCTCCTCGGCGTTGCTGATCCGGTCCTCGCGGATCAGGGTGCACAACGCCATCAGCAACGAGATCCGCCGCGAGCGGACCTCCCAGCGGAGCTTCTCCCGCTCCACCTCCGAGAGCCGGTCCATCACCGTGCCCAGGGGGCCCGCGTCCAGCGGGTTGATCCGGTCCAGACCCCGTCCGATCCGGATGACCTGGCCGCCCAGGTGTTGGATCAGCTCGGTGTAGTCCGGCTTGGTGTCGCCCAGGATGATGGCCTGGGATCCGAAGGAGACCGACCCGGTGACCAGGCGCTTCACGAACGTCGACTTCCCCGTGCCCGGCTGCCCCAGGACGAAGCAGCCGGGGTTGGTGATCAGCCCCGCGCGCAGCCAGGCCATCGGGTCGAGGCAGACGGCCTCCCCGGAGAGGAGGTCGCGGCCGATCGGGGTGCCGATCGCCGGTGGTTTGCTGCTCGTGACGAACGGGAACAGCCCGCACGCCTGGGCGGTGGTCGCCTGGTACTCGACCGCGTTGGGGATGTTCGGCGAAGCCCCGCCACCCCTGTGCTTCCAGCCGAGCAGGGGGGCGATGACCTCCCGGTCCCGCTCTTTCGAACGGTCGGTCCGACTCTCCTGGACCCGCAGCGCCTCCTTCTGCTTGAGGCGCTTGCGCTCAGCGCTCTGTTGGCGGCGTTCCTCCCGCCGACTCTGTCGATCGATGATCGCCACGTTTCCTTCTCCCTAGCCCATGCCGCGCTGGATGAGGAACGGCGGGCAGACTCCGAGGGGCAGGGTCGTGGCGAACGCGACGTCCTGGCTGCCCCAGGCCCTGCGCAACCGGATGCGGGACGTCTCCGCCGCCGACTCCGTGTGCGTGATCGCCTGCTTCAGCCTCTCCTCGTCGTCCACGGTCGCGGACGTGTACAGGCTCACCTGCACGAGGCCCGCGCCGCGCGTCTCCTCCTGGGCCGCCTGCCGTGCGTAGGCCAGGTCCTGGTTGTCCCGGGCGCTCACCCTGCGCCGCACCCGGAAGGACAGTTCGCTCTTGTACTGGGCCGCGGAGTTCTGCTGTTCCAGGGCGCGCGCCGCGGCGGCCGCGGGCCAGGGGCGGAACAGCAGTGTGGTCCGCTTGACCCAGCGGGTGGGGGAGAGCAGTTCGGCGAGCACGGTGCTCGTGACGTGGGTGCGCGGCGCCTCCTGCCAGATCCAGGAGACGCTCGTGCCGCCGTCGTGGGTGTAGCGGTCGTGGTGCACCTCGGCCTCGACGGGTGTGGCGTCCGTCCAGTCGAGGGTCCCGATGTCCTGGGGCTTCTCGTTCAGCACCGAACTGAGGTCGTTGACGACCGTCGGGTCGTAGGCACTGCGCACCATGGCGACGAGCTGCTCGGGGGTGGCCCGGCCCAGGACGGACACGCCCGTGCTGGCGAGGCTGGTCTCGAGCTGGTTGAGGTAGCCGTTGACCTCCACCGCCGCCTGCATGCGGTCCTTGGGAGCCACCGGGAACCTGCGCGGATCGAAGGTGACGCTGATGCGGGTCTCGACCTGGGCGTTGACGGTGGGGGCGTTCACCACGAGGTCGCGCATGATTCTGCGGGCGGCCGCGGGGGACTGCGGGTCGATGTCCGCCTCGACGTTGCTGCGCAGCGCGCTCCCGGGGGCGGGCCGGGACTCGACGGTCACCGTGACCCACTGGACCCACGGCATGTACCCGAGGGAGGCCAGCCACTGGTGCCAGTTCGACACCCATGTGTCGACGTCGGACGGCTCCGCCAGCCACACGGAGTTGGACGAGACCAGGATCGTCGCGGTCATGTGGCCCAGTCGGCGGTTCCAGGCCAGACCGAACCGGCCGCCCCTGCCGTTCTCACAGGAGAGCAGGGAGACGGGGGCGAGGACGCCGGGGAGCTGGAAGGCGCGCGGGTGCTCCACCATGACACCCGCCCGGTAGCGGGTGTGCCCGAGAACCTTGGCCCACCACCACCGGAGCCGCGCGAGCAGGAAGCTCAGCAGGGACTCACCCCGCACCGGCACCGCCGCGAACAGGAAGGCCACCGTCATGCCGGGAAGCAGGTAGAGGGCGAGGCCGGGGGCGAACATGCCGGTCAGCATGAGCAGGATCAGGCCGCCGAGCAGGAAGAGGGTGGCGTTGAGCCCCAGCCCGAACAACCCGATGCTGCGTCGGCGGCGCCACCCTCCGTACGTGCGAACCACCTAGACCATCCTTCCGTCTGCTCCGTCGGGGAGCGATGGCGGCGCCGCTCCCGTCGAGGGTGCTGATCCGCCTCCGCTCGGGAGGGCTCCGCCCCCGTCCGAGGCCGTGGCCGCTCCGCCGGGGGCGCCCCCGGCCGAGACGGCTCCGCCGGGCACGTCCGCGCCCGGGGCGGCTCCGCTGGCGGCGTCCCCGCCCGAGTAGGCTCCGCCCGTGTCCGGGAGGGACCCGCCCCCGTCCGTGGCCGCTCCGCTGGGGGTGTCCGCGCCCGGGGCGGCTCCGCCTGAGACGGAGCCGCTGGCGCCGTCCGCGCTGCCCGTGGCCGCCTGGCTGTACGGCTGCCCCGCACCGCCGCCCGCGGAGTTCGAGGACTCCGTCGCACCGGAGGCCGTCGCCTCCGCGCCGTCGCCGGTACCGCTGGCGGTCCCGCCTCCGGCGCCGCCGACACCTCCGCCGCCCGTCCCGGTCCCGGTCAGGCCCAAGGCCTGACCGCCCTGCGTTCCCAGGGACGAGGCGGTCGCGGCTCCCGTTCCCGAACCTGACACACCCGCCAGCGCGCCAGCGGTCCCGCCACCGGTTCCCGAGCCGCCTCCGTCGAGGTTGCGCGCGACGCCCGCGGCGCGTTCGTTCGCTCCGGCCGCGGACACCTGGGCGATGCCGGCCTCACCGCCGGTTTGGCTCCCGATTGGGGAACCGTTGATCTGGTGGTTGCTGGGGGAGGGGTCACCTCCGCCGCCACCGCCCCCTCCCCCGGTGATGGAGTTGAGGCCGCCCGCCATGAAGGCCATGGCCCACACACCTCCCGAACTCATGAGTCGCATCAGCACGGGGAGGGAGCCGGTGGCCAGCAGCATGATCGCCGCCCCCAGGAGGTACCTGAGCAGACCGTCGCTCTCGTAGTCGTCGACGGTTCCGAGGATGACGAGGCCGACCAGGTAGATCATCATCAGAAGGGGCTTGTACAGCAGGCAGGCGAACAGCCAGCCGATGACCTTCGGGAAGATCTTCAGGCCGGGGATCATGGTGCTGGCCGCGGCCAGTGGCAGCAGGCAGGCGATGAGGTAGAGGACCGCGTCCAGCAGGGTGAGGACGATCATCTGCGCGATCAGACCGAGGATCACCGCGAGGCCGACCATGGAGCTCAGGGCCCCACGGGCGGTCTCGTTCATGAACCCCAGGTCGTTGCCGTCGGCACCCACCCGCATGATGCTCGGGTAGACGCTCTTCGCGGCGCTGAGGAAGGTCTCCTGTGCCTCCGCGCCCTCCGACGCGGACGTACCCAGGGTGAGGACCATCGTGGTGAGTCCGCTGCCGAACCTCATCAGGACGAGGATGAGGAAGAGCCCGCCGAACGTGGCGACGATGACCGTCAGCAGACCGCGGATCATGTCCATCATCGGATCGAGCCGACGGGACCACAGGAGGCGGATGGCCGCCAGCAGGATGCCCAACGTGGTCAGGAACAGGACCAGGGGGTTGAAGATGTCCTGGATCGCCAGGACGCCCTGGTCGGCACCCGGCCCCTCCACGTAGAAGCCTGGGGCGTAGGGATCATTGGAAGGTCCCAGGATCTGGTCCAAGCTGGGAGGCGGCGGGCGTTCGGAGGCGTCCCAGACGGGCCCCCTGTTTTCGCTTTCGATGAGGAGATCGAACATTCGCCCAATAATTCCCTGAAGGCTCTCCACGACCCAGCCTTCGACGTTTTCCTCAGCCATGTGTTCCACCTCCTTCGTTTCTCGCTCGGATCGGGATCAGATGTCTACGAGGCCCGAGTCATCGTCGTCCGTGCCGTCTTCACCTGTGGTTTCCTCGCTCGGGAAGCCCGCGCAGTATTCTTCGGGCGTCATCCTGTCAGCGGCCGCGATGACGCTGTCCACCCAGTCCCGGTAATACCTACAGCTGTACTCCCTGCGCTCCTCGGAATATATTTCCATGTGCATGTTGGAGTCGAATTCAAACGGCCAGGGCATAGCATTCTCGGGAGGTTCGGGATAGTCGCCTCGGCAGTCCGCGATCGCTCCCCACCAGTACGGGCTGAGATTGGGGCAGTGGTAGTCGGCCCAGATCCATGAACCCTGCGTCATGGCCTGCATGGGTTCGGCGCTGCACGGGCTGTCGCTCGCCTTGCCCCGGAACGGGTAGAACCCGGTCATGTTGCAGAACTGGTAGCAGTCCGACGCGAAGTCTCCCACGGTGCACCGTGGGTCGTAGGGGCCGTCGACAGGGGCGGTCCTCGCGAGCTCGTCCCATCCGTCGTCGTCGGGGCAGAGGTACCTGCCGTTGTCGGGGTCCTGGAGCGCGCCTCCGTCCTCACAGTCGGCGGCGCCCTCCTCGACACCGTCCTGCCCCTCCTCGACGTTCTCGAGGATGGCCGCGAGGTCGCCGCCGTTCCCGTGGACGGAACCCTGGAGGAGGTTCGCGGAGAGGCTGCCGGACGCGATGAGCAGGACCACGCCGAGGACGACCCAGGGGAGGTCGGCCATGCCGCGAGCGGCGATCCAGGGATCACCGGTGAAGTTCGCGTGGATCATGCGCCCGCCGACGACGATGAGCGCGAGGACGCCCAACACCACGCCCAGACCGGCCACGTACCCCAGAAGGTCGTTTCCGGAGTTCTCGAAATCCGTCAGGGCCAGCGAGAGCCGTCCCGCGTCCCCTACCCGTTCCACTGTCAACTCGCCCTCCGCTGACCTCTCCGACCCGTTCAGACCCCGGCGAGTGTGGTGACGACGGAAATGGCGACCAGCATGAGGGAGACCCCCATGACGGTCCACACCACACCGCCGACACCGTCCGCGGCGATCTCGGACCTGCCCAGCTTTCCGATCGCCATCTTTCCCGCCGAGTAGAGGATGCCGAGGACGCCGAGCACGACGATGACCCCTTGGGCGTACCCGAGGAACCGTTGGATCGGGTCCGCCCCGGGGTCCTGGCCGTCGCCGAGACCCCACCTCGGTATTTTCGGCTCCGGGCTCCACCGCACCTCGGTCGGAGGCGCCATGCCCAGGTGGACGGCGTCCGGGAGCAGGGGCAGGATCTCCCCCAGCGTCATTCGCCCCCGTCCTCGACGTCGAACGAGTCGCTCATGTTCTCGTCCGCCTCTTCCGCGGCATCTGCGCCCCCGCCCCCGACATCGGCGACCGTCGTGATGACCGGGATGGCGACAAGCATGAGTGAGATCCCCATGATCGTCCAGACGAGCCCGCCGACACCGTCGGCGGCGAGGTCGGACCGGCCGAACTTGCCGATGGCCATCTTGCCCGCGGCGAAGAGGATGCCGATGATGCCGATGACGACGATGATGCCCTGGCCCCAACTGATGATCTGCTGGATCGGGTTGCGGGAGTTACTGAAGCTGGGCAGGTCTGGGTCGTTGGTCCAGTTGAAGCCTCCCGCGACGGTCACGGTGTTCGTGGGGGGCGCGGTCAGATAGGTGACCACGTCACTCGCGTGCAGAAGGGTGTCCATGGGTATCCGTTCTCCTCACCCCGTGCCCTGTTGCTCCAGGGTCTCGGTTGCCGCAGCGTGGCAGGCGTTCCTGGTCTCGTCCAAGGCCCGTTCGGCCTTCTTCGGCAGCTTCACCCGGTCCGCGTCGGCGGCGTCGACGTAGCGCAGTGACGGGACGAAGGGGAACCGGACGAGGTGTCCGACCCTGTCCCGCACCAGACGTAGCCGCGCCGTGGACTCCGGTGGTTCCGGTCCGGCGCCGTCCGCCACGACCACCAGGGCCGCGGGGCGCAGGTCGTTCCGCTCGATGACGTTGAGGACCGCCGCCGCCCGCGCCGTCGAGGCGACGCTGTTGCGGCAGGTGACGACCAGCGGGCGGCCGAAGGTGTCGATCTCCCCCCGCTCGGCCGCGTAGGCGCCGAGCTCCCAGGGAGTGTTCAGCAGGACCCGAAGTGTGGTGGTGCCGGCGCCGCCGTGACAGCCGAGTACGACCATCTCCCCGGCCCAGGGCGGCAGTGCGTCGGCCGGGGTCTCCCATGGCTCGGACGCGTCGGTCCCGCGTTTGGCCATGGCTCCGGCTCCCCTCGTCCGTGTCGTGGAAATATCGTCTCCGTCCTGGCCGACGTGAGGATCGGGCACGTCGACACCGGCGGTACCGTGAGCCGGGTTCGGGTCCGGACGGCAGGCAAGATATACCGGTTTGGGGTGAAGGTAATCAAGTGGCCGTCGGAGTCGAAATTACTTTGCGTGGCCGATGGTGTTCGAATGTGAAATGAAATGCGAATAAATCATGGATAAATTCGCGAACCGAAGGAGGTCGTCCGACTCGCCTGAGTGATCATCCGTGGTCAGGCCGGTGAATCCTCCTGGTCAACCCTGCCAGAACGCGTCCACCGTGTGAACGTCCGTGCGTACCCTTTGATCGAATCGTTAGGAAACATCGCTCTTCGTGGTGTTTTTGGGTCCGAATACCCTTTGCATTTTGGATTTCCTTCCGGTATGGATGGTGCGTTCTTGTCCGAATTCTCGACGAATGGGTGCCCATGATCAGAGCGGTTGGTCCGGCATGAGCGACTTCGCCGGGGGCTCGCGGGAGAAGACGGTCGTGTTCGGGATCCTGGCGGCCCTGGTCGTCGCCCTCGTTTTCCTGGGTTCGCGGATCGTCTCGGGGCCGGGCGGCGAGGAGTCCGCCGCCTCCTCCGCACCGGGTGCGAACGGGGAGCCCGCCGCGCCCGGTGGCCGGAGCGTCGACGACGTCATGTCGCTGCTGCCCTTCCCGGAGGCCGAACTCGCGGCCGGGGCCGAGACGGCGCGCCTGTTCGTCGAGGTCTACGGCGAGGTCATCCCCGACGAGAGCGACGACGAGCGCCTCGCCCGCCTCGCCCCGATGGTCTCCGAGGAGTTCTTCGGCGCCCTGGAGGACACCATCCTCAGCACGCCCAACAGCGGGAGCAACCATGATCCGCAGCGGACCAGCGCGTCGGCGACGGTCACGGGAATCCGCAACATCGGAACCGAGTCGGTCATCGTCGACGTGGAGGCGCGGTTCCTGACGGACACCGGGGACGATGGCGGCAACGATCCCGTGTCGTACGCGGTCACCATGGTGCCCGAGGACGGCGCCTGGGCCGTCTACGCCTTCCAGGGGGCGGCCGTCGGAGACGCGGCGTGAGCACGTGGAGCGGGCTGTGGCCGAGGGTGCGCGGGTTCCTGTTGCCCGGGGTTGGGCGCGACGCCGACCGGGGCGCCGCGCCCGCCGCGCGCGTGGGCGGCGGTGCCACGGCACTCGCGGTCATGGCGGGAATCGCCTACGCCTCGACCATGTGCGGCCCGGGCGGTGGCGCCACGGACAGCGGATTCGACACGGCCGGGGGCGGGAACACGGGGGGCATCGTCCAGGCGTCCGCGTCGACGTCGTCGGGCAGGACGGTCATCACCATCGACTCGCACGGGGAGTCGGGCTCCTCCCGGAAGACCATCCGTGTGGACATCCCCGAGAACATCCTGCGGGCACACCGCACCGCGGCCGAGGCGTACGACCTCCCCTGGGAGCTCGTCGCCGCGGTCGGCGCGATCGAGACCCAGAACGGCCAGTACGTCTCCACGGACCCGAACTGGCACTCCGGTCTGCTCGAGGGACAGCGCAACCCCTACGGCGCGGCCGGGATCGTCCAGTTCGGTGTGCTGGACCCGGAGACCGAGGAGGCCGGCGGCCGACTGGGCAGCGCTGGCAACGCGTGGGGGGGATTGCCGAAGGAACCGGTTTCGGACCGAGCCTGGCACTACGAGGTCGGTGATATGCCGACCAGTGATCCGTTCTACTTCGGCATCGACGGCAACGGCGACGGGATGGTCAACGTCTGGGACCCGGCGGACAACATCACCTCCGGGGCGTTCCGTCTCGCCTACTACAAGAATCAGGCCGAGAGGAACGGCGGCTGCAGTAGACGGGCGGGTCTGAGTCCCACCGAGTGCACGGTCTTCATCCACAACAACGCCATGTGGTACGTCCGGCAGGTCTTGGACGTGGCCCGGTACTACAGCGACTCCGGGATCGCTCCGACGTCGCCCTCGCTCAACATCCAGACCGTCGCCGCGTCCGACTCGGACCGGGACTGCCCCCAGGGCGGTGGCGGCGTCGACCAGGCCGCCTTCCAGGGCAACGCGGGTGAGGCGCACCGGAGGGTGGTGGCGTTCGCGAGGGAGCAACTGTGGGAGCCCTACGTCTGGGGCGGTACCGGTCCGGACAGCTGGGACTGCTCGGGGCTCATGCAGCAGGCATACGGGTCGGTGGGGATGCAAATACCCAGGGTGACGACGACCCAGTGGGACCTGGACGACGCGGGCTACGGGAACACGACGGCCCACCGCGTCCTGAACCGCGGCGACGCACTGGACGTCAGCGCCCTCCAGGTCGGCGACCTCGTCTTCTTCCACACGATCCAGTCCCACCCCAGCCCGTCGCACGTGGGGATCTACGCCGGCGGCGGTCGACTGGTCCACGCCGGGGACCCGGTGAAGGATGTCCCGCTCGACACCGAGTACTGGCGGACGAGGTTCGTCGGCGCGGTCCGGATCTTTCCGGAATCCGCCGACGGCGGTGGAAACGAGACCATCGACGCATGACGGGCGCTCACCGCGCACCGGAACACGACCGAAAGGATGGCGCACCATGCCTGTACCCCTCGCTGCTGTCGCGGCTCCCGCGCTGGCCA
Source organism: Nocardiopsis sp. KDC1DS13DA1 (assembly GCF_055632325.1). Lineage (NCBI taxonomy): Bacteria > Bacillati > Actinomycetota > Actinomycetes > Streptosporangiales > Nocardiopsidaceae > Nocardiopsis > Nocardiopsis sp. KDC1DS13DA1. Next base: position 47,582 of record NZ_JBVMUY010000035.1, read on the forward strand.
CCGCGGGCCGTTTCCTCCTCCAGAGGGCCGCCGTGCCCGCGCTTCGCTGGCTCGGCCAGCGCGGCGCGTCGTGGCTCGCCGCCCGCGGAGGGTGGAAGGGCCTGGCGAAGGGCGTGGCCGGCGGGCTCCTCAAGGGCGGCCTCAACCTCATGGGCAAGGGCCTCGGCGCCCTCGGAGGCGCCGCCCGCAACACGGCCACGGCGGTCGCCGGTGCGGCGGGGACGGCGCTCGGGAACGCCGCCCAGGGAGGCATCCTCGGGTGGCTGGCTTCGATCACTGCGGACGCCTCAGGAGCAGCACAGCCAGTCGGGATGCATAGTTACGGCTCCCTGCACATGAAGAAGGCCGCGATGGCCAGATAGGCCGAACCCCGCCTCAGGGGCGGGCCGATGATGCCCGGGGTCGCTCCCACGGGGCCGCCCCGTCCGGCTCCCGCTCTTTCCCAGCTCATGACGGACGCGGTACCCTCACGTCGGTGAGCGCCTGCCCCGCGCGCTCCCGACGCCCCTCCTCCTTACCCGCCGGAGACGACGGGGCCCTCTCTCCTCACCCTTCCTCCGGAAAGACCCACCCTCTGTGAACACCCCTGCTCTCCCGGATCAGACGACCCCGGTGACGGCGGACGAGGCCGTGCTCCTCGCGGACGAGTTCGACGACATGGTCTCCTCCGTCGGGTCGGCGGTCCTCGGCAAGACCGACGTCGTGCGGCTGGCCCTGGTCGCGATGCTCTCCCAGGGCCACATCCTGTTGGAGGACGTGCCCGGCACCGGCAAGACCACGCTCGCGCGCGCCATCGCCGCCAGTGTGGACGGCCGTTGGCGCCGGATCCAGTTCACCCCCGACCTGCTGCCCTCCGACGTCACCGGCGTCACCGTCTTCAACCAGGCCACCCGCGAATTCGAGTTCCACCCCGGCCCGGTCTTCGCCAACGTCGTCATCGCCGACGAGATCAACCGGGCCTCGCCCAAGACCCAGTCGGCGCTGCTGGAGGTCATGGAGGAGCACACGGTCACCGTGGACGGCAGCGCCTACGCGGTGCCCTCGCCCTTCCTCGTCGTGGCCACCCAGAACCCGGTCGAGATGTCGGGTACCTACCGGTTGCCCGAGGCCCAGCTCGACCGCTTCCTCATGCGGCTGTCCCTGGGCTACGCCGACACCGCCGCCGAACTGGCGATCATCCGGGGCGACCGGCTGACCTCGCCGGACGACCTCAAGCCCACCTGCGGCGCGGAGCGGATGGCGTGGATGCGCGAGGCCGCCGGACGCGTCCACGTCCACGACGCGATCTACGAGTACGTGCTGCGCGTCGCGCACGCCACGCGCACGCACCCCCTGCTCAGCGTGGGGCTGTCCACCCGGTCGACGGTGGCCATGGCGAACGTGATGCGGATGCTCGCGCTCACCTCGGGGCGTCCGCACGTCGAGCCCGAGGACGTCAAGCTGCTGGCCCGGCCGGTGTGGGGACACCGGCTGGTGCTCTCGCCGGAGGCCTCGGTCGGCGGGCGCACCGGAGCCGACGTTCTGGACGAGGTCCTGCGGGAGACCCCGGCGCCCTCGCCGCGGGACTCGGGAGCGCCGGCGGACCGGTGATGCCGACGACTCGGGGCTGGCTCGTCGCGGGGGTCGGTGCGCTCCTGCTCGGTGTCGGAGTGCTCTCCCAGTACCAGGAGATCGCGCTGCTCGGCGGCGTGGCGGTGACCGCTGTGGCGGTCGCGGCGCTGGCGGTCGGACGTCCCGCCGCCGTGGTGGTGCGGCGCTCGGTCCCGGTGCTGCGGACCGCTCCCGGCGCGGCCGTGCGCGTCTCGCTCCACGTACGCAACACCGGACGACGGGCCCTCAGGATCACGGAGCGCGTGCTCTCCCCCGGCGGTGGGCGGCCGGTGGCGCTGCGCCCCCTGCCCGGCCGCGCGTCGGCTGACGCGGAGTACCGGATCACGGCGTCCCGCCGGGGCGTCGTCGAACTCGGCCCCCTCCGGGCCGGTCGCTCCGACCCGCTCGGCCTGGCCGCCGCGCGCCGCGACTGCGGGGAGACCGACCGCCTCTGGGTCCACCCGCGCTGGGAGTACCTGCGCGCCGTCCCCGTCGGCCGTGTGTCCGACCCCGACGGCGCGGACGACGGCTCCCCGGCGGGAACGCTCACCTTCCACACCCTGAGGGACTACGTCCCCGGCGACGACCTCCGCCACGTCCACTGGCGCAGCTCCGCCCGGCTGGACAAGCTGGTCGTGCGGGAGTACATCGACACCTCCAGGACACGGGTGTGCGTCATCGTCGACGACCGGACCACGCCGGGCGGCGAGGAGCGCCTGGACGAGGTCGCGGGCGTGGCCGCCTCGATCCTGGCCACCGGTGTCCGCTCGTCGCTGCACTGCGAACTCCGGCTCGCCAGCGGCCGGGCCCGGGAGAGCACGGGCGGGCTGCCGCCGCTGCTCGACCTCCTCGCCGAGGCGCGGGCGACCCCGGACGCCGACCTCGACGCCGCCCTCACGCTCGCCCGGACCCGTCCCGCCGGGGACACCGCGATCCTCGTCAGCGGCGCGCTCGGCGCCGCTGACCTGCGGTCGTTCGCACGGCTCGGGGACCGCTACGCGGGGCTCATCGGGGCCGTCGTCGGCGCGGAGGAACATCCCGTCGCCCCCGCCGGCATCACGCTTCTCACCGCCGGTGACGCGGCCGGGCTCGCCGACCGCTGGAACGGAGCGCCATGGTCACGGTGACCCCACCGCGTGCTTTCGAGGAGGAGCGGCGCACGGCGGGGCCCGCTCGGGGTTCCGCCCCCGCTCCCGCCCCCGGAGCCGGACCGCTCGTCGTGGCGGCCCTGTTCCTGGCCGCGGCCGCGGGCGGCGCGGTGATCGCCCCCGGGTACGCGGTGCCCGCCCACGTCTACGCGGTGGTGGCCGCCTCCGCGCTCCTCGGCGTCGTGGCGACCCTGGCCCTGCGGCGCCGGATGCCGGCGTCCCTGAGCCTGGTCGCGGGGCTCCCCCTGCCGCTGGCGTCGGTGGTGGTGTACGCGGTGTGGCTGCCCGGTGAGGGGGGCGGCGTGTGGCGTTCGGCCGGGGAGGCGCTCCTGCACTCGGGGGCGCGGATCCTCACGAGCACCGCGCCGACCCCGGTCAGCGTGGACACCCTCACCCTGCCGTCACTGGCCACCTGGCTCGCCGCCACCGCCTCCGCCCTGGCCTGGTACGGGCGCCGTCGGGCGCTCGCCCTGCTGCCGGGACTGGTCCTGCTGCTGGGCGCGGCCGTGCTCAACGGCCCCGTCGCACCACCCGGGTTCCTCGCGATCGGCATGCTCACGGTCGCCGCCGCGGTCGTCATGGCGGTCCCGGGCGATGAGCCCGAACGCGACGGCCCGTCGGATCCGGCGGGGCTGAGGATCGAGGTCGACACCCCCGCGGGAACCTCTCCCGGGCGGGTGGGACGGGCCGTGCTGACCGGGGCCGTCGCGACGCTGACGGCCGCGGCCACGGTGTTCGCGGGTCCGCTCCTGCTCGCCGGATGGGACGCCCAACCCGGTGACCCGCGCGAGGCGATGACCCCTCCCATGGCCCCCGAGGCGGCGCTCAACCCGCTCGGCTACCTCGCCGGATGGGCCGCCGACGCCGACGAGCCGCTGTTCACGGTCACGTCCGACGCCCCGGTCAGTCTGCGGTGGGCCGTCATGTCCGACTTCACGGGCACCACCTGGCTGCCCGAGGCGGGCTACCGCGCGGCGGGCCGGACACTCCCCGAACCCGTGCCGCCGCCGCCCCACGCCACCGAGGTCGGGGCGGAGGTCGCCGTGGGGGAGGAGCTGCCGGGAAGCTGGGTGCCGGTCGTCGGCGCCCCCCGGAGCGTCGACCTGCCGTCTCCGGGATACGACGCGTTCACGGGCACCGTGGTGAACATGGACGGTCCGGTCGCGGGCACCAGGTACCAGGTGGTCGGAGACGTTCCCGACTGGCGGGCGGACGAGCTGGCGCGGGCCACGACCCCTGCCGGGGGGATCTTCGACGCGTACCGCGAACTCCCCGCGGGCGCGCCTCCGGTCCTCAACGAGGTGGTCGCCTCCGTCGCCAGCGAGGGGGCGCCCTACCAGCGCGCCAGCGCTCTGGCGGAGTACGTTCGGGAGTCGCACACCTTCGACCCCCAGACCCCCGGCGGTCACGGCTACGCCAACGTCGCCGCCGTGCTGGCCGGTCCCGGCGAGTCCGGGGGCGGGGGCACCTCCGAGCAGTTCGCGAGCGCCTTCGCCATGCTGGCGCGTGCCGCCGGGCTGCCCAGCCGCGTCGTCGTCGGCTTCGGTCCGGGCACGGACGAGGGCGGCGGCAGGCACGAGGTCCGCACGGGCGACGCCGTCGCCTGGGGCGAGGTGTACTTCGAGGGCGTGGGGTGGGTGCCGTTCTCCGTCACACCCGGCGAGGAGGGCGCGGACACGCCGGAGGAGACGCCCCAGGACACCTCCGAGCCCGAGGAGGCGGAGGCGGCGGAGGACGCGGACGACCCGCGGGACGACGACGACGACGCGTCCGCGCGCCGCGACGAGGGCGGCCGGACCCCCTGGTGGGCGGCGGCCTCGGTCGCGGGCGGTCTGCTCGCGGCCGTGCTCGCCGTTCCCGTCCTGCGGCTCCTGCGTACCCGGCGCCGGTTGTGGTCGGGCACCCCCGAGCGGCGTGTTCTCGGGGCCTGGCGGGAGTTGCGCGACGCCCTGCGCCTGTGCGCGGTCACGCCGCCCCCGGGGAGCACGGTCAGTGACACGGTGTCCCTCGTCATGGACCAGTTGCCGGAGAGCGCCCGCGGATGGGCCGAGGTGGACCTCGGGTGGCTCGGCCGCGCGGTCAACAGCGTCGCGTTCGCCCCCGGGGCCTCGGTCACCGGGGCGCACGCGTCGTCCATCGCGGAGGGCGTTCGCCGCCAGGTACGGACCCTCCGCCTCAGCAGGGGGCGCAGGAGGGCGCTCACCTGGTGGTTCGATCCCCGCCCGCTGCTGTGGCGGGACAGGTGAGTTCCCGGCCCGGCCACCCGTCGGAGTCCGGTGGAATGAGAAGGGAAGGGTCCTGGTGAGCGGTGGGGCGCGCGGGAGCAGTCTGGTGCCCGGTTTCCACTCCCTGGAGGTCGTGCACCGCGGTGCGGCCTCGACCGTCTACCGTGCGCTGAGCGACGGCGGGGACGACCCGGTCGTCCTGAAGGTGATGCGCGACGAGGGCGGTGCGGCCGAGGTCGAGCGGCTGCGGGCGCTGTCCGGCCTCCCCGGTGTGGTGCCGGTGGTCGGCGACGGGCGCACGACCTCGGGCAGGCCCTTCGTCGCCATGGCGTGCGTCGACGGCGGGGACTACGGGGCGGTCGCCCGCCGCGGCGGTCCGCTGCCGGTCGACGAGGTCACGGCGGTGGGGCTGGCCGTCGCCCGGGCACTGGAGGCCGTCCATGCCCTGGGCCTGCTGCACCACGGCGTCGAACCGGGCAACCTGCTGGCGTCGGGCGAGGCGACCGTGCTCATCGACGCCGGAGCGGTCCTGCCGGCGGACACCGTTCCGCCCGCCGCGGGGCTCGACGTCGACGTCGCGCGGTACGCCCCTCCGGAGGCGCTGAGGGGCGAGCCGCACTCGGCGGCCTCCGACGTCTACCGGCTGGCGGCCACGCTGTGGACGCTGCTGGCCGGGCATCCGCCCTTCGACGACGGCTCGGCGGCGGCGTCCGACCCCTTCGCCCACCGCGAGCGCGTGCTCGGTGACGATCCGCCGCGCCTTCCCCGGGAGGACGTGCCCGCCGCTCTGGAGGCCGTGCTGGTCCGGGCACTGGCCAAGGACCCGGCCGGGCGCTTCGCCGACGCCGCCGGGTTCGCCGGTGCGCTGCGCGAGGCGGCCGAGGACGTGCCGGTCCCGCCCCTCGCGGAGCCGGTCGTCGGGGAGCCCTCCCCTCCGGAGGAGACCGCCGTTCCGGAAGCACAGCCCGCCGGGGACGCGGAGACGGCCGCCCCCGCCGCTGCGGCGGATCCCCCCGTTGCCGCGGTGGAGCCCTCCCCCGTCGGTCGGCGGGAGCCGGAGGCCGGGGAGGAGCGGCGGGAGCACCGCGACCCCGCGACCCCCGAGGGCGATCCCGACGGAGCCGCTTCACCCCCCTGCGCGCAGGACGGTACCGCAGGTGGTCCCGTCCGCGACGGGGCGGAGGACACGGCGTGGTGGGAGGACGAGGGCGCTCCGCCGGGGGGCGGGACCGTAGACGGCGTCCCCGACCCCCTTCCGCGGGCGGACCGGTCGGCGGACGGTTCCGCGGACAGCGCCCCGGGGACGCCCGGGAACGGCCGGGACGGGGTGGACCGGACCCCTCGGGGCGGGCGGGACGACCCGCCGCCGTCGGACGCCGTACCCGAACCCGAGCCCTCCGACGACCCCTGGGCCGGACTGGACGTCTGGTCCGGGCCTCCGCCGACGAGCCAGGTGCTCCCGGCCGTCTCCTCCGCCGAGCTCCGGGCCTCCGCTCCCCCTCCCCCGGAGGGCTGGACGCCGTCCCCGTCGGCGCGGGTCCCGGCCACCCCGATGCCGGGTCGGCGGTGGCCCCGCTACGCCGCCGTGGCCGGGGCGGGCCTCGTGCTCGCCGCCGTGGTGGCGGGTGCCGCGGCCCTGCTGCTGAGGACCGGCGCCGCACCTTCCGACCAGCCCGAGGCGGAGCCCTCCGCCGACGCCTCCGCCGCGCCACCCGCCAGCGTGGTCGAGGAGGCGGCGCCCACCGGTGTCTCCCTGGACGACTCCGGGGACACAGCCCTGCTGACGTGGGAGGACAACACCGACGGGCAGGCCGCGCACCACGTCGTCGGAGGCGTGATCGGCAGTGTCCCCGCCGCACTCGCCAGTGTGGCGCCGGGGCGGGCCGCGGCCACGGTGGACGGCCTTGACGCCGACCGGGAGTACTGCTTCACCGTCATCGCCGTCGTCAGCGTGGACGAGGTCGCCTACTCCGACGAGGTGTGCACCGCCCGCGGCTGAGCAGCCGCGGGCGGCGCACCTCAGGCGCTGCAGTTCTGGTTGGTCACGAGCGCGGACTGGTCCCGCACGGCTCCGGTGAAGTCCACGCAGATGCCCCTGGCCGAGACGTACACGGGACCGGCGTACTGTCCGTACTGACCGTGGTCCCACGCCTGGGTGCCGGAGTTGCCCGCCTGCCGCAGACCCACGTCCATGTACGTGACGCCCACGCCGGAGTTGATCGTCACCGCGCAGTTGTAGGTGTCGTCGTAGAGCAGGTACACGGTCCCCCCGCCCCCCGGGACCCCCACGCTGTTGACCACCCTGAACGGTCCGGCCCCGGACGGGAGGCTGCCGCCCTCGCCCGAGTTGCACACCGTCACCGGGTCGGCCGCCTGCGCGGTGGTCGCCGAGGTCATGACCAGGGCCGAGACCGCCACGGCGACGGCGCCGACCGTGCTCGTCCAGACGCGTCTGCGGGACTTTCCTCGCGGCATCGCCGCCTCCTCGGGTGTGTGTGCCGACATCAGGCGAACTCCCGTACGCAGACGCTGGAGCTGGAGGCCGATCCGTCGCTCTCGGTGCCGTCCGCGCCGATCGCCCGCACGGTGAAGGAGTAGCAGCGTCCGCCGCCCCGGGTGAACGTGTGCGACGTGCCCGTGACGGTGGCCGGGCTCATGTTCTGGCCGCCGCCGCCCGAGGGCGTGACCCGGTACTGGGCCGCGTTCTCCGCCGCCGTCCAGGTGACCGTGACCTGGTTGCCGCTGACGCTGTGGCTGACGTTGCCCGGATTGCCGACGGTCAGGGCGCTCACGGTGAGCGGGGCGCTGGTGGCCGAGCCGCCGGCGACGCCGCCCTCACCCCGCGCCGTGACGGTGAAGGTGTAGGTCTGTCCCGGGGTCAGCCCGGTGATCTCCACCGAGGCGTTCGTGGACGTGCGGTTGCTGGGCGCGGCCCCGCCACCGGTGTTGGTGGTGGTGATCAGGTAGTCCACGGCGTTCTCGGCGGCCTCCCAGGTGACGGTCGCCGTGTCGTTTCCGGACGTCTGCGCGGTGACGTTGCCGGGGTCGCCGGGCGTGGCCGCGTTCGGGGTGACCTGTGTGGTCTGCGCCGCCGGTCCGGTGCCGTACTCGTTCGTCGCGGTCACCCGGAAGCGGTAGGCGGTGCCGTTGGCCAGGCCGTCGATCCGCGCCTCCAGCTCCGTGCCGGGCACGGAGGTGGACCCGCCGTCCCAGGTGATGGAGTACTCCTCCACGGGCGCTTCCGGAGAGTAGGCCTCGGGCCAGGTCAGGGTCACCGACCCGTCCCCGGACGTGGCGGTCACGGGTGCCGGTGCGCCCGGGGGCACACCGGGGTCGGGCTCGTCCGTCGGAGGATCGGTCCGCGGCGGGTCCGCCTCGCCCTCCCGGGGGTCGGGAGAGGGCGTGCCGGTGGGAAGGGGAGCGCCGGTGGGAGTGTCGGGCGCGTCCGGCTGCGGCGCGTCCGGCTGCGGGACGTCGGGCCGGGGGAGGTCGGGCTGCGGCACGTCCGGCTGCGGGACCTCGGGCGAGGGCGCCGGGACGTCACCCGGCCGGGGCGTCCGGGGATCGTCCTCCTCGTCCCCGTCCTTGTCCTTGTCGAGGCCGGGGGGCCGGGCGGTCTTGTCGATGACGATCGCCTGCCCGTCGGGGTCGACGACCGCCGCCGTCCCGGAGTCGGGCGCGTTGATGTACAGGTTCCCCTCGCGTGTCTCCAGCTCCAGCGGTCCCTCTGCCCCGGCCAGGGAGATCGGGTTGAGCTCCTCACCGGCGGAGTCGAAGACGCGCACCGTGCCCTCGCCCTGGTAGGGCACGTACAGCCGACCCTCGTGGGGGACCCCGGTACCGCCGCCCTCGTGGCCGGTGGCGAACCTGGCGACGCGGGCCGCACCGTGGGGGTCGTCCACCGTGACGACCTCGCCGGAGCCGGGCAGCGTCACGGCGGTCAGGCCGCCCCGGGTGCGCTCGGGGAGCTCGGCTCCCTCCAGCGGAACCGGCGCGTCGATCACCCGTGACTCGCCGTTGCCGTTCACGGCGACCATGCTCTCCCCGGACCGGTCGACCGCGAGCACCCCGCTGTCGAGGACCGTGACGGCGATGTCGGCACCGGGGTCGGCCACCGACACCGTCTGGTCGATGATGGCCTCCTCGTCCTCGACCGTGACACCGACGACGGTTCCCTGGCTGGGCACGCCCAGCCAGAGGGTGTCGGAGTCGTCGAACGCGCCTCCCGCGAGCGGCGCCGGGATTTGCAGCGTGGGCCCGGTCGGCTGGAGGGTCGCCGGGTCGACCGCCCGGATCTCACCGCCCTCGTGGTCGATGACCACGGCGGTCTCCTCGCCGAGCGCCAGGCTGAAGTCCCCTCCCGCGCCCAGTTCGAGCACGCCGGAGAACCCCATCTCCCGCAGGTCCACCGAGGTCACCCTGCCGGTGGCGGGGTCGAACAGCAGAAGGTAGTCGTCGTTCTGCGAGACCCGGACCCGGCTGCCGGAGGACTCCGGCAGCGCGGCGACGAGGTCGATCTGCGCGTTGTTGCCGTTGACGCGGACGGCCTCTCCCGTCGGGCCGCTCCAGAGCCACACGGAGCCGTCGGACATCTCGTCCGCGAGTCCCATGGCCCCGGCGCCGAAGACGGTGCTCAGGAGGGCCGCGCCCAGGGCGGAGACCAGGAGCCCGGGCGAACTCGCCCTGGCGCGGCGCCCGAGGCCGGCGATCACCCCGCGCGGGGAACGGGTGTCGGAGGGGGAGGGGGAATCCGGTAGGGGGGCGGTGGGGCGATCCACCATTCTTGGCTCCCTTGGGCGAGTGTCCCGTCGGGTCCGTCCGCGGGAGGGCACGCGCCGTGCGGCGGACCGGCGGGGGCAGGGACCGGAGGAGGACAGAGGCTTGAGATGTGTACCAGGGTTGAGGCGCGTCCGTCAATATCTGTTTCTATGGTCCGAAAGTGCTGATTCGGCAGCCGGAGACCGTCCGGTAGGACGCTCCGAATCCCTGCCCGGTTCACAGAACCCGGGACACCGACGGGGCGTCTACTGACCTGTGGGACGTGACGCCGTCTTCGTGTCGTGATGCGCGATCTGCGACTATTGGCCTCCTCGAACTCCCCGCCAGTATCCGTATCCGAACCAGGATCCCCTCCCCGTGAGTCCAAGCCTTCCCACCGTCAACCTCCCCGCCACCGCCACTGACCTGACACCCTCCGACCCCGCGCGGATCGGCCCCTACCGGCCGCTCAAGCGCTTGGGTGCGGGTGGCATGGGCGTCGTGTACGCGGCCCACGGGCCCGACGGCGCGCTGGTCGCCCTCAAGCTCATCCACTCCGAGTACGCGGCGGACGAGGAGTTCCGGGCCCGGTTCCGGCGTGAGGTCGATCTGCTGCGCAAGGTCGGCGGCGCCTGCGCGGTTCCCCTCCTGGCCTCCGACACCGACGCCGAACGCCCCTGGCTGGTCACCCCGCTCGTTCGCGGACTGACGCTCAACGCCTACATGCGCGAGCACGGCCCCCTGGACGAGGGGCTGCTCATCGGCCTGGCCGCGGGCCTGGCCGAGGCGCTCACGCAGATCCACTCCGCGGGGATCGTCCACCGCGACCTCAAGCCCTCCAACGTCATCCTCTCGCCGGACGGCCCCAGGGTGCTGGACTTCGGTGTCGCCCGCGCCCTCGACCAGACGGCGCTCACCCGTACCGGCGGCCTGATGGGCTCCCCGGGATGGATCAGCCCCGCCCACTACCAGGGCAAGGCGCCCGTCACCGCCGACGACGTCTTCGCGTGGGGCGCGCTCGTCGCCTACGCCGCGACCGGACGCCTTCCCTTCGGTGGCGGCGACCCCTCCGCCGTCGCGCACAGGGTGATCAGCGGCGCGCCCGACACCGCGGGGTTCGACGGGCCGCTCGCGGCCCTGGCCCACCGCGCCCTCGCCAAGGACGCGTCCTACCGTCCGACCGCGCTCGAACTGGTCAACGGTGTGGCCGCGATCGGTCGGGCCGGGCGGGACGTCGCGCCCGTGACCTCGGCCGAGGCGGCGGGCGGCGCCATGGCGGCCCTGGTCGACGACCACTGGGACGGAGTGGGGACGGTTCCCGAGCGCACGTTCACCGTGCCGCCGGAGAGGGGACCCGGGAGGGGGCGGATCGTCCTGGCCGTCGTCGGCGCGGCCGTCGCGGCCTTGGTGGTGCTGGCCGGAGTGGGCCTGGGCGGTGTGGCCCTCGCCCGGAACTGGGACTCGCTGCCCGTCGCGGCCTGGTTCGAGGACGGCGCCGACCGGCAGGACGAGGAGGACGGCGGCGGAGGGGAGGCGGATCCGACCCCGTCCGAGGAGCCCTCCGAGGAGGCCTCGCCCTCCGAGGACCCGTCCGCCTCCCCCTCGGCCTCCCCGTCCGACGACCCCTCCGAGGGCGAGGAGGACGACTCCGCCGGCGACGGGGAGACGACCACCGCGATGGCCACGGTCGGCTCCGGGGTGAGCGCCGGCGGTGACCGCCCCTCCGGCGACCACGTGGTGGCCTTCCGGCCGGAGGGCGGTTCCGCCCGGTACGCGCTGCTCGACGGGGCGACCGTGACGTGCGCCTGGAGTTTCTGTCAGAGCCAGGGCGGAGGGGTCGCCAACGGGGCCTCCGGGACGGTCTCGTCCAGCCCCCAGGAGCTGACCGGCTACGTCAACAGCGGGGGCCGCACCATCGAGGCACATGTCACCTACACCACGGCCGGGGACGGCACGATCACCATCACCCACCTGGTCGAGCAGCACCGCACCAGCGGCAGCGGGACTCCGCCGTGGTAGGCGGGGGAGCGCGCACGGACGGGACCGACAGGACGCACAGGAGAGCAATGCACAGGACCCTCGTACGCGGAGCCGCCGCCGCGCTGGCCCTGGCCGCGGCCGCGGCGGTCGCCGCCCCGGCCCCCGCCACCGCCGCGAGCTACGGAGGCCAGTGCGGCGACGGGTACGGCGTGCTCGGCAGCGCCGACGTCTCCGGCGGCACGGTGTTCATCACCTACAACTCCTCGGCGGGCAAGAACTGCGTCGTCACCGTCCGGAACAGCACGGGCAGCGCGATCAGCATGGACGCCGCGCTCAAGCTCAGTTCGGGCACGTCGTGGCAGACCGACCCGGGGCAGTGGCAGACCTACGCCGGGCCGGTGTACCTCTCGGCGGCCGGCCAGTGCGTGGACTGGGGCGGCGCGATCCAGGACCAGTGGGTCGTCCGCAACGGGACGTTCTGCAGCTGAGCCCCGCTCGCGTCGGTCCTCCGCCTCACCCCGGACCGTGTTCGGGCGTCCGCGAGGCCGGGGCGCCCTCATCCTCGGCGGCGCCCGCCGCTCGTTCCCCGCTCGCGGCCCGCCTCGTCCGCGCAACCCGGGCGGCGTCCCGACGGCACCCCCGGGGGCGACCGTCCGCGCGCCGCACGCCCGGACCTTCGCCCGACCGGCCGCGACTCACTGTGTCCAGGGCGTTGCCCATCGTGTCAACTCTGGTTAGTGTCGGGCAGGCGCACGTGACGGACCACTGAGGAGACGTCGGTGCCGGGAGCGCGGGGCCGCCCGGCGGAAACGGCCTGCGGGGGGTACGGGGACATGGCGGACACGCCCGACGGGGAGCCGGAGAGGACCGCGCCGCGGCGCGGCGGCACCCGGTGGCGCCGGTTCGCGCTGATCTCCCTTCCCGCCCTCACCGCTGCGGGACTGCTCGCCGGGATGGGGTACCAGGGTCTGCTCGCCGCCGCCTTCGCCGTGTCGGGGGACACGATCAAGGTCTCCGCCGACGTCCTGGACGCCCGGGGCTTCACCCAGTTCGGCTCCTTCGACCAGACCATCGACGGCACCAGCATCCCCGTCGCGGTCACCACCATGCAGTCGATGGAGCTGCACGGCCTGTGCCAGTCCACACTGCTCGACACGCCGCTCGGCCCGGTCACGGTCCGCATCACCGCGGGCCACGACGAGCCGGTCACGGGCCGTTCGGTGGTGTTCGACGCGGAGGACTTCACCGCCGACGTGGAGTTCACGGAGGTCGAGATCGGCCGGGACGCCAGCACCCTGGACCGGGCGGTCGGCGGACAGGGGCCGCCCGGCGGTTTCGGCCAGCAGTCCGAGACCCTGCGCCTCATCGACCTGCGGTCGAGGCTCGCGGCGATCACGGCCGCGCGTCTGCGGCTGCCCGACACCCACTTCTCCGTCGGGTTCGACGTACCGGAGTGCTTCTGACCATGCCCCGCCCCATGGCCGTCCCCCGGGCCGCCGCCCGCGGCCTTCGCCGCTGCTTCCGGGCGGCCGTGCTCGGATTCCGGCACTGGCGGTGGAGCCGCCCCTTCTGGGGCGGCCTGTTCCTCGTCATGGCGGGAGCCGAGATCCTCGCCGCCCCCACCGCGCAGACGCTGGCGCTCCCCGCCGACCTGCTCCTCCTCGCGGCGCTCGCCGGTTCCTCGCACTACCTCATCGGTGCCCTGCTGGCCGTCGACGGTCTGCTGAGCTGGGCGCGCCCCGACCACCACGCCTTCCACGGCGTCGTCGGAACCCTGCTCGCCCTGGCCTCGTTCACGACCTCGAACTTCGGCGGCTTCCTCCTCGGGATGCTGCTCGGCGTCGTCGGCGGATCACTGGTCTTCGCCTGGTCGGCGGCCCCGCGCCGGGGCGGCGCCGACGCGCCCGCGGGTCCGGCCCGGCGCGGCCGGTTCGCGCGCCTCAGGCCAGTCGCCCGTCGATCCAGTCGAGGACGCGCTGCTCGAACACGGCGCGACCGGCCGGCTCACAGTGCAGACTGGCTCCTTCGTCCTCGGTGAACCGCACCACCTCGCTGGATCCGGGCAGCGCGGCGTGGAGCTCCTCGGACTGGCCCGGCCAGAAGACCTCGCCGTCGGGGGCGGTGAGCAGCAGGGGCGTGGTGATCCGGTCCACGACCGGTGCGAGCGTGTACCGGGAGAGCTCCGTGAACAGGTCGAACGGGGAGAGGCCGCCGTAGGGCTTGGACCGCCACCGCCAGATCGCGGCGCTGGCGGGGTCGGCGGCGACGCCCTCCCGTACGTAGCGGTCGAAGACGTCGCGCTCACCCGCCTCCCACAGCGCACGCATCTCTCCTGGCATGTGCCGCCACCACGAGGCCGACACGTCCGTGACGCCCGGGTCCGCCACCGCGGCGGCGATCCGGTGCTCGAACGCCAGCGCCCGGGGCACCCAGTACCCGCCCTGGCTGATGCCGACCAGGGTGATCCGCTCCGGGTCGACGTCGGGCCGGTCCAGGAGGAAGTCCACGACCGGGGTGATGACGTGCTCCCAGTCGTGGCGGAACGGAATTCCCCGCAGGAACAGCATCGACTGCTGCCCCGGTCCGTCGAACAGCAGCACGCGGTGGCCGCGCGCGACGGCGCCCGCGCCCACGAGCGACCACACGTCGGTGAGCGCCCCGTCGCTGCCGTTGTTGACGATGACCGTCGGCAGGGGCCCGGAACGGTCGGGCGGCCCGAACAGGAACCCGGGCATGACGTCGTCTCCGTAGGGGATGGCGACGCGTTCGGCGGGCGGCGCCGAGGCGGCGCCGAACCGCTCGAAGCAGTCCCGGTGCTCGTGGAACACCGGGACGAGCCGTCCGGGGTCCCCGGTCGCGTCGATGCCGACCAGCGCGGTGGCGAAGTACCGGGCGGCCCGGAGGTAGCCCTCTCCGGCGCTGGCCCGCCGCCCCCGGGCGTCGGACCGTTCGGCCTCCCCGCGGACCCGCCGGGCCAGGTCGGTCCACGCGGTGAACCACGCCTCGGCGTCACCGCCCGGCGTGATCCGGTCGGCCGTGGCGAGGACCTCCCCGACGTCCGCGGCGCGGCGGTAGGCCGCCCCGAGCGCCAGCAGCGCCTCGTAGTTGAACTGGTCGTCGTCGAAGAGCCGGAGCCGCATCCGCCCACCCACCGTCGGTACCGGCGGCCGTCTGCCCTGGCCGCCGGGTGCGTCCGACCGTCAGGTTAGTTCCGGGAACCGCCCTGACCAGGACAGGCGCGCCGTCGTCGGGCCGGGGGCCGGGCCGGGGCGGACGGGATCGCGGCCGGGGGGCGCGCCCGCGTCGCCGCCCGGCGTCCGGTGTGACCCGTGTCATACAGTGGGTGGCCAGGGGGGAAGCCCCCTGGCCACGGCCCATATGCGACGCACCACACCCCGGCGCGGCCGGGCCGAACGTCGTTCTCTAACATTTTCTATTATGGACGTTGCTGACAGAGGGGGCAGTGAACCTGCCCCCAACCTGGCCGAGGGGTTCCCCGAAGCCACCCGCGAGCGGTGGCGTGAACTCGTCTCGGGAGTGCTGCGCAAGAGCGGTGTCGCCGAGGAACGGCTCGTCGACACCCCCGAGGGGGTGCTCGCCACCCCCACCTACGACGGGTTCGACATCGACCCGCTCTACACCGGGGACCCGGCCCGCACAGGCCAGGGCTACCCCGGGCAGCCGCCCTTCACCCGGGGCTACCGCCCCGAGGGGGCGGCCACGGACGGCTGGGACATCCGCGCCCGCCACACCGACACCGACCCCAAGACCCTCGCGCGGCGTCTGCACGCCGACCTGATGAACGGTGTCGCCTCGCTGTGGGTCGGCGTCGGCGGCGACGCCCTGCCGACCGCGTCGCTCGGTGAGGCCCTCGCCGACGTCTACCTCGACCTGGCCCCCGTGGTCCTCGACCCCGGAGCCGACTACGCCGACGCCGCCCGGGCCCTGCTGGAGGCGCACTCCGACGCCGGAGTCCCCGACGGACGGGTCATCTCGCACCTGGGCATCGACCCGCTGACCACCGCCGCCCGCGCGGGGGAGCGGCCCGACCTCGCCGGCCCCGTCCGGTTCGCTGTCGAGTGCGCCGCCGACCGTCCCGGACTCGGTCTGCTCGTCGCCGACGGCACGCTCGTGCACGAGGCGGGCGGATCCGAGGCCCAGGAGCTCGGCGCCGCGATCGCCGCGGGCACCGCCTACCTGCGCGCCCTGGACGAGGCCGGGATGGACCCCGCCGACGCCGTGCGACGGATCGAGTTCCGCCTGGCCGCCAACGCCGACCAGTTCACGGTCATCGCCAAGCTCCGGGCCGTGCGCGCCATGTGGAACCAGGTCCTGGCCGCCTGCGGCCTGCCCGCCGACCAGCGCGCCATGCGCCTGCACGCCACCACGTCCGAGGCGATGACCACCCGGCGCGACCCGCACGTCAACATGCTGCGCACCACCGTCGCGTGCTTCGCCGCCGGGGTCGGGGGCGCCGACGCGGTCACCGTGGCCCCCTTCGACTCGGCCGTGGGCCTGCCCGACGACTTCGCCCGCCGGATCGCCCGCAACACCCAGTCGCTGCTCATCGAGGAGTCCCACCTGGCCCAGGTCATCGACCCGGCGGGCGGCTCCTTCTACGTCGAGGCGCTCACCCGCGACCTCTACCGCGCCGGCTGGGCGTTCTTCCAGGAGCTGGAGGCCGCGGGCGGCGCCGCCGACGCCCTCGCCGACGGTCTGCTGCGCGAGCGCGTCGACCAGGTGTGGGAACGCCGCCGGACCGACATCGCGCACCGGCGCGCGCCGCTGACCGGGGTCAGCGAGTTCCCCGACCTCGACGAGACCCCGCTGGTCCGCCCGGCCGACCCCGTGCGCCGGACCGCCGCCCCGCACCCGCCGCAGGGGTTCCCCGTCCGGCGCTACGCCCAGGAGTTCGAGGCCCTGCGCGACCGCAGCGACGCCCAGACCGGGGACACCGGCCACCGGCCCACCGCCTTCCTGGCCACGCTGGGCCCGGTCGCGGCGCACACCGCCCGCGCCTCGTTCACCGCCAACCTGCTGGCGGCGGGCGGCGTCGCCGTCGAGCAGCCCGGACCGCTCGACGACGCCGACGCGGCCGCGCGCGCCTTCGCCGCCTCCGGGTCCCGGGTCGCCGTCATCTGCTCGTCGGACAAGGTCTACGCCGAGCACGCCGAGGCCGCCGCCCGCGCGCTGAGGGGGGCGGGCGCCCGCCGCGTCCTGCTCGCCGGGGCACCGCGCGACACCTACCGCGAGGCCGGGGTGGACGTCTTCGCCCACCGGGGCTGCGACGCGGTCGCCCTGCTCACCGACCTGCTGGACGTCCTGCTCACCGACCCGCCGGCCCCGACCCGACCCGCGACCTCCGAGGGGGAGAACGCATGATCCCCGACTTCTCCCGGGTGGCCCCCGAGCCGCCCGAGTTCACCGGCGACGGCGCCGACGCCTGGCGGGAGGCGGTCCAGGAGCGCAGCGGCAAGGCGGTCGACGCCCTGGAGTGGGAGACCCCCGAGGGCATCGCGGTCAAGCCGCTGTACACCCCCGCCGACCGGGCGGGCCTGGACTTCGTCGGCGGGCTCCCGGGCATGCCCCCGTACCTGCGCGGGCCGTACCCGACCATGTACGTCAACCAGCCCTGGACCATCCGCCAGTACGCGGGCTTCTCCACCGCGGAGGCGTCCAACGCCTTCTACCGGCGCAACCTGGCGGCCGGACAGAAGGGCCTGTCCGTCGCCTTCGACCTGGCCACCCACCGCGGCTACGACTCCGACCACCCCCGCGTGGCGGGGGACGTCGGCATGGCCGGGGTGGCGATCGACTCCATCTACGACATGCGCCAGCTGTTCGACGGCATCCCGCTGGACCGCATGAGCGTGTCCATGACCATGAACGGCGCGGTGCTGCCCGTCCTGGCGCTCTACATCGTCGCCGCCGAGGAGCAGGGGGTGTCCCCCGAGCAGCTGTCGGGGACCATCCAGAACGACATCCTCAAGGAGTTCATGGTCCGCAACACCTACATCTACCCGCCGCGGCCGTCGATGCGGATCATCTCCGACATCTTCGCCTACACGTCGCAGCGGATGCCGCGGTTCAACTCCATCTCGATCTCCGGCTACCACATGCAGGAGGCCGGCGCCACGGCCGACCTGGAGCTGGCCTACACCCTCGCCGACGGCGTGGAGTACATCCGCGCCGGTCAGCGTTCCGGCCTGGACGTCGACCGGTTCGCGCCGCGCCTGTCGTTCTTCTGGGCGATCGGCATGAACTTCTTCATGGAGGTCGCCAAGCTGCGCGCCGCCCGCCTGCTGTGGGCGCGCCTGGTCAGGGACCTGGGGGCGGTCAAGGACAAGTCGCTGAGCCTGCGCACCCACTCCCAGACCTCGGGGTGGTCGCTCACCGCGCAGGACGTGTTCAACAACGTCGCCCGCACCTGCGTGGAGGCGATGGCCGCGACCCAGGGGCACACCCAGTCGCTGCACACCAACGCCCTCGACGAGGCACTCGCCCTGCCCACCGACTTCTCCGCGCGCATCGCCCGCAACACGCAGCTTCTGTTGCAGCAGGAGTCCGGCACCACGCGCGTGGTCGACCCGTGGGGCGGCAGCTACTACGTCGAACGGCTCACCCAGGAGCTCGCCGCCAAGGCGTGGACGCACATCCAGGAGGTCGAGAGGGCGGGGGGCATGGCCGCGGCCATCGACGCCGGTCTGCCCAAGATGCGCATCGAGGAGGCCGCCGCGCGCACCCAGGCGCGGATCGACTCGGGGCGCCAGCCGGTGATCGGGGTCAACAAGTACCGGCCCGACACCCACGACGAGATCGACGTGCTCAAGGTGGACAACGCCCAGGTGCGCGCCCAGCAGCTCGACAAGCTCCGCCGCCTGCGGGAGGAGCGCGACGAGGACGTCGTGCGCGCCGCCCTGGACGCGCTCACCGAGGCCGCCGGGCGCGAGTCGGTCGCGGACGAGTCGCTCACCAACAACCTGCTGGCCGCCGCCGTGGACGCGGCCCGCGCCAAGGCCACCGTGGGGGAGATCTCCGACGCGATGGAGAGGGTGTTCAGCCGCCACTCGGGTCAGATCCGTACCATCCAGGGTGTGTACAGGGACGAGGCCGCCGGAAGCGACGACGCGGCGGGGCTGATGGACCGGGTCAACGCCCGGGTCGACGAGTTCGCCGAGGCGGAGGGGCGGCGGCCCCGCATCCTGGTCGCCAAGATGGGCCAGGACGGGCACGACCGGGGGCAGAAGGTCATCGCGACCGCCTTCGCGGACCTGGGTTTCGATGTCGACGTCGGCCCGCTGTTCCAGACCCCCGCCGAGGTGGCGGTCCAGGCCGTGGAGGCCGACGTCCACGTGGTCGGCGTGTCCTCCCTGGCGGCCGGGCACCTCACCCTGGTCCCGGCGCTGCGGGAGGAGCTGGCCGGGCTCGACCGCGAGGACATCATGATCGTCGTCGGCGGCGTGATCCCCCCGGCGGACTTCGAGCCGCTGCGGGAGGCGGGCGCGTCCGCGATCTTCCCGCCCGGGACGGTGATCGCGGAGGCCGCGATCGACCTGCTCGACCAACTGGAGGAGCGGCTCGACCAGCGGGAAGGGGAGTGAGCGTGGCCGACGACGGCACGGCCGCCAGGGCACCCCGCCGCGGTCGCCGACCGGTGGACGTGGACGCCCTCGCCGAGGGGGTGCTGGCCGGGCACCGGCCCACCCTGGCCAGGGCGATCACCCTCGTGGAGTCCCGCCGCCCCGACCACGCCCGGGCCGCGCAGGAGCTGCTGGTGCGGCTGCTCCCGCACACCGGCGGGGCGCGGCGGGTCGGGATCACGGGGGTGCCCGGGGTCGGGAAGTCGACCTTCATCGACGCGCTCGGCGGGCGGCTCACCGCCGCCGGGCACCGGGTGGCGGTGCTGGCGGTCGACCCCTCCTCCACCCGGACCGGCGGCAGCATCCTGGGCGACAAGACGCGGATGGCCCGGCTGTCGGTGGACCCCGACGCGTTCATCCGCCCCTCGCCGACGGCGGGCACGCTGGGCGGGGTCGCCCGGGCCACCCGGGAGACCATGCTGCTCATGGAGGCCGCCGGGTTCGACGTGGTGCTGGTGGAGACGGTCGGCGTCGGCCAGTCCGAGGTCACCGTGGCCGCCATGGTCGACTGCTTCCTCTTCCTCACCCTGGCGCGCACGGGTGACCAGTTGCAGGGCATCAAGAAGGGGGTCCTGGAACTGGTCGACGTGGTCGCGGTGAACAAGGCCGACGGCCCGCACGCCGACGACGCGCGCCGGGCCGCCCGGGAGCTGTCCCGCGCGATGCGCCTGCTCCAGCCGGTGCACCCGGACTGGCGTCCGCCCGTGCTGACGTGCAGCGCCCTGACCGGGGACGGGCTGGACGAGGTGTGGGAGACCGTGGTCGAGCACCGCGCGGTCCTGGAGCGCGGCGGCGGCCTGGCCGAGCGCCGCAGCGGCCAGCGGGTCAGCTGGATGTGGGACCAGGTGCGCGACCAGGTGATGGACACCTTCCTGCACGACCCCGAGGTGAGCGCGCTCATCCCGCGGTTGGAGGAGGAGGTACGCTCCGGGGAGACCACGGCGACCCTCGCGGCGCGTGGTCTGGTGGAGTCCTTCACGCGAACGATCACACGGAGTGATCGTTCCTCAGGCGAGTGAACCGAAAGTGACCATGGGTAGTGTGACGCCGGACACGGGCTTTCCGTGGGCGGAAAAACCGGCTCCCATGTCGTGAAATAACACGGTGTCAACGGGCGAAAACGGGCCTGCCGGGCCGGGTTCGTGCCCAAGAGGCGAAAATTTCTTCCTCGATGGCATTCCCGAACGGCCCGTTCGCCTATACCGTGTGTGTCCAACGACTTACCAGACTCGCGGACGCGCCAGCTTCGTCCCCTCGGTGGTCGGCTCTGTGGGAGTGGGGCCGATCCCCGACGGCGCGGTCCGCCGGTCTGCGTATGGTGAGACGAAGGGACCCCCGCCATCTCGACGTGGGGCCGGGAGGAGTGATCGTGCACAGGCTTGGACTGAGCACGCGTGTAGACAGCCGCAGCGTCATCGTCGCGATCGAGGGTGAGCTCGACATCGCGACCGCCGCCGACCTCCAGCAGCACATCGAGTCCGCGATCGACGACCACGGGTCGTTCCTGATCCTGGACCTGTCCGCCCTGGACTTCATGGACTCCAGCGGACTCAACGTCATCATCAACGCCTACCGAACCGTCCGTGAGCAGGGCGGATCCCTGGCGCTCGCCGCGTTGAACGAGCGCGTCACCAAGGTCGTCCGCCTGGTCGGCCTGCACCGCCAGGTCCCGGTCCACCAGACCGTGGCCACCGCCGTCGCCGCCATGGACGCCCTGGAGGCCAAGCGCCAGGCGGGGTAGCCTCCGGGGCCATGACCCGAATCCTGCCCCCCAGTCCCATCGACGTCTCCTGGGACCACAACAGCCACTACCACGGTCATCTCCTCCGCCAGGTGCCCTCTGGCCGGAGCCGCGCCCTCGACGTGGGGTGCGGTGACGGGCGGTTCGCCCGGGCGCTGGCCCAGCGCGGTCTGACCGTCGACGCCGTGGACGCGTCGGCGGACATGGTCGCACTCGCCCGCGAACGGACGCCGCCCCGACTGCCCGTGCGCTACCAGCACGCCCGTCTGGAGGACGCCGAACTCGCCCCCGAGGGGTACGGGTTCGTCAGCGCCATCGCCAGCGTGCACCACATGCCCTTCGGCCCGACCCTCGAACGCCTCGCCTCCGTCCTCGAACCCGGCGGGACCCTGGCCGTCCTCGGCCTCTACCGCGAGGAGGGGTGGGCCGACCTCGCCTCCGGTCTGGCCGCGCTCGGACCGCAGTGGGCCATCGGCGCGGGGCTGCGCGCGGCCCGGCTCGCGACGGGCACACCCGATCTGGCGCGGATCCGCGACGGCGCCGCGAGGATGCCCATGCGCGACCCGGAGATGAGCCTGCGGGAGATCGGCGCCGCCGCCGCACGGCACCTGCCCGGGGCCCGCCTGCGCCGTCTGCTCATGTGGCGGTACTCGCTGGTGTACACGCGCCCCGAGTGAGGGACACCGGGGACGCGCGCACCCCGACGGGACGGGCGGATCGTCGGTGCCCGCTTCCAGACTGGGTGCGACCGGCTCCCTACCGAGAGGACGACGACCGTGCTCATCATCGCCGGAAGCATCAGTGTGGACCCGTCGGACCGCGACGCCTACCTCCGGGGCTGCTCCGCGATCGTGGAACAGGCCCGTTCCGCTCCGGGGTGCCTGGACTTCGCGCTCTCCCCGGACCTGCTCGACCCCGCGAGGATCAACGTCCACGAACGCTGGGAGTCCGAGGCGGACCTGGAGCGCTTCCGGGGGTCCGGCCCCGACGCGGACCAGGAGGGGGAGATCGTGTCGGCCTCGGTGGCCCGGTACGTCATCTCCTCCGTCGGAGCACCCTGACGGGAGACCGGGACGGGCCGCGTCGGTCCGGACGGTTCGATCAGCCGCTCGTCCGGGCGGCGCGTCGGGCCAGCTCTCTGGCCTCCTGGGTGTCCCCCTGACTCCTCAGGAGCGTGTACAGCGCGGCGACGGCGGCCGGGTCGTCGAGCGGTGCTCCGGACCTGTCCCCAGCACCGGCGTCGTGTTCGCCGGGTGCGTCCCGACCAGCGGCCGGACCCTGCCCGTAGTAGTGGTGGTGCTCGACGCTTGTGCCGACGACCTTCCCGTGGAACTCGCCTCGGGAGAAGTCGATGTGGTCTCCGCCGTAGGAGGACCCGCCCATCATGAGTCCCGGCCGGACGCGCATACGGTTCCGGGGCCGGAAACCGTCGCGGACCCCGGGTGCTTCGGCTCGTCGGTGGTCCTCGTTCGGACAGGCGATGTGTCGGTCCGTTCCGGCAACGGGGATGTGTCGTTCATCGTTCGCGTCGACCCCTCGCTCGTCAGGGATGTGCCGCACCCGGCTCGGGGCGCTCACCGGTAGGACACACCAACGGTCGGGACGGTTCCCCGGTCCTGGGCCGTGCCGGGGCATCCGCCCGTCTGCGTACCCGGATCACCGGTCTCGACTCCCGCGGAAGGGCGTGGTGCGTCCGCCGGTCGCGGTCAGTCGGAGCGGTCGGCCGGTTCGGTGACGCGTTCGGTCAGCGCACCGGTCACCTGCCCGTTCCCGCGCTCGGCCCGGGTGCGGTCGAGTTCGGCCCTCAGGTCGACGACCAGCGTCCGCAGTTCGCGCACCTCGTCCGCGCTGAGCGCGTCCCGCTCCCGGGTCTCCCTCTCCTTCTCCTGCTCGCCCTCGATGGTCTTGACGAACCAGGAGGCCAGGACACCGGTGATGACGCCGAGCAGGGCGATGCCCACGATGAACAGGCAGATCGCGATCAGCCGTCCCGTGTCCGTCACCGGATAGTGGTCGCCGTAGCCCACCGTGGAGATCGTGACCAGCGTCCACCAGGAGGCGTCCCCGATGGTGGTGATGTTGGCGCCCGGGGCGTCGCGCTCGGCCTTGAGCACGGCGAGCGAGGCCACGAGCAGGATGATCACGGTGAGCGTGGCGGTGTAGAGCACCACGTTCCCGCGCGCGGACACCGACAGCTTCCGGTGCAGGATCGACACCACGCTGAGCAGCCGCACCAGCCGCAGGGGGCGCAGCATCGGCAGCAGGCAGACGGCCAGGTCGAGGAGGTTCGTGCGGACGAACGCCCACCGGTCCGGAGCCAGGTACAGGCGGACCAGGTAGTCGACGGTGAACGCGAACCAGACCACCCACGCGGCGGCGGAGCACAGGTCCACCCACTGTTCGGACAGTTCGGGGTCGAGGATCGGCCAGGCGTAGGCGGCCAGGAAGCCCAGGGCGAGGGCGAGCAGGGGCCAGTCGGTGGCGTGCTGCCACTGTTCCAGGCGCTTGGGGTCACGTCGGGCGGTGCTGGTCTGGGGTTCGTCCACGGTCATGATCAGATCAACCTCGGATGGACTCGGAGAAACGCGCAGGTCGCGATGGGGTTTCTCTTACCGTTGCCCCGGCTGGGGGCCTTGTGGCGGCTGGGGCATCTGGGGGCCTGAGATCCCTTGGGGCTGCTGGGGGCCGGTCGGTGCCTGCGGCGGTTGGAACGGCGGCTGGGGAGCGCCCGGGGTCCGGTGGCCGTACGGCTGACCGGGGTGACGGGGGTGGTGCGGTGGGACGTGGTGTCCCGGGACGGGCGGGTGCTGCGGGAACCCCTGCGCCGCCGGTGCCGCGGCCCGCGTCGTGCCGCGCGCGCTGAGGACGGCGAACAGCAGCAGGGCGATCGCGACGGCCACCAGCGCGGGGCGAGCGATCGCGTAGGCGTTGACCAGCTCCATGTGCGGCAACGGCCCCCCGGCGACCGTGTCCCCGAACGGGCCCAGGACGGCGTACTGGTACCAGACCTGGTATCCGATGCTGATCAGGCCGCACAGGACGAGCAGCCCGCCGCCCGCGAGGACGAGCCCCCTGCCGCTGGGTGACCCGGCGGCGCGGACCAGCGCGATGACGCCGGGGACGAGGAGCGCCGCGATGGCGAACAGGATGTGGAGAACGAGGTAGATCATGATCGGCTCCGCTGTCGTCGGGGGTCAGCGCTGGGCTGCGGGACCGGGCTGGTAGGGACCCTGGGGCGGTCGGGGGACGCCCGGTACCGGACCGACGGCGGGCTTCGCGGGTCGGCGCGTGGCGGCCGACACCAGGAGGACGGCCCCGATGCCGAACAGGAGGTAGGCCAGGAAGAAGACGGTGTCGATGACGATTCTCGACGCGTCGAAACCGATGCGTGTTCCGACGGACAGGTGGATCGACATGTACGCGAAGTTCATGATCAGGTCGATGACCCCGCTGACCAGGAGCAGCGCACCGCCGGTCAGGGTGAGGCCCCTGCGGCCGGCGGTGGCGGCCAGCCCGCACACGATGGCGCCGACACCCAGGAGGAGGTACAGGATCGGACCGACCAGTATCGGCAGGCTGGGGGAGGTCATGGTGTTCCTCGGGTGACGGTGACACGGGCGGCACGGGGGCGTGGTGCCCAACCGAGGGTAGTCGCCCTCCCCGACCAGGGTCGATAGTCAGGCCGGATGCGGCCGGGCGCGGAAGTGTGATCCGGGGTCGAATATGTTCACGGAAACGGTATCGCTTCTTCTCCGTGAATTTTTCTTTCTCCGATATGATGGTGAGCGCTTATGGCGATCCGGCGGTAGTTTCACTGCCGTGTTGAATTCACCGAGCCGCACCGCGCTGATGTCCGCCGCCGCCCGAGCGGCCCACCTCGTCGTCGACGACGCTCCCGTGATCTTCGCCGACACCCTCGCCCGTCGGCTCCTCGGCGACCACGCCGACGCGCTGATCTCCTACCACCGCGCCCAGGGGGCGCATCCGGTCCTGGCCGGTGCGCGGGTGTCCGCGACCACGCGCGCCCGCTTCGCCGAGGAGCGCCTGGCCCGGGCGGTCGCGCGGGGGACCGGTCAGTACGTCGTCCTGGGGGCGGGGCTGGACACCTTCGCCTGCCGTTCCGAGAACCGTTCCCTCCGGGTTTTCGAGGTCGACGCGGCTCCGACGCAGGAATGGAAGCGCCGGGCCCTGCGTGACGCCGGTGTCGCCGTTCCCGACACTGCGGCCTTCGTGCCCGCCGACCTCTCGGACGGGTTTCTCACGGCGCGGTTGGCCGACGCCGGATTCGACCCGGACGTCCCGGCGTTCGTCTCCTGCCTGGGGGTGGGTATGTACCTCACCCCCGACACCGTCGACGGTGTGCTGGCGATGGTCGCCGGTTGGGCGCCCGGTTCCGAACTGGTGATGGACCACCTGCTTCCCGAGGGCGGACGCGACGCCGCCGGACAGGCGTACGCCGACGCGGTCCAGGCCGCGGCGGCCGGGAGCGGCGAGGTCTGGCGCACCTTCCTCACCCCCGAGGAGTCCGCCCGTCTGCTCACCGCGCACGGTTTCACCGTCCTGGAACAGGCCGGGACACGTGACTCGGTCGACCGCGGCCTGTGGTCCCGCACCGACCAGCTGCGCCCCTTCGACCTTCCGGTCCTGGTCCACGCGCGGACATGACGGGGGCGGGTCCGGGGCCTGCCCGGACCCGCACCGCGGGCCCGTCCGTCAGCGGGTGAAGACGAACGGGCGCAGCCCCGCCGGGGCCGTGCCGGGCTCGACCGCGAAGGTGGCCCAGACGTGCGTGCCCAGGTCGGCCCACGGTGCCAGGCGGAAGTGTCCCCAGGCTGTGCACAGGTGCTCGACCAGCAGCAGCCCGCGCTGGCCCTCGGCCCAGTCCCACTCCTGCTCGCTCCGCTCCACCGGGACGCGCGGGACGCCGCCGCCCCCGCCCCAGTCGCTCAGGAAGACGCGCAGTTCGTCCGGCCCCGGCATCGACAGCCCCCGGATCACCTCGCCGTTCTCCCGGCCCGAGTCGGTGTACTTGACGCAGTTGGCGAAGAGTTCGCTGGTCACGAGTTCGACGGTCGCCGCCAGCTCCGGATCGAACCCGGCCAGGTCGCGCGCGAGGTCGGCGCGGACGTCGCGGAGCCGGGCGAGGTCGCCGGGGTAGGTGCGGTGCTCCCAGAACACGAGCGGGCGGGGTTGCCTGGTGGCGGTGCGCATCAGACGGCCACCGCCTCTCGCCGCGCTCCGGCGGGCTCGACCGGGCACAGGCCGGGCGGGGGCGTCGGGGCGAGGAGGTCGCCCTCGGGGATCGGCCGGGGTGCGGGAACCACCGGGGCGGGGACGGCTCCCCGGGAGCGCGGGCGGTCGGCGGCGTGCCCGGCGCGGGAGAGGGCGCGTTCGTGGGCGGTGTAGTAGGGGCGCACGAGCGCGACGTCGTCGGCGATCGGCGCGGGCTGCGCGGGCGGCGGGGTCGTCCCGGGCTCGGGGCGGGGCGTCCGGGCGCTGCCCCGCGGCTCGGGTGCGGGCATCGGCGCGTAGCGGCGGACCCGGGTGGAACGGCGGCGGCGGGCGGCGGCCGCGGAGTGGCGTCCGTGCGCGGGGGTGAGGAGCGCCCGCAGGATCCGCAGGGTTGGGCGCAGGAGGGCAGGGATAGAATAACCCATGTCGGCAATCCTTTGGTTAAAGGGATGAGTTGCTGGCCACGACCCCGGGCGGTAGTTGAATCGCCGCGGGGTCTTCGTGTGTTCGGGTGTGGTCGGGACAAAGATTAGGGGAGCTGCGGGGGAAGAGGCGAGCATTTCTGGGAAAAGGGTGCTTGGGAGAACCAGGTTTTTCGTTATTGCAGCTCAGGGTGGTTGGGGAGAAGAACCAGCCCTTTTTGTCCCAGTAGTGTGGGTGGTCCTTTTGGTCGGAATTGACTTCCGGCGCCGGGTCCGGCCGGTGGACAGCACGACGGCCGCGGCCCGCGCGGAAACGCGGGTCGCGGCCGTCAGGGGAACCGTACCTACCGCGCCGTCATGTCCTGGATCCTGGCGAGGGTCAGCACGTCGCCCGCCACCCCCCAGCCGCCGTCGGCGACCTCGTCCACGAGGACGACGGTGGTCGACCGGGCGTGGTCGCCGTAGATCTCCGCGTACAGGTCGGTGGTACGGGTGATGATCTTCTCCTTCTGCTCGTCGGTGAGCGTTCCGGCGGGAACCTTGAAGTTGGCGAAGGGCATGCGCTTCGTCCTTCCGTGGGTGGGTGTGGGGTGTTGACCGCGTGTGGCGGTCGGTGCGAACCGCCCGGGGCGGGCAGGTCCGCCGGGCACGACGGCGGCGGTGCCGACGCCCGAGCCGGTGAGTCCGCCCGCGTGGCCGAGGGCGGGCGCGCCCGTCAGACGATGCCTCCGTTCGCGCGGACGGTCTGGCCGTTGACCCAGTGCCCGCCGGGGGAGGCCAGGAAGGAGACGACCGCGGCGATGTCGGCGGGCGTCCCCAGGCGCTCCATCGGCGGCTGGGCGGCCAGACGGGCGATCGTCTCCTCGTCCTTGCCGTCGAGGAACATCTCGGTGGCCGTGGGCCCGGGCGCCACGCTGTTGACGGTGATCCTCCGGCCGCGCAGCTCCCTGGCCAGGATCAGGGTCAGCGCCTCCACGGCTCCCTTGGTGGCGCTGTAGGGGCCGTAGCCGGGGAAGGCGAGGCCGACGACCGAGGAGGAGAAGGTGATGACGGCGCCCCCGTCGCGGACACGGCGGGCCGCCTGCTGGGCGATCACGAACGTCCCGCGGATGTTGGTGCGGTGCAGGGCGTCCAGGTCGGCCAGGTCGACCTCGGCGATCGGCGCGAGGAACATCCGCGCCGCCGAGTGGACGACCGCGTCGACGCCGCCGAACTCCTCCTCGGCGGCGTCGAACAGTGCGGCCGCGGCGGTCTCGTCGGCCACGTCGGCCCGGACCGCGATCGCCCGTCCGCCCGCGGCGGTGATCTCGCCGACGACGGACTCGGCGGTCTCCTGACCGTTCGCGTAGTTCACGACGACGGCGAAACCGTCGCGGGCCAGGCGGGTCGCGGTCGCGCGCCCGATGCCGCGCGAACCGCCGGTGACCACGGCGACCCGGGGCCGGTCGGCGGCCCCGCCGTCGCGGGGACCGGAGGTGGGGTGAGAGGACATGGAAGCTCCTTGGTGTGCCGGGCGGCGCCCGCCCGGGTGTCGTCGCCGCGCGGTCCCGGCCCGGGTCCGGCGGCTCCCCCTCACCCTCGAACCACGGCGGCGGGGTAGCCAGGCGGGTGCTCACCCTGGGGTCGACACCCCCTGTCTGGGGAGCGCTCGGTGCCCGAGAATGAGGGCATGGACCTCGCAGAACTCGGCGCCTTCCTGAAGTCCCGACGTGACCGGATCCGGCCCGCGGACGTCGGTCTGACCCCGGGGCCCCGCCGCCGTGTGCCCGGTCTGCGGCGTGACGAGGTCGCCCTGATCGCCGGTGCGTCGGTGGACTACTACACGGAGTTGGAGCGGGGGCGCGGTACGCAGCCCTCCGCGCAGATGCTCGCCGCGCTGGCCCGCGCCCTGCGGCTGACCCACGACGAGCGCGACCACGTCTTCCATCTCGCCGGTCGCCCCGTACCCGCCGAACACGGGTCCACCGCGCACGTGGAGCCCGCCATGCTGCGCCTGCTGGACCGGCTGGAGACCACACCCGCCATGGTCATCACCGACCTGCACGAGGTCCTCGTGCAGAACCGGTTGGCCAGGGCCCTCCTCGGTGAGACGCCCGTGGGGTACGGCCCGAGGGCCGGTATCGCCTACCGGTGGTTCACCGATCCGGGCAGCCGGGCGATCCACCCCGAGGAGGACCACGCCCACCACTCCCGGGTGTTCGCCGCCGACCTGCGCGCGGCGTCCGCCCGCCGCGGCCGGGACCCGGAGACGGCGCGGATGATCGCGTCGCTGCGTCGGAGCAGCGCGGAGTTCGCGGCCCTGTGGGACACCGGGGACGTGGCCGTGCGCCGGATGGACCGCAAGCGCATCGTGCACCCGGGTCTGGGGGTGATCGAACTCGACTGCCAGAACCTGCAGAGCGAGGACGGGCGCCAGCGGCTGCTGTGGTTCAGCGCGACGCCCGGCACCCCGGCGGTCGAACAGTTGGAGCTGCTCTCGGTCGTGGGGGCGCAGGAGTTCTCCGCCCACGGCGTGGCGGTCAGCGCGTCGGAGGGCGGTGAGGGGTTCCCGCAGGGGTGAACGCGGGGCAGGGGCGGCGCTTCCGGCGAAGCGCCGCCCCTGGGCGGTCGGGGGTCAGCCGTGCCGCCTGAGGGAGTCCACGAGGGAGGTCCACTCGCCGGTGCCGAAGGCGAGGTGGCCCAGGTCCCTGTTCTGGGTGTCACGGACCAGGACGGTCCGGGGGGTCTCGTTGACCTCCACGCAGCTCTGGTCGCGCATGCTGTAGCTCGACTTGTGCCAGCTGTTCACAGTGCCTGCCTCATCTCTTTCAGCTTCCGCGCCGAGGCGTCCGGAGGGAGCGCCCACGCTTGGAGCTTGCCGAAGACCGTTTCCAGGTTGCGCATCTCTTGGGCATCGTCGGAGAGGAGTTCTCCGAGCGTGTGTTCCACGCACAGGACGCCCCGCTCATTCTCGATGTATATCAACCTGAATGGCCCATTGATCCAGGCGAGGTCGGGTACGCCGACCGGGAGGACCTGGACGGTGATGTTGGCCTGTTCGGATTCCTGGACGAGCCGGTCGAGCTGCTCACGCATCGTTTCGGCCGGCATCGGCAGCGCGAGGGCGGTCTCGGCCAGGATGACGTTGAGGAGCAGACCGGCCTCGGTCCTCAGGTCCGCGCGCCACGATGCCCGGGTGCGGATGACGTTCTGGACGTGGTCCTCCGACGCGCCCGGGACCGACTGGGAGATGAGCGTCCGCGCGTACTCGCAGGTCTGGAAGAACCCCGGCACCACCAGGGGATGGAAGAACCGGATCTCCCGGGCGCGCTTCTCGTAGTCACGCGACTGCCGGTACCACTCGGGCTCGGTCCCCGCCTTGAGCACGTCTCCCCACTCGCGCAGCAGGGCGCCGTTCGTACGCAGCGCACGGTCCAGCGCGGTCACCACGTCCCCGTTCGGGGCCCGTGTCGCGTTCTCGATCTTGCCGAGGTAGGACGCCGACCAGTCCGTGCTCCTGGCGAGCGCGTTGAGTGAGAGCCCCTGCTGTCTGCGCAGCCGCTTCACCCGCTGCCCGAACCTGACCCACTCCGGCTTCCGGGGTTCGTCCATGCGTACAGCCTGTCAGCGCACGCGTACGCGCACCTACGGAAGTCCCCAGATCGCGGCCATCCCGTAGAACCGCTTCCCCCGGGTTCGGGCCGCGGCGCAGCCTGGGGAGCGAGGAAGTCCCGGCGATCGCGTCAACGGCCCCGGGACCCGGTTCACACCCGCGCTCTCACGACAGGTACGAACATGAACGAGGCTACTCCCCGACGCGAGCCCGCAACGGGCGTACCCCGCCCACGCACCGCGACCGTCCCACCGCCCCGGCGGCTGGCACTGGCCGACCCCCGCCGGTGCGGGATCGTGCTCGGCCACGACCCGGGCCACGTCCGCATCGCCCGCGTGTGGGCGCACCAGGTCGCCCGCACCACGCCCCACGCGGCCTTCCCCCTGGTCGCGGTGGTCAGCGAACTCGTGACCAACGCCCACCGGCACACCCGGTCCGGCGACCCCGGCGGGACCGTGACGGTCGTGGTCGAACGCCGCCGCCACACCTTCGTCCTCACCGTCACCGACAGCGGGCCGCGTCCCGGCCCCACCGTGCCGGTACCCCGGATCGAGGAGGGCGGCGATCCGCCCAGCGGCGGCTTCGGACTCCGCATCGTCGACGCCCTCGCCGTGTACTGGGACTGGAGCGGATCGGCGGGCGGCCCGCTGACGGTGCGCGTCTGTCTGGAGCGGGACCCGGCGCCCGGTAAGGACATCCCGCCGCAGGACGGTCGGTGCGGGTCACCATAATGACGGCATGAGCGAACACGCGGACCTCCCCGAAGCAGTCGACGCGAAGGCACTCCTGGCCCTGTCCGAAGAGCACCACGAACGCACCGTGCGGTTCCTGGGCACCAGTGAGATCAGCGGACACCTGGTCAAGGCCTACGCCCTGGAGGCGCCCGGGCGCACCGTGACGGACGGGGACGAGGACGAGGCGCTGCGGATCGCGGAGGGCCACCTGTCGCTCGGCGAGGCCCGCGGCTCGCTGGGGCTGGCCGTGGTCATCGCGCACGCGGGCGGCGACGGCGACTACGTCCTCGTGCACAGCTGGATCGAGGGCCACATGTCCGACCTGGCGGTCTTCACCGGTCCGGCCGGACGGCCCGACCTGCTCCGGCCGGGGCGCGCGGGCCTGGCCCCCTGCGTGTGGGAGGCCGAGATCCTGGCGCACGAACGCGACGTGTTCGCCTGGCACGTCCTCGACGGCGAGGGGGACGTGTCCGACCGGCTCACCACGTGGTCCGAGGACGTCATCGAGGGCGTCTCCCGGTGAGCGCGGCGCACGTGCGGCGCGCCCGGCCGGCGGACCTGCCGCACGTCGCCGCGCTGGCGGCCGAGCACGCCGCCTACGAGAAGGCCCCGCCGCCCGCACCGGACCTGGCCGAACGGCTCGGCGCCCTCCTCTTCGGCCGGGCCGAACCCCGTCTGCACTGCCTCGTGGCGGAGAACGCCGACGGCGAGGTCGTCGGGTACGCGACCTGCTCCCCGGAGGTCTCCACCTGGGACGGGTGCGAGTACCTGCACATGGACTGCCTCTTCCTGCGCGACGGGACCCGGGGGCAGGGGCTCGGCGCGCGGATCATGGCCGCGGTCGCGGACACGGCACGCGGGCTCGGCCTCACCGAGGTGCAGTGGCAGACCCCGGTCTGGAACCAGGACGCGGTCCGTTTCTACGACCGGCTCGGAGCGCGGGCGAAGGAGAAGCTGCGCTACACGCTGCCGGTCGACGCGTCTCCCGCCGCGGGGAACCTGACCGGCTGACCGCGGTCCCGGTCGGGCGCGGGTCACGCGCCCGACCGGGACCTCACGCCAGCGGCGGGAGCGCGCGTTCGAGGGCGTCCCGGGACCCGCTCCTGGCCGCGATCGCGGCCAGGACCTCCCGCGTGGCCGCGACGTGTCCGGGACCGATCCGCTCGGTCAGCTCCCGCTCGAACGCCAGGTGGAACTCGTGCGCGCTGGCCATCAGCGCGCGGCACCGCTCGGTCGGGACCAGGCGCCTGACCCGGCCGTCCGACGGGTCCGGCACCCGCTCCACGTACCCCGCGGCCACCATCTCCTCGACCGCCTTCGCCGCTCCCTGGTGGGTGACGCCCATCCGCGCGGCCAACTGGCTCGTGGTCAGGCTCTCCCTGGCGAGCAGTTTGAACGCGAACCCGAAGTTCTGCCGGACGTCGGTGAACCCGGCCTCCGCCAGGTGGGCGTGCAGCTCGCCCACCATCTGCTGGAAGGCCAGCCCGAGCCGGGCGCCGAGGTCGTCGCTGAGATCCATCCGTACTCCAGGGGTTGACGCGGTCGTGCGCCCTATTCTACAACTTCATTTGTACAACCGAAGTTGAGGAGTTTTCATGGCCATCGTCCACGGGGCCACCGCCCCCACGTTCACCACCCCGCACGCGACGTTCACCGGCCTGGCCGCACCGAGCCGGGGAGCCGAGGAGACGTGCGTCTGGCGCACGACCATCGCTCCGGGAGCGCCGGGGCACGAGCACTCCCTGGACCGGGAGGAGGTGCTCTACGTCCTCTCCGGCGCGGCCGTCGCCACCCTGGGCGGCACCGAGCACCGGATCGCCGCCGGGGACGCGCTGATCGTGCCCGCGCGCACGTCCCTGATGCTGGCCAACCCGCACGACGCGCCGTTGGAGCTCGTGGCCGTACTGCCCGTCGGCGGCAGGGCGATCGTGCCCGGAGACGGGCCCTTCGTCCCGCCCTGGGCGCGCTGACCCGTCCCGGGCGAGCGTGACCGGCGCCCGGCCGCGGGTCAGGCCGGGGTCGCCTCCGGTGCGTCCGGCAGCGGGCACTGCGCCTCCACGTGCTCCCGGAAGTGCGGGAACTCCTCCCGGGCCAGCCTGAGGATCTCCTCCGGGGCGCGACGCGCGCCGGAGGCGTGCCGCTCGGCCACCGCGACGACCTCGGGGCTGGTGCCGGTGGGGCAGGGCTGCTCCCCGAGGGCCACGAAGGGGTGGACCCCGTGCGCCAGCAGCCACAGGTAGGAACCGAGGTCGGGGGCCATGACCGCCAGCTCCCCCTCGGACCCGACGAAGACCACCGGCTGCTCGGTCGGGGGCCGCCCCTCCCGCACCGACCACAGACCGACGAACCCTCCCCCGCCCTCCATGGCGAACAGGCGGAACTCACCCCCGTCGGCCTCCTCGTCGCCGGTCCACGCGCGGAACCACAGCGTGGTCTGGTCCGGGTGCTCGAACCGCTCGAACAGTTCGAGGTCGGCCACCAGGCGGCCGGTGGCCCGCACGAGGTCGGCCAGCATCGGGGGAAACTCCAGTGCGTCCATGCCGGAAAGATAGCCCCCCACGCCGACACCCCCACGTTGTGATCCTTCCGTGATCAGTTGGCGGGCAATCCGGCCCCGGCGTTCGCTCCGAATACCCCACGCCCCACGAGAGGACGAGCGGAGAGGACGCATGGTCACCGGCCAGAACACATCCGAGCGCAGGCGGGTCGCGGTCATCGGAGCGGGCGTCGCCGGGCTCACGGCGGCGCACGTACTGCGCGACGAGTTCCGGGTCACTCTGCTGGAGGCGGACGACCGCCTGGGCGGACACGCGCACACCCACCAGGTCGGGTCCGGCCCCGGAACCCGGGTCGACAGCGGCTTCATCGTGCACAACCGCCGCACCTACCCCCGGCTGCTGCGGCTGTTCGACGAACTCGGCGTGGCCACCCAGCCCACCGAGATGAGCATGTCGGTCAGCTGCGAGGGCTGCGGTTTGGAGTACGCGGGCGCGCGCGGACCGCTCGCCCTGCTGCCCGGCCGGTCCGGGCGCGGCCCCGCCTTCGCGCACATGCTCACCGAGATCCCCCGCTTCCACCGCGCCGCCCGGCGCGTCCTGCGCGTACGGCACCACGCCGGTCTCCGGGAGCCCACCCTCGGCGACTTCGTCCGCGCCCACCGCTTCCGCCCCTACTTCGTCGCCCACTTCCTGCTGCCGCTGGTGTCGGCGGTCTGGTCGTGCCCGTCGGGCACCGCGCTGGACTACCCGGCCCGCTACCTCTTCGCCTTCCTCGCCAACCACGGGATGCTCAGCGTGTGGGGCTCGCCCGAGTGGCGCACGGTCACGGGGGGCTCGGGCGTCTACGTGCAGCGGGTGGCCGAGAACCTGGACAGCGTCCGCACCGGAGCGCGGGTCACCGCACTGGCGCGGACCCGCTCGGGGGTCCGGCTGCGGGTGAACGACCAGGAGGAGCACTACGACGCGGCGGTCGTGGCCACCCACGCCGACCAGGCCCTGGAACTGCTGGAGGCGCCCACCTCCACCGAGCGCGAGGTCCTCGGCGCCTTCCGCTACTCCCGCAACCGCACCCTGCTGCACACCGACACCTCCGTGCTCCCGCGTGACGACGGCACGTGGTCGAGCTGGAACCACCGCCTGGCCTCGTGCGACCCCGACGGCGACCCGGTGCGGGTCAGCTACCACATGAACCGGCTCCAGCGCCTGGGCGCCGAGGAGCAGTACGTCGTCACGCTCAACGACGAGGGGTCGGTCAAGCCGGACGCGGTCATCGCCGAGATGGACTACGCCCACCCCGTCTACACCCCGGAGTCCGTCGCCGCGCAGCGCCGGCTGGGCGAGCTGAACGACGGCCTCGTGGCCTTCGCGGGCGCCCACCACGGCTGGGGTTTCCACGAGGACGGGTGCCGGTCGGGCGTCGTGGCCGCCGCGAGCCTGGGGGTGCGTTGGTGAGCACGGTCCCGGTCCCGGGGCTGTACGAGGCCACCGTCCGCCACGTACGCGCCGAACCGGTGCGCAACGCCTTCGCGTACGGCACCTACTACTGGCTCGTCGACCTCGACGACGTCCCGCGTCCCCCCTGGCCCCTGCGGCTGTGGTGCGACTTCCGCGCCGCCGACCACGGCACCGGCACGGCGCCGACCCTGCGCGCCGACCTCGACGCGTTCCTCGCCGACCACGGTGTCGACCTGGACGGCGGCCGGATCCTGATGCTCGCCCACGCGCGGGTGCTCGGCCACGTCTTCAACCCGCTCACGGTCCACTGGTGCCACGACCGCGACGGCTCCCTCCGGTGCGTGGTCGCCGAGGTGCACAACACCTACGGAGGCCGCCACCGCTACCTCCTGGAGACCGACCCGCGGGGGCGCGCGGAGGTGGACAAGGTCTTCCACGTGTCCCCCTTCAACCGGGTCGAGGGCCACTACCGCCTCAGCCTCCCGCCTCCGGGGGAGCGGCTCGCGCTCACCGTCGCCCTGCACCGCGAGGGGCGGCCCCCCTTCACCGCCTCCGTGCACGGCACGCACCGGCCCGCGAACGCCGCGACGCTGGCGCGGCTGGCCCTGCGCCACCCCGTCGCCCCCCTGGCCGACGCGCTGCGGATCAGGATCCAGGGGATCGGCCTCTACCTCCGAGGCCTCCCGGTCCAGCCCCACGAGTCCCGCGTGTCCGACGACCACGCATCCCACGAGCAGGCAGGACACACACGATGAACACGATCAGCACACCGACGACCCCCACCGTGGACACCCGGCGCTGGCCCGACGTGGCGAGGGTTCCCGCCGCCGGGGTCCGCTCCCGCCTGGCCCGGCTGCTCACCCGGCGGGTGGCCGAGCGGTTCGGCGTCCACGTGCACGTCGGCGACGGCGAGCCCACCGGTACCGGCCAGGCCCCCGTCCTCCTCCTGCACGACCCGGACGCCTTCCACCGCAGGCTGGCCACCGGCGGTCTGATCGGCCTCGGCGAGTCCTACATGGCGGGCGAGTGGGACTCCCCCGACCTGGTCGGGCTGCTCACCGCGCTCGCCAACGTCTACGAGGACCTCGTCCCGCGCCCCCTCCAGCCGCTCCGGCACGTCACCCTCCCCCGGCGGCCCGCCTCCGAGCGCAACACGCGCAGCGGCGCCAAGCGGCACGTCAGCCACCACTACGACCTGTCGAACGACCTGTTCGCCACCTTCCTCGACCCGACCATGACCTACTCCAGCGCCCTGTTCGCCCCCGGCGAGCCGCGCACCCGCGCCACGCTCGCCGGGGCCCAGGGGCGCAAGATCGACCGCCTCCTCGACGGCGCCGGGGTCACGTCGGGCACCGAACTCCTGGAGATCGGCACCGGCTGGGGCGAACTCGCCCTGCGCGCGGCCCGCCGCGGGGCGCGCGTCACCTCGGTCACGCTCTCGGCCGAGCAGCGCGACCTGGCCCGCGAACGCGTCGCCGCCGCGGGCCTGTCCGACCTGGTCACCATCGAGCTGTGCGACTACCGGGACGTCACCGGCGCCTACGACGCGGTGGTCAGCGTGGAGATGATCGAGGCCGTCGGCGACCTCTACTGGCCCGTCTACTTCACCGCGCTCGGCCGCCTGACCCGCCCCGGCGGGCGGGTCGGCCTCCAGAGCATCACCATGGGGCACGCCATGATGCGCGCCTCACGCGGGTCCTACACCTGGATGCACAAGTACGTCTTCCCGGGCGGGCTGATCCCCTCGGCGACGGTGATCGAACGCGAACTGCGGGAGCGCACCGAACTGGAGATCGTCGACCGGACGGCGTTCGGCGCCGACTACGCCGACACGCTCCTCCTGTGGCGCGAGGCCTTCGAGGGCGCGGCCGACCGGGTCGCCGCACTCGGCTTCGACGACGTCTTCCACCGCATGTGGACCTTCTACCTCTCCTACTGCGAGGCGGGCTTCCGGGCGGGGATGATCGACGTCGAGCAGTTCGTCATGGAACGGAGGGCGTGACCGCCGTGACCGCGCTCGGTGTGAACCTGGCCGCCACCGCGGCCGCCCTGCTGGCCCTGGTCCTGGTCACCTTCGTCATCGGCAGGAGGGTGGGGCGGCACAGCGTCATCGACGTGGCCTGGGGGATCGGCTTCGTCGTGGTCGCGGGGCTCAGCGCCCTGCTGGCGACCGCCGACCCCGCCCGCGCCTGGCTGCTGTTCGCCCTCACGGCGGTGTGGGGCGTCCGGCTCGCGCTCCACATCGGTACGCGCGCCCTCGGCCACGGGGAGGACCCCCGCTACGACCGTCTCCTGTCCCGCGCGCCCGGCAGCCGCGACGCCTACGCCCTGCGCATGGTCTACCTCCTCCAGGGCGGCCTGATCTGGCTGATCTCCCTGCCGGTCCAGGTCTCCGCGCACGTGTCGCCGCAGCTCGGCCCGGTCGCGTTCGCGGGGGTGGCCCTGTGGCTGTTCGGGTTCGCCTTCGAGGCGGTCGGCGACGCCCAGCTGCGCCGGTTCAAGGCCGATCCCGCCAACCGGGGGCGGATCATGGACCGGGGCCTGTGGGCGTGGACCCGCCACCCCAACTACTTCGGGGACGCCTGCGTGTGGTGGGGGCTGTTCCTGGTCGCCTGCGGGTCCTGGTGGGTGCTGCTGACGCTGCCCTCCCTGGCGGTGATGACCTACCTGCTCACCCGGGGGTCGGGGCAGCGGCTGCTGGACGAGTACATGTCCGACCGGCCCGGCTGGGCCGAGTACGCCGACCGGACCAGCGCCTTCCTGCCCCGGCCGCC
Source organism: Nocardiopsis sp. KDC1DS13DA1 (assembly GCF_055632325.1). Taxonomy (NCBI): domain Bacteria; kingdom Bacillati; phylum Actinomycetota; class Actinomycetes; order Streptosporangiales; family Nocardiopsidaceae; genus Nocardiopsis; species Nocardiopsis sp. KDC1DS13DA1. The sequence goes on from NZ_JBVMUY010000035.1 coordinate 85,371, forward strand.
CCGGGGGAGGTGAGCGCCGCCCGGGTGGTGGGCACCGAGGTGCACCACCACGCCGGGCCGACCCCGACCGCACTGCGCGGACCGCCCGCCCCGGTCACATGTCGCGGAGGTGCTCCTCGACGGCCGCCACCTTCCCGTCGAGCGCTCCCTCCACGCCCGGCCGGATGTCCGCCTTGAGTACGAGCGAGGTCCGGGCGGCGCCCTCACCGGCCGCCTCCACCGCCCGCCTGACGACGTCCATTACCTCGTCCCACTCGCCCTCCACGGTGGTGAACATCGCGTCGGTGCGGTTGGGGAGACCGCTGTCGCGGACGACCCTCACCGCCCTGGCGACGGCCTCCGCCACGGACTCCCCCTCACCCAGGGGGCTCACTGAGAACGCGACGAGCATGGGTACTCCTTGTGGCTGTGGGAACGTCTTCGGCCGGGCCTCGCGGCCGCGGAACCGTTCGGCGCCGCCCGCGTGCCACCGGTACGTTAACCGAGTCCGCTCCGGCGCATCCAGAGCGGTCCCGCCGCGTCGGGAAACCCTTCTCCGGTGGCGCGGCACCGGAGGAAAACCGGTTGGTCCGGACCCCGTTCACGTGGTTGGATCCCGGGCATGGTGCCCTCCGACGTCTTCCGCGACCAGCCCGCCCTCATCGGGGAGCGGATCAGGCTCGAACCCCTCGACGAGCGGACGGGCGAACACCTCGTCCCGGTCCTCACCGACCCGGACCCCGACGTGCGCCGTCTGACCGGCACCCACGCCACGTTCACCGAGCGGCAGGTCCGCGACTGGGCCCGTTCGCGCCCGTCCCAGGTCGACCGCGCCGACTGGGTGATCCTGCGCAACGAGGACGACCGCTGCGTCGGCGACTGCGCACTCATCGACCTCGACGCCGACAACGGCGGCGTGGACTACCGCATCGCCCTCAACGACATGACCCTCACCGGCAACGGCTACGGCACCGAGGCCACCGACCTCGTCCTGGAGTACGCCTTCACCGTGGCGGGCCTGCACCGGGTGGCCCTCCAGGTGTTCGACTTCAACACCAACGCCCTGAGGTCCTACGCCCGCTCCGGTTTCGTCCGCGAGGGCGTCTGGCGCGACCACCTGTACTGGGACGGCGAGTGGCACGACGCCGTCCTCATGTCGGTCCTCGCCCACGAGTACGCCGAACTCCGCGCGGCGCGGTCCCGCTGACACCCGGCCGCGGCTCCCGCGTTCACGCCCCGTCACCGATAGGCTGCCGAGCATGCCCGTCCCGGACTTCATCCTGGAACTGCGCCGCCACGTCGGCCACGGACTCCTGCCGCTCACCGGGGTGACGGCGGTGGTGCTCCTCGACGGCCACGTGCTCCTGCACCAGCGTCTCGACGACGGCCGCTGGTGCACGCCCGGCGGCATCCTCGAACCGGGCGAACAGCCCGCCGTGACCGCCGTCCGCGAGGTGTGGGAGGAGACGGGGCTGACGGTCGGGGTCGAGCGGATGACCAGCGTCGTCGCCCAGGAGCCCTACACCTACCCCAACGGCGACGTCGTGCAGATGCTCGACATCGCCTTCCGCTGCCGCTACGTCGGCGGGGAACCGGACGCCTCCGGGGACGAGTCGTCGGACGTGCGGTGGTTCCCGCTGGCCGACCTGCCGGAGATGCCCCAGCGCATCCTGGACCGCATCGCCTGGGCCCGCGAGGACCGGGCCGAGCCCCACTTCCACCTCGACCCGACCGGTGCGCGGGGGCGGTAACCCCGTTGCGCGGTCGGACGCCGGGGCGGTAGGAACGCTCCCATGACCACACTCGGTGCTGTCTTCCGTCCCCAACTGCCCCCCGAGCGCCTGCGCCCCGTGGTCCGAGCCGCGGACGAGGCCGGACTGGACGAACTCTGGCTGTGGGAGGACTGCTTCCTGGAGAGCGGCGTCGCCACGGCGGCAGCCGCGCTGGCCTGGACCGAACGCCTGCGGATCGGCGTCGGCCTGCTCCCCGTGCCGCTGCGCAACGTGGCGCTGACCGCGATGGAGGCGGCCACCCTGTACCGCCTGTTCCCGGACCGGGTCCACCTGGCCGTCGGACACGGCGTCCAGGGCTGGATGGCGCAGGTCGGCGCGAGGGCGGACTCGCCGCTGACCCTGCTGGAGGAGCACCTCACGGCGCTGCGGGCACTGCTGCGGGGCGAGCGCGTCACGACGGAGGGCCGCTACGTCCGCCTCGACGACGTCGCCCTGGACTGGCCGCCGCCGACCCCGCCCCGGCTGCTGGCCGGTGCGCGCGGGCCGCGCACGCTCCGACTGACGGGGCGGGCCGCGGACGGGACCGTCCTCGACGCGGGGGTGGGGACCGACGGTGTGCGGCGGGCCCGCCGGCTCATCGACGAGGGCCGTGCGCAGGCGGGACGGACCGTTGACCACCCGGTGGTGTCCTACCTGCTCGCGGCGACCGGGCCGGGCGCGGCCGAGCGGTTGGCCGCGGAGCTGGAACGGGAGGGGGTCGCCTCGGTGCCGGACATCGCGGTGGCCGGGGACGCGCATGCCGTGGCGGAGGCCGTCCGGCGCCGCGCGGAGGCCGGGGCCGACACGGTGGTCCTCCAACCGACCGCCGACGAACCGGCCCCCGAGGGCTTCGTGCGGTTCGCCGCTGAGGAGGTCCGACCGCTGGTCCCCTGACCGCTCCCGTGCCGGAACCGCGTGAGCGCCCGGGCGGGGACCTCCCGGGCCTGCCCCGGTGGTCCCCACCCGTGGTGCCCCGCTCCCCGAACGTGTGACCGCCCTTCCCCCGGACGGCGGGAAGGGCGGTCACACGTTCGGGCCCGGGCCGTGCTTCTTGGAACGGTCACCTCCCGGGCGGGTGTTGTTCGGGGCGCCCGGACACGGTCCGAAGCGCGGCCAAGGACCCGAGAACTCCGCCCTAGTGCCACCTGCGGCGCATCGTCCAGTGGTCGGAGGACACGTCGCGGGTGATGTCGATGATGTTGGGCTCACCGGACTCCGACTCCGCCGAGACCCGCAGCAGGTGGGTCTGCGTGGCGGGGATGCCGGGCCGCTCCGCCCGCGCGGGCCAGTCGCCGATGATCCTGCGCACCCGGAAGGTGTGGCCGCGCCAGGTGAACCTGGCGGGGTGCCCACCGCTGGTGGAGCGGACGTCGATCTGTTCGTTCAGAAGACTCACGCGTACAGTTTATCGAACATGCGTTCGAATGCGTCAAGTCCTCCGAGGCTGAACCCGTCGGTGCCGGACTCCGTCACGCCGCCGCGGGGACGCGGTCCGCACACCCCCGCCCCGGCCGGGGCGGGGGTCACAGGAACACCCGGCCGCGCCTCCGCCGGTCACGCAGCGCCGCCATCCGCCGGGTGTTGCTCGGGCGCCGGGTCAACAGGTGGTACAGCAGCAGCGACCCCCCGCGGTCCGTCCGCGCCCGGTCCGCCATCTCGCCCATGTTCACCCGCGGGTACAGGTCGGGCCCCGCGGCGGAGAGCCGGACGGCGTGCGCGCCCTCCGGGTGGTGCGTGTACGCGTGGTTGTCGGCGGTGTACTCCATGGTCCGGGCCAGGGCCGCGCCCAGGCCCGGCACGAGGTCCGCGGCCAGCGTCGCCACCCTCCGCCAGAACGACGTGTGCCCGGCGGCCAGGTGCCCGATCTGGTGCGCCGCGAGGAACGCCAGCACGTCCGGATCGCGCGGACGTCCGTCCGGGCCGAACAGCTCCATCGGCAGGACGAGGTACCGCCGCAGTCCGTGCGCGGCGGCGTCGGCGCCGACGCCGCCGCGCACGGGCCGGACGTAGGCCTCCGGGGTCCGGGCCAGCCCCATCGCGGAGGACAGCGTCACCACCGACCGGTAGGCCTCGGGGAACTGCGTCGGTGAGATCTTGACCGACTCGGCGCGTTCGCGGGCGTACCGCAGGCCCCGCGCCGTCCAGCAGGCGGCGGGTACCGCGACCGCCGCGAGAGCCGCCCAGGTCCACGTGCCCGTCACCGTCCACAGGGTGTGGACGGCGGCCGCGCTCAGCGCCGCCCCCACCAGGACGCACACCGCCAGCAGCGGGGCCTCCCACGGGTGCGCCCTGGCCGGGACGAGCTCCTCGTCCGGCTCCCCGGCTCCGTGTCCGCACGCACCGGCCGACCGGACGCCGCCCGCGCACGCGTGCGCGAACCCCGGGGCCACCGTCGGTGAGCAGTACGGTGCCCCGTGGTGCGCGCGGGCGGGCGCCCCGCCCGGGGGTGTCGCGTGTGGCATCCCGCCTCCCCTCGGGCCGCGGATCCGTGTACAGCGGAAGCTCGCTACTCCCTGTAACGGAATATTACTTTTCGCTGCCCTGGGTATGGGGTTGCCCGGGGACGGCGTGTCCGGTCACGGACGGCGTCTCAGCGTCCCTCGTACTGCCTGAGCTCCTCGGCGAGGACGTCCAGGAACCGGTCCACCTGCGCCGGGTCGTACCCCGGGCGGGCGCGGGTCGTGGCGAACTGCACCCGTTCGACCTCCGTGGACGTGAGCGTGGCCCGGTCCGGGCGGCCCTGCTGGAGGACGTCCATCGTGAACTCGGCCCGGTCCAGGAAGTCGTCGACCTCCTGCTCGTTGTAGCCGGTGGTCAGGCGGGTCGTGGCGAACTGCTGTTCCCTGATGTGGGCGGCGGTGAGCCGTGGCCGGTGCTCATGCCGGTCCCCGTACGGGGCGGCCGGTTCGTGCCCGCCGCGGTCGTGCGCCGTGCCGGGGGAGGGGTGGGTCGGCAGCGGAGGCGGCCCCCCGTGGCCGCCGGGACCGCCGAGCCCGCGTCCGGCCAGGTCCGCGGCGACGACGTCGAGGAAGTCGTCCACCTCGTCCTCCCGGTACCCGGGGCTCAGCCGGGTGGTCCGGAACTGCGAGTTGCGCACGTCGTCCGCGGTCAGCAGGGGTGCGGTCCGGGGCCCGCCCTCCAGGGCCACCAGGGTGGCCTCGATCCGGTCGAGCAGGTCGTCGACGTCCTCCTCGTGGTACCCCGGGCGCAGACGCACCGTGTGGAACTTCTTGTTGCGGATGTCCGCCGGTGTCAGAGGCATGGTCCCCATTGTGCAGTTCAGGAGGTTCTCAGGAGGGTCATCCCCGGGCATTGAGTGATTCGGCCTCGGCGAGGTGGTCCACCAGGGAGCGCAGGAGGTCGTCCACCTGCGCGCGGTCGAAGCCGCGCAGGACGACGTCGATCCGCGCGTCGCGCAGCTCCTCGGCGGTGATCGGGGTGACGCCGTCCGCTCCGAGGACGTAGTGGGGGGAGAAGGTGCCCGCGGGGAAGGCTCCGTCGGAGAGCGTCGCGTACGCCCGTCTGACGAGCGCGTCGACCGTGCGCTGGTCGTAGCCGCGCAGGACGACGTCGAACGGCGGTGCGGGATAGGGCAGGGGTGCGAGGGAGCTCATCCCCGCATTATGGCGACAGGCCCGTCCCGTTCACCAGGCCGCTCCGCGCGCGTGGCCGGTAGCGGACGCCGTCGGCCGGAGGGGTGCCCCGGCCGGTCAGCTCCGCAGGAGGTACATGGCCACTCCGCGGGCGATCGCGTCCGCCGCGGCCTCCCGCCACCCGGGGTCGGCGAGGAGGTCGGCGTCCTCGGGGTTGCGCAGGTTTCCGGCCTCCAGGAAGACCTTGGGAACGTCGGACATGTTCAGGCCGCCGAGGTCCGTCCGCTCGTCCAGACCCTCGTCGGCGAGGTAGTCGGCGTAGGGCATGCCGGTGCCGTCCCGGTACTCGCGGCGCAGGTCGTGGGCCAGGAGGAGGGACGGCTCCACGATGTCGTCGGTGAAGCCGGCGACCTCGCCGGGCGCGATCACGTGGAAGCCGCGCCCGGACTCCGGTCCGCCGTCGGCGTGGATGGACACGGCGGCGTCCGCGTCGACCTGGTTGCCGATCCGCGCCCGCTCGTCGATGCAGGGCCCGACGCCCTCGTTGTCGTCCCGGGTGAGGACGACCGTGGCGCCGTCGGCCTCCAGCCGGTCGCGTACGAGCAGGGACAGCTCCCAGTTGAACTCGTGCTCGGCGTAGCCGTCGGCGGTCTCCGACCCCACCGTGTCGCAGGACTTCTCCCCGGGGCCCGCCGGGACCTGGGTGTTGATCTCGTCGGGGGCCGCCGCGTTGCCACCGTTGTGGCCGGGGTCGATGACGACCACCCGGCTGCTCAACGGGCCTCCCCCCGCCGAAGCGTCCTCGGGGCGGTCGGAGCCGTCGTTCCCGCCGCCGTTGCCGTCGCCGTCCTCGGGTGCGGGAAGCGGGGGTGCGGCGGTGGGGCCGTCACCCGACGCGGCGTCGGAGGAGGCGGAGCAGGCGGGGGCGAGGAGCAGGGCCAGGGCGGTCAGGGACAGCACGAGGCGGTGTCGGCCGACGGGCCCAGCCGAGGCGGAGACGGGCATGCCCCACAACGTAGCGGTTCGGCGGGGTGCGGAGGCCGGGCCGCGGGTCCGGGAGGCCCGGAACGGAGCGGTTCACGAGCGACGCGCCCATTGTTGGGACGCGCGTCACGGCACCAGGTTTACGCATTCCACAAAGAATCCGAAAATACGCCATGAATGGTTACCCAGGGTGTTAAAGTGCTTGATGTGACCATTCTGTAATGGTTTTTCGGGTGAATCGGGCTATTCGGTCGAAGTATGCTCAAGATGAAGGAACGGGATGTGGTCCCCGTCCGGGCGGTTCGTGTCCGCGCACGTCGAAGCCGCCGCGACCCCCTGTTCCTGCGGAGGCGCCCGTCCAGGTCGCCTCCCGTCCCCCATTAGCCCCTGGTTCCGTTTCGCGGTCCGATTCCCTCTGCCCCCAGGGCGCCGGAGCGCGCGGCCAGGCCAACCCGACAGTGCGGGTTGGGCCGATCCGAAGAGGATTGACTTGAAGAACACTGCCCGTTTCGCGGCGCGCCGTATCATCCAGGGTGGCGCCACCTTCGCCGCCCTCGGCGCGCTCACCGTCGCCACCGCCGTTCCCGCGGCCGCCGACACCAGCTACGGCTGGGGCTACGCCACCGCCTCGGGCGGCGCCGCCGAGGTGATGACCGACGTCACCACCTCGCAGAGCGTCTCCGACTCCTTCTCCGGGCAGATCGAGGACTGCTTCACCCTCGACACCGAGACCACCGCGACGGTGGGCGCCAACGGTGTGACCGCCACGACCGTGATCAACAGCGCGCGTGTCCAGCTCACCCAGGAGTGCTTCGACGAGATCCCCGAGGAGGAGCCGCCCACGGAGAAGCCCTCCGAGGAGCCCTCCGACGCGGACGAGCAGCCGACCGAGGAGCCCTCCGACACGGACGAGGAGCCCTCCGAGGAGCCCTCCGACGCGGATGAGCAGCCGACCGAGGAGCCCACGACGGAGCCCGAGGTCGAGGAGCCCGCCGCGGAGGAGCCCGCGACGGAGGCTGAGGTCGAGGAGCCCGCGGCCGAGGAGCCCGCGGCCGAGCAGGCCCCGGCTTCGGAGCCCGCGACCTCCGAGGAGCCCGCCAACGAGGTCATCGAGCTGGACGAGTCCAACTCCACCCTGACCAGTGCGGGCGACGGGATCATCGCCGACGTCAGCGTCACCGGTGCGAGCGTGACCACCACGCAGAACTGGAACGGCGACATCTCCTACTCGCTCAACCAGGGCAGCTCCACCGGGAACGCCTGGGTCTCCGCCGACCACTACACGGACTCGTTCATGTCCGACGGTGTCACCTGGAACGACGGCGTCACCGACCTCTACGTGTCGTTCGACGTCGAGGAGTTCCAGGTCACCTACTTCCTGGGCAGCACCACCGCGGCCGTGGCCACCGTCGAGGACGGCGGCGACGACGGCAACGACGGTGGTGACGACGGCCAGGACGACTCGGGCGACAAGGGTGACGACAAGAACCCGCCGGCCCGTGAGGACGAGGCCCCCGAGTCCGCGCCCGAGCCCAAGACGGCCGCGCCGCTCGCCCAGACCGGTTCGCCGGTCGCCGGCCTGATCGCGGCGGGTGCCGCGATCGCCGCCGGTGGTGGCCTGGCCGCCTTCTTCGCGCGCCGCAGGAAGACCGCGACCGCCGCCGACGAGTCCAGCGAGGGCTGATCGCAGCGACGAGAGCCGACGAGGCGCCGGATCGGCTGATCCGGGCCTGAGGGCCCCGGGGCGACGCCCCCGGGGCCCTTGCGCGTTGTACGGTCGGCGGTGTGGAACTTCCCGTGGACGTCCACCGTTGTCTGGTCGTTGAGGAAGTGAGGACGACGAGTCGGCCCTCCGACCGAACCGACCCCCGTCCCTCGCCTTCTCCCCCCGGCCGACCGGCCCCCATCCACCACCGCACCGGCGGTGGCCCCGGGAGGGAGTCGGGACCGGCATCCCCCTGAGACGACAGGAGTGTCGTGGTGACTCCCCCCAAGTTGACCGCTCGCCGACTCCTCGGAGCCGGTGCCCTGTTCTCCGCGTTGGGCGTGTTCGGCGCCGTGTTCGCCACCCCCGCGGGAGCGGACGCGCTCGTCTGGGGCACGGCCCAGGCGAGGGCGGCCGGCGGCGACCTCCTCGCCGCGCACGCGACGGCCACCAGCTTCGGCGACGACATCGAGGACACCGCCGCCGCGGGGGTCCTGCTCGGGCCCCTCGCCGACTACGCGGCGGTCAGCGGTGCGGCGGAGGCGTCGGTCGACTCCGACGGAGCCCACGCCACGACCACCCTGGAGTCGGCCACCGTCCGCCTCGGCGCGGCCGACCTCGTCGACCTCGGGCTGGTCGAGGCTCCTGAGGGATGGGCGCCGGTGAGCACGGCCGCCGCACCCGGCGGCGACACGGAGGAGGACTCCGACACCGCTGGGGAACCGGACGCCACTGCCTCCCCCTCCGCCCCTGAGGCCACACCCACGGCGGCCGACCCCTCGGCGGGTTCCTCGGACGACCCCTCCGGGCCCCCGAGCGGGGCGCGCAGCGGCGACGGGACGTCGCCGGAGGCCGGGTCCCCCTCCGCCGGTTCGGAGCCGTCCGCGAGCCCCTCGGCGGCCGGCGACGGTGTGGTGTACCTGGACGAGAACAACTCCGCATCCCGGTCCGGCTCGGCCGACACGGTCGGCTTCAGCCTCTCCGACGTGGTGTCGACCGCCTCCGCGGATTTCGACGGCCGCACGGAGGCGTCCCTGGAGTACGGGCGGCTGTCCGCCTCCGGTGTCGACCTCCGGGACGTGGAGGACAGCGAGAACGGTTACGTGGTGGACGACAGCGTCGCCTTCCTGGACGCCGACGGCGCGGTGATCGAGGAGGTCGGGGTCAGCGTCGGCATCTCGGTCAACCGGAGCACCTTCGAGGACGAGGACGAGGGCTGGGACGGCCGGGGCGTCAGGTCGTGGCTGACCGCCTGGGTGCAGGTCGGCGACGAGGACGGCGAGGACGGCGGCCGCCTGGTCGTGGACCTCGCGGAGGCGCGGGTCCTGGGGTCGGCCCACGACCCGGACGCCTCCCCGGACCCGGGTGACGGGGACCCCACGGCGAGCCCCGACCCGGACCCCACGGCCGACGCCACCCCGAACCCCTCCCCGGAGCCCACCCGGACCGAGGACCCCTCGGACCGACGGCTGGCGACGACGGGCGGCTCGCTCGCCGCGCTCGTGGTCGCGGCGGTGGTCGCCGTCGGCGGCGGTACGACCGCGACCTTCCTCGCCCGGAAACGGACCACGGCGATGGACGACCGGATCGGGGACTGACCGGGGAGCCTGGAGCACGGGGCGGCCGCGGCGGAGCACCGCCGCGGCCGCCCCGTCTCACACCCGGACCCGCTCCGGGGCGAGGCGCTCCGGTCGCACGCCGATGCCGACGAGGCGGCCCGTCACGCGGCTCAGGGCCGGGAACCACCGGAAGAGGCGTACGAACGCGGGAACGCGCGCTCCGTCGTTCCCGCGGGGCACGTTGAGCACCTTGTGCCCGTCCGGGCGGAACAGCCGGCGGCCGATCGCGATCTGGAGCGTCTGGGTGACCCGGGTCGGCCACATCCGCCGCGCCTGTACCCGGGCGAGGTCGTCCTCCTCCAGCGTGCCCGCCGCCAGCCTCGGGCCCGCGATGTTGGCGGTCGCGACGGCGTCCTGCACCGCCAGGTTGATCCCCACCCCGCCGGCGGGGGACATCGCGTGCGCGCTGTCGCCGATGCACAGCAGCCCCGGCCGGTGCCAGCGGCGCAGCCGGTCGACGCGGACCGCGAGGTGGTGCACGTCGTCCCAGTCGGCGATCTCCTCCACCCGGTCCGCCAGGGCGGGCGCGAGTTCGGTGATCCCCTCCCGCAGGGCGGTCAGCCCCTCGCGGCGCACGTCGGCGAAACCGCCGGGGCGGATCAGGTACGCCAACTGCCAGTAGTCGCCCCGGTCGATGGACACGAGCCCGCGGCCGCTCGCGGTGAAGAAGGGCACGGAGTCGGCGGGGTCGCGTGAGACGCGCAGCCACAGGACGTCCATCGGCGGTGCGAAGGTGACGGAGGCGAGCCCGGCCTGCTCACGCAGGGCCGAGTGCCGTCCGTCGGCGGCGACCACGAGGTCGGCGCAGATCTCCAGGTCGCCGTCCGCGTCCGAGGCGCGCACTCCGGTGACCCTGCCGTCGGACATCACGAGCCCGGTGCCCGCCGTGGACATCAGCAGCCGGAAGGACGGCAGTTCCCGGCCCTTCGCGGCGAGGAAGTCGAGGAAGTCCCACTGGGGCATGAACGCCACGTAGGGGTGGTGCACGCGCAGCCGCCGGAAGTCGGCGAAGGTCACCGGCCGCCCCTGGAGGTCGACCGTGATCCGCTCCAGCCGCGCGTGGGGGAGGCGGTGGAACTCCTCGTCCCAGCCGAGCTGGTGGATCAGTTCCTGGGTGGAGGGGTGGATGGTGTCGCCGCGGAAGTCGCGCAGGAAGTCGGCGTGCTTCTCCAGGACGACCACGTCCACCCCCTGCCGGGCGAGCAGGAGGCCGAGGGTCATCCCGGCCGGGCCGCCGCCGACGACACAGCACCGGGTGCTCAGCTCACGCATGTCCCTCACTCCTCGTCTGGGGGATACCCGCTGGCGGGCCGGGCGACGACCCCGGTGAGCACCGCGTCCACGAGGGCCCCGACATCGAGCGGTGCGCGGGTGTGGTGGGCGAGGGCGACGGCGGAGAACAGGGCCGCGCCGACGGCGGCGGTGTCGTGCGGCCGGAGTTCGCCCGCCTCGACGCGGGCCTCCAGGCGCTCCCGCAGCAGCCCCCGACCGACCTCGGTGAACTCGTGCAGCGCGTCGCGCACGGCCGGACGGGAGTGGGCGGCGGCGAAGAACAGGCGCATGAGGGGGGTGTTGTCGGAGAGGACCTCGCGCAAGCGGGTGAGGACCTCGACGAGGGCCTCGGCGGCGGGTCGGTGGTTCCCGGGGGCCGGGAGGGCGCGCAGGCGGGGCAGGAAGCCGCGTTCGGCGAGGAGGGCGGTCACGACCGCCTCCTTGCCCTCGAAGTAGTGGTAGACGAGCCCGGGCGCGACACCGGCCGCCCTGCCCAGCTCCTTCATCGGCGTTCCGTCGATCCCGTGCTCCGCGAAGACCTCCAGTGCCGCGTCGAGGATGCGTTCGCGCCGCCAGGCCGCCTGTGCGTCGCGTGTGCCCACGGGCTCCCCTTTGTTGATTGAACGTTCTGTCAACGAAAAGGCCGGGAGCGCGGGAGGGGGAGAGCGAGGGTGGGATCCGCGCCGGGGGCGTCGTTCGAGGGTGTCCCGCGCCGCCGTGCAGCGGCCGCCGGGCGGTGGTGGGGGACGGGCGGGCCCGTCCCCCGGAAACCCGCCCGTCGCCTGTGTCAGTGTCAGTAGCCGGAGCCCGTCCGACCGTTCCCCCCGGAATCGGCACAGACCGGGGAGATCACTCCGTACGCTGGTTGGGGATTCCGGCCAGCAGGGCGCGGACCTCAGTCTCGCGGTAGCGGCGGTGTCCGCCCAAGGTGCGGATCGAGGTCAGCTTGCCCGCCTTGGCCCAGCGTGTCACGGTTTTGGGGTCCACGCGGAACATGGTGGCAACCTCGGCGGGGGTCAACAGGGGCTCCGCCTCGGGCGTGCGAGTTGACATGTGTACGGCCTCTCCTCCTGGATCTGTGTGCCGATCCTTGAGCCTTATTCCTGGCGCTTGGCCCGGATGTCCAATATTTCCACTGGGTCCATATTGGCATCACCCGAGGTGATAGCGCGACCACTCCAAGCAACTTTGCACGTGGGAGGCCAAGAAAGCCGCCCGTGGCCGCGTCACGCTAAGTGATTCTAGCGACACGTTTAGTGGCATGTGGCGTATTCGGTCAAAACTTCGTTCTCCGGCCTCGTTTTTCTCGATCCGGAGCGTCCGAACTGCTACGTGGTCCTGACCGAAAACAGTGGTTCGGGCTGGGGGGAGGTGGGCTGACGCCCTGGTCAGCCGCTGGGCGGGCGGGCGTCGGCCGCTGGAGTGGAGCGGTCCTCCGTCCGCCCCGGTCGACGGGCGGATCGCGGGGATCTCCCGCGTGGCAGGGGTTTCGTCGTTACTCAGAGTGCGTTCAGTGATGGAACGGCTACAGTCTACGCTGATCCCTAACGGGCGTTATGCCCAGTTTCACCAGACTTGGTGCCGTGCGGGGATGACGTCCGGGCTCGCACCGTTGTCACGTGCGGAAAGTCGGTCCGTGCTCGCGAAGAAACCTGGCGTACCAGGTTGCCGTACGGCGTGGCGTGGCGAGCGTCACGGTCTGGGGTCGCGACATTCCGGGGGTCGGTGTCCACGAAAAGCTGGGCAACCCGTGACCCTCAGTTGGCGTGCTGCAGGGCGCGCACCGACCTCCAGCGCCGGAGGAGCCGCCCGCGGAGCTTCATCACGCGCTCCGTGTCGCCGCTGGAGAGGGCCTCCACCGCCTCGGAGACCTCCCCGACCGAGCGGTCCCCGCCCAGGGCCTCGTCGTCCAGCAGGTGCGGCAGGCCCCCGTAGTCCAGCTCCAGCAGCGCGTCCGGGTGCGCGGTCAGCGCCAGCCAGTCCACCAGCCGCTCCGTCGACGACGACACCGCGTGATCGCCGATCCGCTCGCGCAGCACCGCCACCGTGTGCTCCAGCCGCCGCCTGGCCTGTGACACGCGCGTCAGGTAGAGCAGGGCGCGGGTGGTGTCGGTCGACAGGACCAGGCACCGCTCCGCGTCCTCGAAGGGCACGAACCACGGCACCGGGATCGTCCAGTTGCTCGACAGGATGCCCGGACGCGCCGCGGCGCCCGACTCCCGCCACTCCCGGTAGCCCTCCTCGGCGCGGTCCGCCTCGTGTTCGGGGACGAACGCCGCGCTCACCAGGAGCGGGGTCGAGTTCGTGAACTCCGTGAACGCCCGCCACGAACGCAGCCGGGTCTGCCACGGGCACACGTACAGCCGCCCGTCCACCCGGCGCAGGTAGGCGTCCCGGCTCTCCTCGGCCGGGGCCACCACCGGGGGAGTGGTGACGAGCCTGTTCAGGCTCTCGGCGTGCTCGGCGGCCAGCGCGTCGACCCGCCGGGGCCGGTCGGGGGAGGCGGCGTACTCCTCCCAGTACCGTCGGTCACGCGGAGAGAACGCGTCGATCGGCTGATAGACCCGTAGGTAAGCGGTGTAGGGCAGCACGAACGCATCGTGGCACACATCGCTGTGGGTGACACCCACCGCGGAAGTCCTCGTCAGAACCGCCGTTCGGACGCGGACCACACCCGTCACACCCGGGTGGCGTAGGCAGGGTGGGGTGCGACCAGGTACGGTTGTACGTGTACGTACGCTGACGCTGGTCGTCAGTCGCGTTTGACGGCCGTCAGCCCGTTACCGCGGGTTAGTAAGTGATCTGGGGTTCGTCGGAACCCAATCGTTGAGGGGGTCGAGCCAATGGGGCGCGGCCGAGCCAAGGCCAAGCAGCAGAAGGTCGCCCGGAAGCTCAAGTACAGCACCGGCGGGACCGATCTTGATCGGCTGCGGTCGGAGCTGGGTGTCGCTGAGGACGAGGGGTCTCCCTCCGGATCGTCTGGTCCGGACGACCACTACGCGGATCCTCACGACGAGCTGATCGACCGTTACGCGGATCTTGCCGACAAGTACTCGGACTCCGACAAGTAGTAGTCGCCGTTTCCGGGTCCAGCAGGTCGCTCGGACAACAACCGCAGGCCTGTGCCACCCGGCGGTCCCCCAGGCGGGGGCCACGGTGGACAGGTGGATATAGCCGGTGCGAACCACGCTCGTGGTTCGCACCGGCTATGTTCGGAGCCGGTGTGAACCCCGTCTCACGCGCTCCGGTACTCGCCGCCCAGGCGGGCCCGACCGGAACCGGCCGTCACCTCGCCCAGCCGCCAGGCCGGGACGTCGCGCTCGGCCAGGACACCGAGGGCGCGTTCGGCGTCCCGCGCCGCGACGATCGCCACCATGCCCACGCCCATGTTGAACGTGGCCTCCATGTCGTCCCGCGCCACGTCCCCCTTGTCGGCCAGGTAGCCGAACACGGGCGCGGGCGCCCAGGTGGAGCGGTCCAGTTCCGCGTCCAGGTGGTCGGGCAGTGACCGGGACAGGTTCGCGGCCAGTCCGCCACCGGTGATGTGCGAGTACGCGTGCACCTCGACGGCCTCCGTGAGCGCGACGCAGTCCTTGGCGTACACCCGGGTCGGGGTGAGCAGGATCTCACCCAGGACGCCGTCCAGCTCCGGGACACGCGCGTGCAGGTCGAGCCCGGCGCGGTGCACGATGTCGCGGACCAGCGAGTACCCGTTGGAGTGCGGTCCGGACGAGGCCATCGCGATGACCGCGTCGCCCTCGCGCACCCGGTCCGGGCCGAGGATGGCCGCACCCTCGACCACACCCGTCCCGGCACCGGCGAGGTCGTACTCGTCGGGCTCCATCGCACCGGGGTGTTCGGCGGTCTCCCCGCCGATCAGGGCGCACCCGGCCTGGTGGCAGCCCTCCGCGATACCGCCGACGATCTCGGCGATGCGCTCGGGGACGACCGCTCCGCAGGCGATGTAGTCGGTCATGAACAGGGGCTCGGCGCCGCTGACCACCAGGTCGTCGACGACCATGGCCACCAGGTCGATGCCGATGGTGTCGTGCTTGTCGAACTGCTGGGCGAGCATCACCTTGGTGCCCACGCCGTCGGTGGAGGTCGCCAGGACCGGGTCCTCGTACCTGCCCGTGTCCAGGCGGAACAGACCCGCGAAGCCGCTCGCGTCGGTGACCTGCTCGGGCCGGCGGGTCCGTGCCACGTGACTCTTCATCAGGTCGACGGCGCGCTCACCCGCGGCGATGTCGACGCCCGCGGCCGCGTACGCGCCCGTCGCCCCTGTGCTGCTGTCTGGCCGGGCCACGTAGCCCTCCTCGTGCTGTGTTCGGTGGTGGTGCGGGCACGGCGAACCCCGTCAGGGCACGCCGGAACCCGGGCACGGCGAACCCCCCGTCCGCCGTGCCCCGATCAGGTGTTGTTCGTGGCGAGGCCGGTGCCCTCGGGCGTCCCGCAGGACTTCTCCAGCAGGTACTTGCCCCGCGCGTCGTCGGCGACCTCGATCGGGTAGACACCGTCGAAGCAGGCGCGGCACAGCTCGTTCTTGGGTACCTCTGAGGCGGCGACGAGCTCGTCGAGGTCGACGTAGGCCAGGGAGTCGGCACCGACCGACTCCGCGATCTCGTCCACCGTCAGGTTCGCGGCGATGAGTTCGGCGCGTGTGGCGAAGTCGACACCGTAGTAGCACGGCCACAGCACGGGCGGGCTGGAGATGCGCACGTGCACCTCGGCGGCGCCGGCGTCGCGCAGCATCCGCACCAGGGCGCGCTGGGTGTTGCCGCGGACGATGGAGTCGTCCACGACCACGAGGCGGCGGCCCTCGATGACCTCGCGCAGCGGGTTGAGCTTGAGGCGGATGCCGAGCTGGCGCAGGGTCTGGCTGGGCTGGATGAAGGTACGCCCGACGTAGGAGTTCTTCACCAGGCCCTGGGCGAAGGGGATACCGCTCGCCTCGGCGTAGCCCACGGCTGCGGGCGTACCGGACTCGGGCACCGGGATGACCAGGTCGGCGTCGACCGGGTGCTCCTTGGCCAGGCGTCGGCCCACCTCCACGCGGGTGGAGTTGACGTTGCGCCCGGCGATCGTGGTGTCGGGGCGGGCGAGGTAGACGTACTCGAACAGGCAGCCCTTGCGGCGGGCGGGCGCGAAGCGGCGGGATCGGACCCCGCGTTCGTCGATGGTCAGGAACTCGCCGGGCTCGATCTCGCGGACCAGGGTGGCGCCGACGATGTCCAGGGCGGCGGTCTCACTCGCCACGACCCAGCCCCCGGCGTTGGACGACTCGCCCAGGCGGCCGAGCACGAACGGGCGGATGCCCTGCGGGTCGCGCGCCGCGTAGAGGGTGTGCTCGTCCATGAAGACCAGGGAGAAGGCACCCTGCACCTTGGGCAGGAGGGACAGCGCGGCGTCCTCGATGGTGCGCTCGGGGTCGCTGTTGGCGTGGTCGGCCAACAGGTTGGTGAGCACCTCGGTGTCCGTCGTGGCGCCCCGCCGGGAGTCCGGCAGCATCGCCGACAGCTCCGGCGTGTTGATGAGGTTGCCGTTGTGACCGAGCGCCAGGCCGCCCTCACGCGCCGAGTAGAAGGTCGGCTGTGCGTTCTCCCACACCGGGGAGCCGGTGGTGGAGTAGCGGCAGTGGCCGATCGCGAGGTGGCCGTTCAGGGATTCGAGCGTCGCCTCGTTGAAGACCTGGGAGACGAGCCCCATGTCCTTGTAGACGACGATCCGCTCCCCGTCGCTCAGCGCGATGCCCGCGGATTCCTGTCCGCGGTGCTGCAGAGCGTAGAGACCGAAGTAGGTGAGCTTGCTGACTTCTTCGCCGGGTGCCCAGACCCCGAAGACACCGCAGGCGTCCTGCGGGCCGCGTTCGAGCGGATCGAGGTCCATGGAGAGCCGGCCGTCGGAGTACGACACACCCACAGCTTAGTGCCTGCCCGTCGGCCCGGTGCCACCCGGGGGATGGTCGGACCACAGGGGGAGCCACGGGGAGAGGTCGGACCGGGCGCCGCTGGCCTGCACGGAGCGGTCCGAGACCGCCCCGTCCCAGGCGGTGCCGCCGGTCGCGAGGCGCAGCCAGGTGAGGGGGTCGGTCTCCACGACACCGGGCGGGGTGCCCCTCGTGTGCCGGGGGCCCTCGACCGCCTGGACGGCCCCGTGCGGGGGGACGCGCACCTCCAGGCTGTTGCCCGGGGCGCGGTCGGCGAGCACGGCCAGGGTGGCGCGCACGGCGGCCTTGACCGCCGCGCGCTGGGGGCTGTCGGCGCGCAGGACGGCGCGGGCGCAGGCCGCGGCGGCCTCCTCGTCGGATCCCGTGAAGGGGGGGTCCCCCAGGGCGCGGAGTTGGTCGTCCAGGGCCGCGCGGAGCCGCCGTACGGCGCTCGCGGTCAGAGCGGAAGGCATGGACAGCAGCCTAGGGAAGGCATCGCGCCGGCGGCACCGGTCGGGGGCGGTGGCGGGTGACGGGCGGGCGGGCCACAGGGGGGTATCGGATCGGTGAACCACAGGGATACTTGCCATGTCCGGGGTATGGACCGATGGTGGACATCGGGGAACTCCGGTGCCTCTGTACCCCGGTCTCCGCACGCTTGGGTGATTCCTGTCTCAGCGCACCGCTGGCCAGCAGGGGCGTGACACGGTAGCGTCCCGAACCGTCCCGATGTCACTGAGACTGGGAGGAATGCGATGGAACGCCCGCAGGTTGGAGTTCCGCGCACCGACACTGAACAGGTGAACGAGGGGTGAACCGGCCCGGCCGCCTCCCCAGCCGCCGGACTCCGGACCCGTATCACGCGGGGCCGCCGCGCCAACCGGCTGGCCAGCACACTTACCATCCACGAAGGAAGACCACCGCACCATCGGGAGAACGACGTGCGCCTGCGCTTGCGCCCGCGTGATGACAGTTACTACGAGATGTTCACCGACTCGGCGAACAACCTGGTCATCGCGGCCCGCCTGCTGGTGGAGCTGATGAGTGACGGGGCCGATCGGGAGGCCATCGGCGAGAAGATGCGTGCCTGCGAGCACGCCGGCGACGACGCCACCCACGCGATCATGCGGCGGCTCAACAAGAGCTCGGCACCGCCGATCCACCGGGAGGACATCTACCGCCTCGCCTCGAACCTGGACGACGTCATGGACTCGATGGAGGCCGCGGTCGACCTGATCGGACTCTACGGACTGGAGCGGCTTCCCAAGGGGATCATCGACCAGATCGAGGTCCTGGAGCGCGCCGCCGAGCTGACCGCGGAGGCGATGCCGCGGCTGCGGACCCTGGAGGACCTCACCCGGTACTGGATCGAGATCAACCAGTTGGAGAACCAGGCCGACCGGATCTACCGCAAGCTGCTCGCCAAGCTGTTCAGCGGCGAGTACGACGCGCTGACGGTGCTCAAGCTCAAGGACGTGATCGAGGAGCTGGAGACCGCCGCGGACGCGTTCGAACACGTGGCGAACACGGTCGAGACGATCGTCGTCAAGAACGGCTGACCCCCGGGGCGCCGACGCGGCGCCCCGGGACCGGTGTTCTCCGGGTGCCGGTCACCCGGCGCGGGTGATCTCCCGGGCCGGGGTGGTCCCGGTGGCCAGCACGCCGCTGAGATAGGTGTAGAAGCCCTCGGCGTCGATCTCCTCCACCACCGTGGCGTTCGGTGCCAGGCCGTGCACGCCCCAGGACATGGCCGAGTAGCCCCGGGTCAGCTCGCCCGCCGTCTCCACGTCCACGTGGTAGCGCGCGGAGCCGCGGACCAGCTCCGGGTGGAGCAGCACGGCGGCGGTGAGGGAGTCGGGGTGCGTGGTGCCGTCGATGCCCACGCTGCGGTCGAAGTCCAGGGTCGCCGCGCACACGTCCGTGAAGAAACCGGAGAGCGGAGTACCGAGGGCGGCGATCCGGTCCAGGCGCTCCTGCCCGAAGACGGCCTGGCGCAGCGTCAGCGGGTCCCAGGGGACGACCGTCACCTCGAACCCGGCCGCGAACACGGCCTTGGCCGCCTCGGGGTCCACGTAGAAGTTGAACTCCGCGGCGGCGGTGATGTTGCCGCGCCCGTTGTTGGACCCGCCCATCACGTACAGCGAGCCGACGTTGCGGGCGAAGTCGGGGTCCTTGGCCGCGGCCATGGCGATGTTGGTCAGGGGACCGATCGCCACGATCGACAGCTCACCGGGGTGCTGCGCGGCCAGTCGGACCAGGGCGTCCACGGCGTGCTCGGACTCCGGCTCCAGGCCGGACTGGTCCATGCGCAGACCGCCGGAACCGTCGCCGTGCACGTTCTCCGCGCTGACCCACGCGCGGGTCAGCGGCGCCCGGCAGCCCAGGTGCACGGGCACCTCGCCGAGCCGACCGGCGACGTTGAGCGTGAGGAAGGCGTTGCGCACCTGCTGGTCGAAGCCGACGTTGCCCGCGACCATGGTGATCGCCCGCAGGTCGGCGGCCGGGTCGAGCAGCCCCACGAGGAGGGCGACGCAGTCGTCCTGCGCCGTGTCGGTGTCGATCACCAAAGGTGTGGGCACGGGTTCTCCCTTGTCCGAGGTCAGAGGGGAAATCTACCCGAACCGGGCCACCCGCCGACCACCGGCCGCGGGAGGGCGGAGGCTCCGCCCGCCCGAACCGGGCCACCCGCCGACCACCGGCCGCGCCGGAGCGGGGAGGGCCCGTCTACCCGAACCGGCCGGTGATGTAGTTCTCCGTCTCCTTCTTCTCCGGCCGGGTGAACATCTGGTTGGTCTCGCCCATCTCGATGAGCTTGCCGGGCTTGCCCGGACCGGCCAGGTTGAAGAACGCCGTCCGGTCGGACACGCGCGCCGCCTGCTGCATGTTGTGGGTGACGATCACGATCGTGTAGTCCTCCTTCAGCTTGTGAATGAGGTCCTCGATCGCCAGCGTCGAGATCGGGTCCAGCGCGGAGCACGGCTCGTCCATGAGCAGCACGGACGGCTTGACCGCCGTGGCGCGCGCGATGCACAGGCGCTGCTGCTGGCCGCCGGAGAGGCCCGAACCGGGCTTGTTCAGCCGGTCCTTGACCTCCTCCCACAGGTTGGCGCCGCGCAGCGACTCCTCCACCAGGTCGTCCGCCTCGGAGCGGCTCATCCGCCTGTTGTTCAGCCTGGCGCCCGCGATGACGTTGTCGTAGATCGACATCGTCGGGAACGGGTTGGCCTTCTGGAAGACCATGCCGACCTCGCTGCGGACCAGCACCGGGTCCACGTCGGGGCCGTAGACGTCCAGGTCGTCCAGGAGTACCTTGCCCCGCGCGTACGCGCCCGGGGTCACCTCGTGCATCCGGTTGAGGGTGCGCAGGAAGGTGGACTTGCCGCAGCCGGACGACCCGATGAACGCCGTCACCGACCGCGGTTCGATGGTCATGGACACGTCCTCCACGGCGAGGAAGTCGCCGTAGTAGACGTGGAGTCCGGAGACGTCGATTCGTTTGGCCACTGGATGTTCCTCGTGAGTGAGCTCGACGCGCGGTGCGCGGGGCGGTTGGTACGGGTCAGCGGGAGGACTTCGGTGCGAACGCGCGGCCGATCATCCGGGCCAGGAAGAACAGCAGCATCACCGTCAGGATCAGCGTCAGCGCCGCGGCCCAGGCCCGCTCGTAGTTGACGGCACCGCCCATGCGGACCTGCGAGTAGATGAAGACCGGGAGGCTCATCATCTGGCCGTCGAACAGGTTCCAGTTGATCGACACGGCCGAGGACCCCGCGGTGAGGATCAGCGGCGCGGTCTCCCCGATAACGCGCGCGATGGCGAGCATGATCCCGGTGGTCAGACCGGCGGCCGAGGTGGGCAGGACCACCTTGGTGATCGTCCGCCACTTGGGCACGCCCAGCGCGTAGGAGGCCTCGCGCAGGTCGCGGGGGACCAGGCGCAGCATCTCCTCGCTGGAGCGGACCACGACGGGGATCATCAGCACGGCCAGGGAGATCGCACCGGCGGCTCCGTTGGTGCGGCCGGGGCCGAACAGCACCATCCACAGGGCGACGACGAACAGGCCGGCGACGATCGACGGGATGCCCGTCATGACGTCCACGAAGAAGGTGATGACCCGCTTGATCCGGCCCTCGGCGTACTCCACCAGGTACACGGCGGTCATGACGCCGATCGGCACGGAGATCAGCGTGGCCATCCCGGTGATCGCCAGCGTGCCGACGATCGCGTGGTAGGCGCCGCCCGCGTCCATGCTCGGCAGGACGCCGTTCATCGACACCGACAGGAAGTACCCGTCGAAGCGCGCGAAGCCGTTCTGGAGCACGGTCCACAGGACCGACACCAGGGGCGCCAGCGCGAGCAGGAAGCAGCCGTACACCAGTGACGTGACGAACCGGTCCGTGGCCTTGCGGCCGCCCTCGACGCGCGCGGCGGCGGTCACGGTGATCACCACGTAGGACACCGCGGTCAGCAGCGCCCACAGCACGGCGCCGAACGAGGAGAAGGCCAGGAGGACCCCGGCCACCACGGCGGCACAGGAGGCGAGCAGCGCGGCGGGGAAGTAGCGGGGCAGGGACGCCTGCCGGAGCGCGTCCCCGGTCGAGCCGGTCCCGGGGCCGGGGGGCTGCGTGGTCGTCGTGCTCATCAGGACTCCTTGCTGCCCCGCGCCACGATGTAGCGGGCGCCCATGTTGACGGCGAGGGTGATCGCGAACAGGACCAGACCGGCGGCGATCAGCGCGGACACGCCGTACCCGGTGGCCTCCGGGTACTGGAGCGCGATGTGGGCGGCGATGGTCTGGTTGCCGCTCTGGAGCAGGTCGAAGGAGATCGCGAGCGACGGCGACAGGATCATCGCGACGGCCATGGTCTCGCCCAGGGCGCGGCCCAGGCCGAGCATCGAGCCGCCGACGACGCCGGAGCGGCCGAAGGGCAGCACGGCCAGTCGGATCATCTCCCAGCGGGTGGCGCCCATGGCCAGCGCGGCCTCGCGGTGCCCCTGCGGCACCTGCCTGAACACGTCGCGCGACATCGCGGTGATGATCGGCAGGATCATGACCGCCAGGACGACGGAGGCGGTGAGGATCGTACGACCGGAGGTGGAGGCGGGGCCGGCGAACAGCGGGATCCAGCCCAGGTACTCCGTCAGGCCGCGGAAGACCGGGACCAGTTGCGGGGCGAGGAACCCGATCCCCCACAGGCCGTAGACCACGCTGGGGATGGCGGCGAGCAGGTCGACCAGGTAGCCGAGCACGGAGGCGAGGCGGCGGGGCGCGTAGTAGACGATGAACAGCGCGATACCGACCGCGATCGGGGTGGCCAGCAGCAGCGCGATGGCCGCCGCGAGGACGGTGCCGAAGGCCAGTGCCGCGACACCGAACGCGGGGCTCTCCCGGACGTTGGCGTCCCACTCCTGCGTGGTGAGGAAGCCCGCCGTGTTGGCGGCGAGCG
The DNA here is from genome assembly GCF_055632325.1 of Nocardiopsis sp. KDC1DS13DA1. Lineage (NCBI taxonomy): Bacteria > Bacillati > Actinomycetota > Actinomycetes > Streptosporangiales > Nocardiopsidaceae > Nocardiopsis > Nocardiopsis sp. KDC1DS13DA1. The sequence goes on from NZ_JBVMUY010000035.1 coordinate 107,668, forward strand.
AGGGCCAGGCCTGGATGACCAGGAAGGCGGCGACCCCGGCGAGGATCAGCAGGATGAGGAGGCCCGAGCCTCGGGCGAGCCCGGCGAAGACGGCGTCGCCGATCCGGCGCTTGCCCGCGGGCGGTGGTGCCGCCTGGGGCGCGTCCGTGGTCGTCATGGATTGGCTCCGGTTCGGAAAGGGTGTCAGGGCTGGTCACCTGGGCCGTGCCGGGTCGGCCCGCGCGGGTGGCGCGGCGGCTCCGGGTGCCGTGGATCCGGGTCGGGTGGCCGCGGTGCTTCGATGCGGTCCGCCACGCCCCAGAGGTAGCCGGTCGGTGGCCGTGTTGTCACGGTCACCACGCGCGGTTTGGCCCTTCCGCGCCGAGTGCGAAGGTAGGCGTGGCAGGTGACCAGTTGTCCCAGAGAAGGTGAACGGGAGGTGAACGGCACGTCGCACTCCCGTGGCGCCAAGGGGTTCGGGTGGTGAATGTGATGTCCCGCACCCCACGCACGTCAGACGGACACGGGACCGTCACCCTCCGACGGCGGCGCGTACATCACGTCCGTGTCCCACACCTCGAACCCGAGGGAGGCGTAGAGCCGTACGGCGGCCTCGTTGTCACCGTCCACGTACAGGTGCACCCACGGCAGCCCGGCGTCGCGCAGGTGGTGCAGGCCCGCCAGGGTGAGCGTGCGGCCCAGCCCCGTCCCCTGCCAGTCGGGGTCCACGCCCACGACGTAGACCTCGCCGACCGGTTCGCCGTCGGTGAGCCCGGCCCCGTCGGCGTGCGTCTTGGTCCAGTGGAACGCGGCGACCGAACCGTCGGAGGCGGTCGCGAGGAAGAAGCCCTGGGGGTCGAACCAGTCCTCCACCTCGCGCTGGAGCAGGTCGTCGAGGGTGAGCTGGCCCTGCTCGGGGTGGTCGGCGAAGGCGCGGGCGTTGGCGCGCAGCCACGCCTCCTCGTCCTGGCCCACGACGAAGGCGCGCACCCGGACCCGGTCGGCGACCTCGGGCCGGAGCGCGGCCTCGGGCAGTTCCGGTGCGGTGCGGGGGCCGCCCGGGACGTCGGCGGGAAGGTCGCGCAGCGGCATGCGCATCTTGTGCAGTTCACGGACGGCGCGCCAACCGTCCCCCTCGGCCACCGACACCGCCTGGGGGGTGCGGCCGTGCGCCCAGACGCGCACCCCGTCGGGCCCGGCGTCGTCGCGGACCGAGCGCAGGAGCGCGGTGCCGTGGCCGCGGCCGCGGTGGGCCGGGTCCACCACGAGCTCACCGGAGTCGGGTTCGCCCTCGACGCGTTCGACGAACGCGAAGCCCACGACCCGGTCGTCCCGGGTGACCACGTGGAAGCGGCTGCTGCCCGCGGGGGCGCCGTGCCGGACACGCAGGATGGTGTGTTCCGACAGGGGGGCGACGCCGTCCTCGCGGCGGGCGGCCTCGGCGAGGGCCAGAACCTGGTCGGCCGGGTCCGCGCCGAGGTCGTCGGTGACGTGCGGGGTACTCATGATCGAAAGCCTACGACGGCGGGGGCGCGGTCGGTGGAAGCGGCCCGGCGTGACCGGCGTGACCGGTCAGGAGCGGCGGCGCCTGCCCTGGTAACCGGAGCCGGTCCGGACGCGGCGGGCCGGTGCCAGGGGGGTGGCGAGCAGCAGGGCCAGGAGGATGGCGGCCAGCAGGATCGACGGTGCCATCGACGGGCGCAGGTCGGAGTGGTCGGCGGCCACCTCGGTCGCCCCCATGTCGTCGTCGGACGGGGTGACCAACGGCAGGTCGGCGAGGTCCTCACCGCCAGGGGAGAGGTCGGGCAGGTCCGCCGCACCGTCGGGGATGGTGGGGACGTCGCCGCCGGTGGTGGGCGGAGAGCCCACACCGGGGCGGGGGGCCTGGGGCGGGGACGTGTCCCGCGAGGTGGGGGTGGAGGCCGGGTTCCCCTCCCGGCCGTCGTCGGTGGCCGTGGGGGCGGGGCTTTCGTCGTCGGTCGGTTCGGAGCCGAGCCCCTCGCTGGGGGTGCCCGTGGGCGAGGGCCGCTCCGTGGGGCTCGGGGAGGGTCTCTCCGTGGGGCTCGGGCTCGGCGTCGGGCTCGGGCTGGGAGTGGGTGAGGGAGTCGGGGAGGGGGACCCGGTCGGGTCGGGGCTGGGCGACGGGGACCCGGTCGGGTCCGGGCTCGGGGAGGGGCTCTCCGTGGGCCGGGGGTCGAGCACGGTGATCGACCATGCCCCGGTGACGACGCTGGTGGGTGTGCCGGGGGCCGTGCAGCCGCCCTGCTCGTCGGGGAGGGCGTAGGTGAGGGTGGCGACGACGTCGACCGATTCCCTGGGGGCGCCGTTGACCTCTCCCGCGGGGACGCGGTCGCCGGGTTCCAGGCGCCGGGGTTCGAACCCGTCGACGCGGAAGTCCGGGGCCCCGGCGGACAGGCTGATCAGGCAGACGGCGAGGTCGCCCGTGTTGGCGGCGGTCACGGGGTTGGCCGGGGCGGTTGACCCGAGTTCCACCTCGCTGGAGGTGTGGTGGAACGCGACGGCGACCGAGGGGGTGTCGGTGCCGGGCTCCGCCGAGGGGGAGGGCTCGGCATAGGCCGGAGCCACCACGGCGACCAGGCTGGATCCGACGAAGGTGGTGCCGATCGCCAGGCCCAGGCGTCGGGGATGCGCGGTGAACGGGGATCTCGCGGCGGGGGTGGGCATCGGTGCGATTCACTCCTACGTGGCGCGCCGGGACGAGGGTACGCACCCGGCTCGGGGAGTGGCACCGCGCCAGCCCTCACCCGGCTCGGGGTACTCCACGAATCCTAGAGCGTGTGAGCCCGGAAGACGAGTGCCCCAAGCACACGAATTCACACGGGTGGTTACTCCGGGTGACCGTTCTTGCCTGGGTCCTGCGCTGCGCTTGGGACCGGGTCCGGGCGTCCTCGGGGCAGGTGTGCTGCCCGCCCGTCGCCCGCCACCGCCCTCAACGGACGCCTGCGGCGCGGCCCCCATCCATGAGCACCCCGCCGGCGCCCGGGCTGTGTTTGTTGTGGTCCTGCGCTGCGCTTCGGACCGTGTTCGGGCGCCTGGGAGGCGGTGTGCTTCCTTCTCGGCTTCGCCTGTCGCTCGTACCTCGCTACGCGGCTCGCCTCGCCCGCCCGTCGCCCGCCACCACCCTCAACGGACGCCTGCGGCGCAGCCCTCATCCATGAGCACCCCGCCGGCGCCCGGGCTGTGTTTGTTGTGGTCCTGCGCTGCGCTTCGGACCGGGTTCGGGCGCCTGGGAGGCGGTGTGCTTCCTTCTCGGCTTCGCCTGCCGCTCGTACCTCGCTCGCGGCTCACCTCGTCGTGCAGCACCCCGCCGGCGCCCGAACGGTGACCCCCGGGGGGGTGACCGTTCCGGGGAGCGGGACCTGGGGCGCGCGGGACGGCGACCGGGACCCCGTCGGTCCCGGTCGTGCCGACCGTGCTCCCCGCGCGGCCGCTCCGCCGCCGCTACGCCCCGCTGTTCTCCGGGGTCCGGGCGGCGGGCAGCGACTCGGCTCCCTCGCCCTGCCCCGGGGCGGCCTTGGCCACCGGGTCCGGGACGAAGCGGTAACCCACGTTGCGCACGGTGCCGATGAGCGACTCGTACTCCGAGCCGAGCTTGGCGCGCAGGCGCCGGACGTGGACGTCGATGGTGCGGGTGCCGCCGAAGTAGTCGTACCCCCACACCTCCTGGAGGAGCTGCGCCCGCGTGAACACGCGGCCGGGGTGCTGTGCCAGGAACTTCAGGAGTTCGAACTCCTTGAAGGTCAGGTCCAGGATGCGGCCCCGCAGCCGGGCGATGTAGGTCGCCTCGTCGATCACCAGGTCACCGCGGCGGATCTCGTCCGGGTCGTCGGAGCCCGCGTCGGCCGAGCCCACGGCCAGACGGAGCCGCGCCTCGACCTCGGCGGGTCCGGCGCTGGTCAGGATGAAGTCGTCGACCTGCCAGTCCGGGGTCAGCGCCGCGACGCCGCCCTCGGTCAGGACGACCAGCAGCGGGCAGTCCAGCCCCGTGGTGTCGAGCAGGCGGCAGAAGTTCCGGGCGGCTGCCAGGTCGGTTCGCGCATCGACCAGAATGGCGTCGACGGGAGCGCTGGAGCTCCCGTTGCCACCGGAGGCCAGGAGCGCGCCAGCCTCAGCGGGCGCCACCCGCACCGAGTGCAGGAGGAGTCCGAGAGCGGGCAGCACGTGGTCGGACGGTTCGTTCGAGTTCGTCAGTAGCAGCAGATGGCTCATGCGTCTCTTCTCGTCAAACCCGCGTGATGCGGACGATCGAAGGCGCCTTTGCCCCCGGTGAAGATTTGTCGAATACGTCGCCTCCGAGCAACACCAAGGATAATCAACAGATGGCGAAGTGCACTATCAGGTACTGGGCCGCGGCCAAGGAAGCGGCCGGAACGGCCGAGGAACACGTCGAGGCGGGGACGCTCGCGGAGGCCCTGGCGGCGGCGTGTCGGCTGCACCCCGACGACCGCTTCCAGCGTGTTCTCGGGGCTTCGTCGCTCCTGGTCGACGAACGGCCGGTCGGTCGGCGGGCGCACGGGGAGGTCGCCGTCACGGACGGCACTGTGATCGAGGTCCTACCGCCGTTCGCCGGAGGGTGAGCCCGTCGAAAACGGTTCGGAACACGGAGGAGACATGGACGAAACACCGGAATGGGCGCGGCGTGCGCGCGTCGTCGTTCTCGGCAAGCCGGAATGCCACCTGTGCGAGGAGGCGTGGTCGGTCGTCGAGCGGGTCGCCGCCGACGTCGGCGCGACCCGGGCCGAGGTACGGCTCGACGAGGTGAGCGGGGCCGAGCGCGAGGAGTACTGGGACAAGATCCCGGTGACCTTCGTGGACGGGCGCCGACACGACTTCTGGCGGGTGTCGGAGAACCGTCTGCGCACCGCGCTGCGTGCCTGAGGGGCCGCCGCGCCACTCCGCGGCGGGAAGGGATGCGACTTTTCCGGAGAATGCGGATGAAGCGCAACAAATCTTCCCATCGGATTCCCGCCGGACGTCCGGAATGCCCGTCTCGGCCATACCGGTTCCCGGTGCGGCGGCGGCCTTCCCCGAAGCGGCCGGGGAGGGCGCGCGCGACGCGGAATCCGCCTGCCCGTACCACTGTTCGCCCCCTGACCTCGCGCGGGGGAATGCGCCGCGGTGCGCCGTTCCTCTGTGCGGGTCCGGGGCCGCGGCGGGTGGGAACTTATGGAGCGGGTCTCACAGGGCACCCCACTTTGTGCGCGCTTTCACAAGCACGTAATCTGTGGGGCACAGACCAGTCGGGGAAGGACGACGCACCGGCCCCCACGGCGCGCCGATCAAGGCCCGCACCCCGTCCGCACCACAGCCGCTCAGGAGCGCCCGCCTGTGACCAGTCGTCCACACCGGCCCCGGGAGAGGGGAATCCCCGAAGCCACCGTCGCCAGGCTGCCGGTCTACCTCCGCGCACTCCAGGCACTCCAGGAACGCGGGATCCTCACCGTCTCCTCCGAGGCGCTCGCCACGGCCGCCGGTGTGAACTCCGCCAAGCTCCGCAAGGACCTGTCCCACCTCGGGTCCTACGGAACGCGCGGCGTGGGGTACGAGGTCGAGTACCTCGTGTACCAGATATCGCGTGAGCTTGGTCTCACCCAGGACTGGGCCGTGGCCATCGTCGGCATCGGCAACCTGGGGCGCGCACTGGCCAACTACGGGGGCTTCGGCTCGCGCGGGTTCCGTATCGCGGCCCTCCTCGACGCCGACCCCGGGGTGGTCGGGCGGAGTGTGGCGTCCATCCAGGTGCGGCATATTGACAGCCTGGAGGAGGTTGTGCGTTCCAAGGGCGTGTCCATCGGGGTCATAGCGACGCCGGCGGCGTCCGCCCAGGGTGTGGCGAGCCGGTTCGTGGAGGCGGGGGTGACCAGCATCCTCAACTTCGCGCCCGTGGTGCTCAATGTGCCGGACGGGGTCGATGTGCGTAAGGTCGACTTGTCCATCGAACTCCAGATCCTGGCCTTCCACGCGCAGCGCAGGGCCGACGGCGACGGCCGCGACGCGCGGACGGCGGGACTGGAACTGACGTGAGACCGACACCGGGGCCGTGAGGCCTGCATGAGCGGCGACGAGCGAGCGTGCGCCGCGTCTCGGGAGGGGCCGCACACGGGGCTGGCGAGCCGTACCCGAGTATGGAGAGAAGCTGTGTAGGCCCGCATAGGACGCATGGGAGAGATCGGATGAGTGTCCTGGCCGTGGGGTTGAGCCACCGGAGTTCACCGGTGGCGCTGCTCGAACGCGTCGCACTGAACGGGGAGACGCGAACCAGGGCGGTCGGCGACATGCTCGGCTCCGACTCCGTGAACGAGGTCATGGTGGTCTCCACCTGCAACCGCACGGAGGTCTACGCCGACGTCGCGACCTTCCACGGCGGCGTCGCGACCGTCACCGAACTCCTCTCCTGGCACACCGGTGTCCCCCTGGGCGAGCTCTCCGAGCACCTGTACGTGCACTACGAGGACCGCGCCGTCCAGCACCTCTTCTCCGTCACCTGCGGCCTGGACTCCATGGTCGTCGGCGAGGGCCAGATCCTCGGCCAGGTCCGCGACGCCCTCAAGGAGGGCCAGGAGCACGCCACCGTCGGCCGGGTGCTCAACGACCTCGGCCAGCGCGCCCTGCGCGTGGGCAAGCGCGCCCACACCGAGACCCACCTCGACCACGCCGGGGCGGACATGGTCAGTTTCGGCCTCGGCGAGGCGCTGCGCCACCTCGGCGCCCCCGCCGCCCCCGAGCCCGCCGAGGTCACCGTCGACCGCACCACCCCCGCCGAGGGCGTCGTCGCCCCGGCGGGCTGCCCCATGTCCGGTGCCCCCGCCGCCCCCGCCGACTCCACCCCCTCCGCGGTCTCCGGCACCGGGGTCGCCCGGCCCGCCCCCGCGACGCTGTCCGGTGTCCGTGTTCTCGTCCTCGGCGCGGGCTCCATGAGCGCCCTGTCCGCCAACACCGTCGCCCGCCAGGGCGCCAGCCGTGTGGTGGTCGCCAACCGCACCCACGAGCGCGCGGCCCGACTCGCCGAGTGCCTCACCGAGGCCTACGACACCGTCGACGCCCACGCGGTGCCCTTCGACCGTGCCGCCGCCGCCCTCGCCGACGTCGACCTGGTCATCTCCTGCACCGGCGCCCAGGGGCTCGTGCTCGCCGCCGACGCCGTCGCCCCGGCCGCCGAGGGGCGCCACAGACCCCTGGTCTTCCTCGACCTCGCCCTGCCCCGCGACATCGACCCCCACGTGCGGGACCTGCCCGGGGCGCGCCTGGTCGACATCGAGGACCTGCGCCAGGCGGCCGCCACCGGCACCGGCGGCACCGACCGCTCCGGGTCCCTCACCCTCGTCCGCGGGATCGTGGAGGAGGAGGTCGCCGAGTTCGGCGCCGTCCGCCGCGCCAACCAGGTCACCCCGACCGTGGTCGCCCTGCGCGCCCAGGCGCAGGACGTCGTCGAGGCGGAGCTGACCCGCCTGCACGGCCGCCTGCCCGACGACCTCGGACCCAAGGCGCGCGAGGAGATCACCCGCGCCATGCGCCGGGTCGCCGACAAGCTCCTGCACCGGCCCACCGTGCGGGTCAAGGAACTGGCCAAGGCGCCGGACGGCGAGTCCTACGAGGCGGCCCTCAGAGAACTGTTCGACCTCGACCCCCAGACCCCGGAGGCGCTCGCCGCCCCCGCGGCACAGACCCATGCGGAGCGCTCCGCGCAGGAGAAGGCATGACCGGCACCACCGCCAAACTCGGCACCCGTCGCAGCACCATGGCGACCACCCAGTCCCAGATGGTCGCGGACGCGATCACCGAGCGCACCGGGCAGGCGATCGAGCTGGTGCTCATCACCAGCTTCGGCGACGTCACCAAGGCCCAGCTCACCCAGCTCGGCGGCACCGGCGTGTTCGTCAACGCCCTGCGCGACGAACTGGAGGCCGGGACGATCGACTTCGCCGTCCACTCGCTCAAGGACCTGCCCACGGCCCCGGTGGACGGCCTCACGCTCGCGGCCATCCCCGAACGCGACGACCCGCGCGACGCCCTGTGCGCCCGCGACGGCCTCAAGTTCGCCGACCTGCCGCCGGGCGCTCGCGTGGGCACCGGCTCCCCGCGCCGCGCCGCCCAGCTCGCGGCGCTCCGCCCCGACCTGACCTTCGTCCCCATCCGCGGCAACGCCGAGACCCGCCTGGGCAAGATCGCCTCCGGGGAGGTCGACGCCGTGGTCCTGGCCTACGCCGGCCTCGGCCGGGTCGGCCGCCTCGACGACGTCACCGAGGTGTTCGACCCCGAGCAGATCCTGCCCGCGCCGGGGCAGGGCGCCCTCGCCGTCGAGTGCGCCGCCGGGCGCGCCGCCGGGGACCTGGCGCACCTCTCCGCCGTGGACCACGCTCCCACCCGCGCCGAGGTCGTCGCGGAGCGGACCGTGCTGGCCGAACTGGAGGCGGGGTGCGCCGCGCCGGTCGGCGCCTACGCCCAGTACCGGGACGGCCGGCTCCGGCTGCGCGCCGCCGTGGTCGCCACCGACGGCGGCACCGCCGTGCGCCGGGAGCGCGTGATCGACCTCGACTCACCCGAGGACCTGGCCGCCGCCACCGGGCTCGGCCGGGACCTGGCACGGGAGATGATCGCCGAGGGCGCCGACGGCATCGTCGCCGCGGCCTTCACCGAGAGGGACGAGACACAGTAGGAGCCAGCCGGCGGACCGCCCGCACGCCCGGTCCCGCCGCACCGCCACCGCCCCGGAACCCCGCACCCCGGGAGCAGGCGACCCACACACGAGGAGCCAGTACGTGAACGCCAACGCCAACCCCCAGCCCGAGGAGTCGCGCGCCGCAACGCGGTCCGGACACGTGGCGCTGGTCGGTTCCGGCCCCGGCAGCGCCGATCTGCTGACGCTGCGCGGCGCCGACATGCTGCGCCGCGCCGACGTGGTCATCACCCTCAACGAACCGGCCCGGGAGGAGCTCGCCGGATTCCGCGAGGGGCTGCTCGCGCACTGCTCCGACGACGTGTCCGTGATCCAGGCGGACGAGTGCGGCGGCGACGTCAACGCCCTCGCCGTCACGCGCGCCCGCGAGGGGCAGCGCGTGGTGCGCCTGTACTCCGGCGACCCGTTCTTCGGCTGCCGGGGCGGGGAACTGGTCGCCGCCTGCCACCAGGCCGGGATCGACGTCGACGTGGTCCCCGGGGTCTCCACCGTCACCTCCGTGCCGACCTTCGCGGGCATCCCGCTGCTGAACGACGGGAACCCCGAGGCGCGGATCCTCAACGCCCGCGACCACGGCGGCGCCGAGGTCGACTGGCACGAGGCGGCCGCGAGCGACGCCACGCTGGTGATCCTGGGCGCCGACGCGCCCCCCGGGGAGACCGCCGCACACCAGGGCCCCGGGATCGACGTGCTGTGCAAGACCCTCATCGCGGGCGGGCGCCCGCCGACGACGCCCGTGGCGGTCGTGCGCGCGGGCGGCACCACCCGCCAGACCACGGTCACCTCGACGCTCAACCGCCTGGTCGCCGAGCTCAGGGCCAAGGACGCCAAGGGCCACCACCTGACCGTGCCCGCGCTGATGGTCGTCGGGGCGCCCGTGGGCCGCCAGTCCGAACTGTCGTGGTACGAGACCCAGTCGCTGTTCGGCTGGCGCGTGCTCGTGCCGCGCACCAAGGAGCAGGCCGCCGCCCTGTCCGAGCAGTTGCGCGGCCACGGCGCCGTGCCCGAGGAGGTCCCCACGATCTCCGTGGAGCCGCCGCGTACGCCGCAGCAGATGGAGCGCGCCGTCCGGGGCCTGGTCACCGGCCGGTACCAGTGGGTGGCGTTCACCTCGGTCAACGCGGTGCGGGCGATCCGCGAGCGGCTGGAGTCCTACGGGCTCGACGCGCGCGCCTTCGCCGGGGTGAAGGTCGCCGCCGTCGGGGAGGCCACGGCCGCGGCCGTGCGCGACTTCGGGATCCAGCCCGACCTGCTGCCGCCCGACGACGTGCAGTCCAGCGCTGGGCTCGTGTCGGTGTGGCCGCCCTACGACGCCGAGATCGACCCCATCGAGCGGGTCCTGCTGCCGCGCGCGGACATCGCCACCGAGACCCTGTCGGCGGGCCTCGGCGACCTCGGGTGGGAGGTCGACGACGTCACCGCCTACCGCACCGTGCGCGCCGCCCCGCCGCCCGCGCCGATCCGCGAGGCGATCAAGGGCGGCGGGTTCGACGCCGTGCTGTTCACGTCCTCCTCCACGGTGCGCAACCTCGTGGGTATCGCGGGCAAGCCGCACAACACGACCGCCATCGCCGTCATCGGCCCGGAGACGGAGAAGACCGCCGTCGAGTTCGGGCTGCGCGTCGACGTCGTCGCGGCCAAACCCTCCGTTTCGGCCCTCGTGGACGCGCTGTCGGAGTACGGTGCCGCCAAGCGGCGTGAGGCGGTCGAGGCGGGCAAGCCCGTCCTGAAGCCGAGCCAGAAGCGCCGCGGTCGCCGCCGCAAGCTCTGAGCCGCCCGCATCCGACGACCACCGGGGAGATCCCACATGACCGCCTCCAGCCACGACGCCGCGTTCCCCGCGGTCCGGCCGCGCCGACTGCGCCGGGGCTCCGCGCTGCGCCGCCTCGTCGCGGAGACCCGCGTGCTTCCGGAGAACCTCGTCCTGCCGATGTTCGTCAAGGAGGGGCTGACCGAGCCGGCGCCGATCTCCTCGATGCCCGGCCAGGTGCAGCACACGCGGGACAGCCTGCGCGAGGCGGCGGCCGACGCGGCCGCGGCGGGCGTCGGCGGGCTGATGCTGTTCGGCATCCCCCGGGAGAAGGACGAGCGCGGTTCGGCCGCCGACGACCCGGACGGCGTCGTGCAGGCGGCCCTGCGGGACCTGGCGTCCGAGGTCGGTGACGACATCGTGGTCATGGCCGACCTGTGCCTGTGCGAGTACACCTCGCACGGCCACTGCGGCCCGCTGATGACCGACGGTCAGGTGGACAACGACCTCACCCTGGAGCGGTACGCGTCCATCGCGGCGGCCCAGGCCGAGGCGGGCGCCGCCGTGGTGGCGCCCAGCGGGATGATGGACGGCCAGGTCGCGGCGATCCGCGCGGGACTCGACGGCGCCGGTCACCCGGGGGTGCCGATCCTCGCCTACGCCGCCAAGTACGCGTCCGCCTTCTACGGGCCGTTCCGGGAGGCGGCCGAGGGCGCGCCCCAGTTCGGGGACCGCTCCGGGTACCAGCAGGACCCGGCCAACGCGCGCGAGGCGCTGCGCGAGGTCGCCCTGGACGTCGCCGAGGGCGCCGACATGGTGATGGTCAAACCGGGGCTGGCCTACCTCGACATCGTCGCCAAGGTCGCCGAGTCTTCGCCGGTACCCGTGTCGGCCTACCAGGTCAGCGGTGAATACGCGATGATCGAGGCGGCGGCGGAGCGCGGATGGCTCGACCGCGAGCGCGTCATCGTCGAGACGCTCACCTCCTACCGCAGGGCGGGGGCCGAGCAGATCCTCACGTACTGGGCGACCGAGGCGGCACGCCTGCTGCGGTGAGGGACCGGGCCCTCACGCCTCCGGTCGCGGCCACCGGGCGTCGGGCCACCAGCCACCGGCCGCGTCCGGACACGTACGACCGACCAGCGGGGGGCTCCATGACAGGTGTGCTGTATCGACGCAGAAGGCGGCACACGACCGAGAACATGATGGAGTCCGCGCTCCGCTACGCACGGCTGGGCTGGCCGGTCGTGCGCGGGGCCGCACCCGGTGAGGACCGGGCGTGCACGTGTGACCGGATGGGCTGCCCTGACCCCGCGGCGCATCCGGTCACCATGGCGTGGGGCGTGGAGGCGAGCACCGACACCGACACCATCCGCCGGTGGTGGACCGCCTCCCCCGACGCGAACGTGATCCTGCCGACCGGTCGGGTCTTCGACGTGTTCGACGTGCCGCGTGAGGCCGGTGTGATGGCGCTGGCGCGGATGAGCCACGCGGGTGTTCCGGCGGGCCCCGTCGCGGCGGTGGAGTCCTCGCGGTACCTGTTCTTCGTGGCGACGCGCTCACCGGTGGACGAGGACGAGTGGTGGTCGTGCCACCTGGACTGCGTTCCGGAGACGGTGGAGGCGACCCCCGGCCTGCGGTGGCACTGCCGGGACAGCTTCGTCCTGGGCGCGCCGTCGGTACTGCCGTCCGGAGGCCGGGTGACCTGGATCCGGGCCCCCTACGACGAGGGCGGATCGGTGCCGCTGCCGGACCCCATCGCGGTGCTCGACATCCTCGCGGACGCGAGCGAGGAGTTCGCCGGGAGGGGGCGCTGACCGGACCGGCGACCGGAGCGTCCGCGGACCGGAACCGGCCCGGCGGACCGGCCACGGGGACGATGGCATAGGTTCGTCCGGGTGAATGGACAGACCCCGCCCCCATCCGTACCGCCGTCCCCGTACGCCTCCCAGGACCCCGCCGTGGTGCCGGGCCCTGCGCCGGGCGCCCAGCGACCGCCCGGGCGGTCGCCCGGAGCGCCGCGGGCCCGCCGCGGGCGCCGGGTCCCGACCGCGGTCGTCGTCGGCGGAGCGGTCGTCGTGCTCCTGGCGGCGGCCGGCGGCGGATTCGTCTTCGGCGCCGTCCGGGCCGGTGCGGACATCGCCGCGTCGGCGGCGGAGTCGGCGCGGGAGGGCCGTGCGGACGGGACCCCGGCCGTCGTGGACGGAGCCGACCCCGGGGCCGAGGCCGAGGCGGCGGAGGGCACCGCCGACCCCGGCCGCGCGGACCTGGGCGGACCGCGGGTGGCGGCGGCGGGCATCACCTTCGGCGTTCCCGCCGGGTGGGAGCCCCTGGAGTCCCTGCCCCCGGACATGTCCATGACGGCGGACGGCCCCGATGCCGAGACCGCGCACGCGCTGACCCGGCCCGACGGCACGATCGTCGCCTACACCAGCGTGATCACCGCCCGGGGGACGGTCACGGGAGGCAGCGCCGACCTCGCGACCCTGTACCAGTCCCTCTTCGGTTCGGTCAGCGGGACCGCCGACGTGTGGGACGAGGAGGCCGTCAGCCCCCACGACGTGCCCGGGAGCCCCGACACCACCCGGGTCGACCTGCGCTTCTCGCCCTCGCTCCACGGTTCCATGCTGGTCGTGGACACCGGGGCGCCGACCTACACCATGCTGTTCGCCGTGGTGAACGAGTCGGTCGCCGCGACCGAGGAGGAGACCGGCGACGCGGTCGTCGACGCGGTCCTGGCGTCGGTGTCGGTGCTCTGAGGCGCGCGGCCCACGCTCCGCGAGGGGCCGCCGCCTCAGGAGCGGCCGCGCCCGTTGACCCACAGGGCCAGGCCGGTGCGGTCGCGCAGTCCGAGCTTGCGCAGGATGCCGGTGACGTGGTTCTTGGCCGTGCCCTCGGTGATGAACAGGGCGCGCGCGATCTCCCGGTTCGTGGCGCCGGTCCCGACGAGGCGGGCCACCTCCCCCTCCCGCGCGGACAGCGGTGACTCCGGGGCCGCGGGGGCGTCCGACGGGCGGGCGGTCGCGGGTCCGGCGTCGCCCAGCGCGGTGACCAGGCTCCGGACGGCCGGGGCGCCGAGCACGGTGGCGCCCCGGGCCGCCTGGTGGACGGCCAGGACCAGATCCTCCGGCGGGACGTCCTTGAGCAGGTGGCCGCGCGCCCCCGCGCGTAGGCCGCCGACGACCAGCGCGTCGTCGTCGAACGTGGTGAGGACGATCGCCGCCACCCCGGGGTGCCGGTCGCGCATCGCCGTGATGAGCTCGATCCCGTCCATGCGGGGCATACGCGCGTCCACCAGGGCCACGTCCGGCGGCGGATCGGCCGCCGCCAGGAGCTCCAGGGCCTCGACCCCGTCCGCGGCGGTCCCGACCACCTCGACGTCCTCCTCGATCTCCAGGAGCTTGCGCAGGCCCTGCCGCATCAGCGCCTGGTCGTCGACGACGAGCACGCGGACCCGGCTCACGCGGCACCCTCCCGGACACCCTCCGGTCCCACGGGCGCGGTGGCGGGTCCGGCGCCGCCGGACCCGGCCGTCTCGGGGGTCCCGCCTGTCATGGCGGGGCCGGCCGGAACCTCCACCCGGAGCCGGAACCCGGTGCCGCGGTCCCCCTCGGGCGGGGAGGAGGCGCGGACGGTGCCGCCGACGGCCTCGGCCCTCTCGGCGAGGCCGCGCAGGCCGAAGCCGTCGGCCGCGGCCTCCTCCGGTGCGCCCCGGCCGTTGTCGGTGACGCGGACCGCCACCCCGTCGGGGCGCGCGGCCACGACGACCTCGATCCGATCTCCCCCGGAGTGCCGGAGCGCGTTCGTCAGCCCCTCCTGGAGCGCGCGGTAGCAGACCAGTTCGGCCTCCCCGGACAGTTCGGGCCAGCTCCCGGTGGCGGTGAACACCACACGCACGCCGCCGCCGTCGAAGGAGTCGGCCATCGCGCGCATGGCCGCCAGTCCCGCCCGTCCCTCCAGGCTCAGGGGGCGCAGGGCACGTACCCAGCGACGGGTGTCGGTCAGAGCCTCACGGGCCAGGTCGCGAGCCTGGCGCACCTCCGCCCAGGCGGCCTCGGTCCGGGCCTCGCGGAAGCGCAGGGCGTTCGACAGGGCCAGGGTGAGCGCGGTCAGGTAGTGGCCCGTGCTGTCGTGCATCTCCCGGGACATGCGGGCGCGTTCCTCGGCGACGGTCAGCTCCCGGACCCGCCGGGACCGGCGGCGCAGCTCCGCGTGGGCCTCCTCCAGTTCGGCCAGGACCTCGCGCGTGCGCTCGGCTCTGCGGGCGGCGACGACGAGGGCGGTGAAGACCGTTCCGCAGACCACGGACAGGAAGCCCAGCCGGCCCGCCGCGACCAGGGACTCCCAGAGCGCCACCTGGGGGAGGGCGAGGGCCACTGCCACGGGGAGGGCCACGGTGCAGCCGGTGTAGGCGAACCAGCCGGGCGGTCCGAAGACGGCCACCGCGTTCACTGTGGCGACGCACACCAGCAGGAACGTCACGTAGTTGTTGCCCAGGCAGCCGAGCACGGACAGGACGAGGAAGGCGCCGCTGGCGGCCCGACGGAGCCGGGAGGCCCCGGGCGACCAGGGCAGGAGGGGCCAGAGCGCGCAGCACAGCAGGGGGGCGGCCAGGCTGGCCGCGACCACGATCTCGGCCCGCGTGCCTGCTGGGGGGAGGGTCTCCCCGCGTCCCAGGACCAGCGCGTAGAGCGCCAGCGTGAGCAGAGAAGCCCCCCAGAAGAGTGCGTGCAGGGCCCGGGGCGGGCGGTCTGCGCGCAGGGCGATCCAGCCGGACAGGTCGGGGAGGGAACCGGGTGTCGGCATGCCCCGAGGGTAGCCGTGCCGGGCGCCGCGCTCCGGTGGCACGGGGTCATGCCCGGGTCACGTCCGGGACCGTGACCTCTGGCACGCCGCGCGGCGCACGGGGAGGTGACCGCACCGTTCCACACGGTCGATGCGCCCGGGGAGGACCTTTTCCTAGCGTCTTTCCCACGAACGTTCAGCGGTACGGGAAGGGTCGTGGAATTCATGACGGAAACGCAGTTCAGGGCGGGTTTTCCGGTGCTCGGGGCGGTGTTCTCGATCGGCTGTGCCGGTCTCATGGCGGCCGTTTCCTGGGCGGCGTGGCCCGACCTTCCGGAGGTGGTCCGCACCGGCACGAGGGGGACCGGACCCACGTTCGCCCCGAGGTGGCTGTTCACGGGTGTCATGCCCGCCACGGTGCTGTTCCTGGCGGTGCTCCTGTCGGTCCTCCCGGCGCTGGGCGCGCGGTGGCAGCGGTGGCTGGAGCTTCCCGGAGCGCTGACGCCGCACGGCACGGCGCGGGCCATGGACACGGTCCTCGTCCTGTTGTCGGTGTTCCTCCTGACGGTCCACGCGACGGTCGTCCTCGACGCGGCGGGGCGGGAGGTACCCGTCGAGCGGATCACGGGCGTGAGCGTGGGCGCCCTGTTCGCGGCGGTCGGACTGCTCCTAGCGCGGGCCGAGCCCGCGGCATCCCCGGAGAACGCCCTGGTGTCCTGGTGGAGGGGCGCCCGGTGGCCGGTCGGGACCGCGGTCGCCGGGTACGGAGCCGCCGTCGCCGTCGCGGGGCTGCTGGTGCCGCACCCGGTGGTGGTGGTCACCTGCGCACTGCTGCTGGTCCCGGCGATCGTCACCGGGATCGTGGTCCACCACCTGAGGACGCGGAGGGGGTGAGCGGGCGGTGGATCCCGCCGCCCGCCCCGCGCGCCTACACGCGCTCGGCGTTGACGACGATCCCGTCCTCGTCGCTGTAGAGCCACTCGCCGGGCACGAAGGTGACGTCCCCGAAGGTGACCGGAACGTCCAGCCGACCGGCGGCGTCCTTGGCGGACTTGCGCGGGTTGGAGCCCAGGGCCTTCACCCCCAGGTCGAGTCCGCCCAGCGCGACGGTGTCGCGGACGGCGCCGTGGATCACCACCCCCGCCCAGCCGTTGGCCACGGCGGCCTCGGCGATCATGTCGCCCATCAGGGCCGAGCGCAGGGAGCCGCCGCCGTCCACGACCAGCACCGCGCCGTCACCGGGTGTGTTGAGGACCTGCTTGACCAGGCCGTTGTCCTCGTGGCACTTGACGGTGCGGAGGGGACCGGAGAACACGGGGCGTCCGCCGAACCGCCGGAACTGCGTGGAGCAGCTGCGCAGGGTGTCGCCGTGGTCGTCGATGAGGTCCGCGGTGGTGAAGTTCGTGGTCATGCCGACTCCCGTGGGTGGAGAAAGGTGTACGCCACCAAAGCTACTCACCGGTAGGAAACCGTCTTCGGTCGGGATCACCCGACTCCTTCGTCGATGTGACGCCGCAGAGGGCGCGAATCGGTCGTATTCGATGGCAGGATAAGGGCCTTCCCTTCATTTTCCCGTGGGAATCCCGTCACCTGTTGGTCGCTTTCCGGCTGTCCAGCGTTCCCCCGAGCGTGCGGTTCTTCCCCGATCGACCCCTGTGGAGAGAGATGGTCTCGGAGATCGTCGCCGTCAGCGCCCAATGGTCGCGAGCCGTGGTCGGAGCGGTCGCGGAACTCGACCCCCGGATACAGCACACCTTCGACGTGGGCACCGAACTGCTCCTCGGGGTGTTCGCGCTGCTGTTCGTCGCCTCGTGGTGGAGGGCGCGCTCCATCGACGCGCGCACGGTCGGCCTGGCGCTGTTCGCCCCCGTCGCCACGGTCATCGCCTACCTGGTCAGCCGCTCGCTCAAGGAGGTCGTCGCACAGCAGCGCCCCTGCCAGGCGATGCCCGACCTGCCCGCCGTCGCCACCTGCCCGCCCGCCGGTGACTGGTCCTTCCCGAGCAACCACGCCGCCATCGCGGGGGCCTGCGCCGCCGTCCTCGTCATCGCCTGGCGCCGCATCGCCGTCGTGGTCGCCGTCTTCGCGGCGGTCGAGGCCTTCTCCCGGGTCGTCGTCGGCGTCCACTACCCCCACGACGTGACCGTCGGCCTCCTCGTCGGCGCGCTCGTGGCCACGCTGGTCTCACTCGCCCTGGCCCGACCCCTGACCGTGCTCGTCGAACGGCTCGCGCGGATCGCCCCGCTGCGCCCGCTGCTGCGCGCCGAGGCGCGGTTGCGCCCCGCGTCCGAGGACGGGGAGCCCCGGGACCGGACCCTCGCGGGCGTCTGAGCCCGCGGCGCCCGCGCCCGGCGGCTCCACCGCCCACGGTGGTCCCGGAGCCCGCGTCCGCGCCACCGGTCCGGTCCCTCCCCGGGGACTGAGCACCGGCGTCACCGGACGCGGTACGGGGCGGGTCACGGTCGCCGGACCGGACGCAACTGACACACTGGTGACGTGGGTATTCAACAGACTTCCGCAGAGCTCTTCCAGCGTGCCGCCGCCGTCGTCCCCGGCGGTGTGAACTCCCCCGTGCGCGCCTTCGGCGCCGTCGGCGGCACCCCGCCCTTCTTCGTCAAGGGCGAGGGCCCCTATCTCACCGACAGCGAGGGGCGCCGGTACGTCGACCTCGTGTGCTCCTGGGGGCCGCTCGTCCTCGGTCACGCGGACCCCTCCGTCGTGGCGGCCCTCCACTCCGCGGTCGACGCCGGGACCTCCTACGGCGCTCCCACCCCCGGCGAGGTCGAGCTCGCCGAGCTCATCGTCGAGCGCACCCCCGTGGAGAAGGTCCGCCTGGTCAACTCCGGTACCGAGGCGACCATGTCCGCGATCCGCCTCGCGCGCGGCTTCACCGGTCGCGGCAAGATCGTCAAGTTCGCGGGCAACTACCACGGCCACGTGGACGCCCTCCTGGCCGCCGCCGGGTCGGGCCTGGCCACCTTCGCCCTCCCCGACTCCCCCGGCGTGACCGGAGCCAGTGCCGCCGACACCCTCGTGCTGCCCTACAACGACCTCGACGCCGTCGAGCGCGCCTTCGCCGAGCACGGCGGCGAGATCGCCTGCGTCATCGCCGAGGCCTGCCCCGCCAACATGGGCGTCGTCCCGCCCAAGGCCGGGTTCAACGCCCGCCTCAAGGAGATCGCGCACGCCAACGGCGCCCTCCTCATCCTCGACGAGGTGCTCACCGGCTTCCGCGTCAGCTCGTCCGGCTGGTACGGCCTGGAGGGCGTCGCCCCCGACCTCATGACCTTCGGCAAGGTCATGGGCGGCGGCCTGCCCGCCGCGGCCTTCGGCGGCCGCGCCGACGTCATGGACCGCCTCGCCCCCGAGGGGCCCGTCTACCAGGCGGGGACCCTCTCCGGGAACCCGCTGGCCACCGCCGCCGGAATCGCCACGCTGCGCGGCGCCACCCCCGCGGTCTACGCCCACATCGACCGCGTCTCGGCGCAGGTCGAGTCCGAGGTCTCCAAGGCGCTCAGCGAGGCCGGTGTCCCCCACCGGGTCCAGGGCGGCGGCAACCTCTTCACGGTGTTCTTCACCGACCGGGACGTCCACGACTTCGACACGGCGCGCACCACCGACACCTCGGCGTTCGCCGCCTTCTTCCACGCCATGCTCGACCAGGGTGTCTACCTGCCGCCCGCGGCCTTCGAGGCGTGGTTCTTCTCCTCCGCCCACGACGACACCGCGATCGACCGCGTGGTCTCGGCGCTGCCCCGTGCGGCCCGTGCCGCTGCGGAGGCCCAGGGCTAGCCCGGCGCGCCCACGAGTTCAGCACACGAAGGACGACCACGATGACGACGACCACCGTCGTGCACCTGCTGCGTCACGGCGAGGTGTACAACCCCGACAGGATCCTGTACGGCAGGCTGCCCGACTTCCACCTCAGCGACAGGGGCCAGCAGATGGCCGAGCTGGCCGCCGAGTGGTTCGACGGACATGACGTGGCCGCCCTGTTCTCCTCCCCGCTGGACCGCACGCAGGAGACCGCGGTCCCGCTCCAGAAGCGGCTCGACCTGCCCGTCGCCCTGGACGACCGGCTCATCGAGTCCGCCAACCACTTCCAGGGCATGTCGCTGTCGGCCCGCTCGGTACGCGACCCACGGGTGATCCGTCGCATGTACAACCCGTTCCGCCCGTCCTGGGGGGAGCCCTACACCCGGATCGTCGCCCGCATGGCCGAGGCGATCCGGGCCGCCCGCCAGGCCGCGTGGGGCCGTGAGGCGGTGTGCGTGAGCCACCAGCTGCCGATCTGGATGGCCCGCCGGGCCGCCGAGCACAAGCACCTGTGGCACCGCCCGGACCGGCGCGAGTGCAACCTGGCCAGCGTCACGTCGTTGACCTTCGCCGACCAGCGGCTGACCAGCGTCAGCTACGCCGAACCGGCCGCCGAGCTGTACTCGGACGGTATGGCTCTCCCGGGGGCGTGACCCTGACCGCGTGCCCGTACCGGTAAGCTGGGGCTTCGGGTGCGGTGGGCGTACGCCTCAGCCGTCGGCCTCACCGGGGTCCGCCCCGGCCGCACGGGCCACCCCGCGCCCGGCACAGGTCGGTGCCCCGCGGGCACGGCGACCGCATCCGAGCTCCATGCCGGTAGGCACCGCCCACTGGTGCGGCATGTCCGGCACTCTAGTCAGCGAGAAGGTGATCCCATGGGTTCCGTCATCAAGAAGCGCCGTAAGCGGATGGCGAAGAAGAAGCACCGCAAGCTGCTCAAGCGCACGCGTGTGGCGCGTCGCAACAAGAAGTAGGACCGGTCGCGGCGAACGTCGTCTCTCCGCGGGCGTGGGCGGGCCCAGAGCGCGCCCTCGGACGCGGAGACACCACCCTCTCCTGTGGTGTCGAGCGGCGCGCAGGAATTTTCCGGGCGGGCCACTGTTGTGGTTCACGGGTCACGACCTCCGTTTCACCTCCTCGTGAACGGTCGTTGACCTCCCGGAATCTCGGCTCCCGTCTTCCAAGGAACGTGTCGCCATGACTCGTGTCGTACTCGTCACCGGTGTCTCCAGCCCCATGGCTGCCAGGGTCGCTCGGACCCTGGAGGGGGCGCCCGGTGTGCGCCGGGTCGTCGGGGTGGACTCCGCTCCGCCCTCCGGTACGGGGTGGTCGGCCTACTCGCCGGAGGGGGCGGAGGAGACCGACGGCGGCGGTTCGCGTCGTGAGTACGCCCACGTCGACCTGCACGACGAGAGCCTCCCCCAGATCGTCGCCGACTCCGGCGCCGACCTCGTCCTCCACCTGGGGCTCGACGCCGACCGCGGTCCCCACCGCGAGGACCACCTGCTGGGCACGATGCGCGCTCTGACCGCCGCCCAGCGCTCCGCGTCCGTCCGGCGGCTCGTGGTGCGTTCCAGCGCCACCCTCGACGCCGACGACGCGGCCGAGGTCGAGCGGCACACCCGGGGCCTCCAGCGGCGCCGGCCGGATCTTTCCGTGGCGGTCCTGAGGTTCGCCAACCTCATCGGGCCCTCCACCGACACCCCCCTCACCCGTTACCTCGACTCCCGTGTCGTCCCGACCGTCCTCGGCCACGACCCGCGTGTCCGCTTCCTCCACGAGGACGACGGAGCCGAGGCGCTCGTGCGGATGGCACTGAGCCAGGAGACGGGCTTCTTCGACCTCGCGGGCAAGGACTCCGTGCCGCTCTCGCACTGCCTGCACAGGGTCGGCGGCCAGCGCCTCCCGGTGCCCGCCTCCGGCCTCAGGATGCTGCGAGGCCTGGCCCGGAACGGCCGGATCGCCTACGCCAGCGCCAACGCCTCGCGTACCGTCCGCGCCGCCGTGAACGCCTCCCGCTGGGACACCGCCCCCCTGGAGCGCGTCCTGCGCTGGTCGCCCGCCTACAGTTCGGCGCAGGCCTTCGAGTCCTACGCCTCGTCCCGCGCCGCCGCCCAGCCTCCGCGCGGTCCCGGGCTGCGTCCCGTCCACGTACTCGCCCTCGCCCGGGCGACGCTGGGGCGCTGAGGCTCCGTGTCCTGTCCGGGCCGCCGCCTCGCCTCGGCCCGTGTCCGGGCGCCCCGGACACAGGGATTCTTCATCCCCGCCTGACCCGTGTTCCCCGGTCGCGGCTCGACCCGCCCGCCCGTCGCCCACCGCCACCCTCAACGGACGCCCACGGCGCAGCCTCGATCTCGTGGAACCCCGGCGGCGCCCGAACGAAACCCCCTGGGGTGACCGCTCCGGGTGGCGGACCTCAGGCCCGGCGGCGGTGCCGGACCGCGCGCATCGCCACGCCCCCGGCCACGGCGCCCGCCACGGCCGCGGGCACGGCCACCTTCAGTGCCTTTCTGTGTCTGCGGAAGTCGTGCACCGGCCACTGGTGGGTGCGCGCGTACCTGCGCAGGTCACCGTCGGGGTTGACCGCGTGCGGATGGCCGACCAGCGACAGCAGCGGGAGGTCGTTGGAGGAGTCGCTGTAGGCCGAACAGGCCGTCAGGTCCCATCCCTCCTTCCGCGCGAGGGCGCGCACCGCCACCGCCTTGGCGGGTCCGTGCATCAGGTCGCCGTTGAGCCGCCCCGTGTACACGCCGTCGACGCACTCGGCCTCGGTGCCCAGCGCCCCCGTCAGTCCCAGGCGTCTGCGGATGATCTGGGCGAGTTCGACCGGCGTGGCCGTCACCAGCCACACGGGCTGCCCGGCGTCCAGATGGCGTTGGACGAGCCTGCGGGTTCCCTCCCAGATGCGGTCGGCCATGGAGTCGTCGTAGATCTCCTCGCAGAGCGCGACCAGGTCGCCCACGTCGTGCCCGGCGACGAACGCCAGGGCCGCCTCGCGCGCCGCGTTGATGTGGTCGGGCTGCTCGGCGCCGGTCACCCGGAACACCGTCTGCCCCCACGCGAACCGCAGCAGGTCGCGGGTGGTGAACAGGTCCCGGGACGCCAGGCCCCGTGCGAAGTGGTAGATCGACGCGCCCCGCATGAGGGTGTTGTCCACGTCGAAGAATGCGGCTCCCGGCCCCGCCGAGGGCGGGCGCGGCGCGTCGTACGGCACGGTTCTCTCCTGGCTCGGCTGGGGGAGGCGGCCCTCCGATGTCCGGGGTGACGCTCCCCGCTGATCCGAGCCTACGGGCACCGGTGAGTCGCATGTGGTCACCGGAGCTCCGGTGCAATCCTGGTGATGAAGGTCACATCCGGATGGGCGGGTTGTGCCGCCACTCTGCGGGATCTTCCTCCACACTGACCTCCCCGGCGCTCGTGACGTGCACATCCACCTGTGAACGTGCAGCATGATGGTCGGGATGGTGACGGTAGGACTGGCATTCACAAGCGCGTTGGTGGCCTGGAGCGCCACCGCGGCCCTGGCCGCGTACGCCCAGCGCCGCCCCGGTATCGCCAGGGTCGGCTGGTTGGTCGCCGCCCTCGGCGTCGCGGTCGGCCTGAGCGCCGCGGTGCTCGGCACGATCCTGGACTTCGGTCCGCTCACCTTCCGGCTCTACCAGATCGGCGTCAGCCTCCTGGCCCCGCTGTACATGGCCTGGGGCGCGGTCGAGTACGGCGTGCGCTCCGCGCAGGGCCGGTTCACCGCACGCCTGTTCCTCAGCGCCCTCACGATCGTTCCGCTGGTGGTCCTGTCCGTCGACCGGGTCAGGAGCCAGTTCGGGCGCTCCTACCCGGCGTTCGCCGACCACTACGACATCATCCCCCAGTGGCTCGTCGGCGCGGTCCACATCCTGGTCCTGGTCCTCCTCGTCTGCGCGGTCGTCGGCATCCTGCGCCGGCCCGGCCGGAGCCGACCGCTCCCGGACCTGGCGGTGGTCGGACTGGTCGCACTGGCCGCCGTGCTCAGCGTGGTCGTGGGCCGGCTGGGGCTCGGTGCCCTGGGCCCGCTGCTGATGCTCGGCTCCGTCGCCGCCCTCTGGGGGGCCTCGGCGGTGGCCGTGGGAGCGCGCCGCCGCGACCGGTTCGAGGATGAGGATCCCTACGACGACGAGGAGCCCTACGATGGCGGGGACTCCTATGACGAGGGCCCCTACGACGGCTACGACGATGCCGACGAGCCCTTCGAGTCCTACGCCGATCCCCAGGAGGAACCCGTGCGCCGCAGGCGTCGCAACCCCGCGCCCGAAGACGACCGCCACGACGCCCCGCCGCCGCGCCGGGCACCGTCGCGGCTGCGCGGCGTCATCACCATCTACACCCTCGCCGAGGGGCGGCAGGACGGGTTCGACCAGATCGCCGACGCCGTCGTCGACCAGGTCGCCCACCAAGAGCCGGACACCCTCCTCTTCGCGTGCCACACGGTGCCCAACGCCCCCCTCCAGCGGATCGTCTACGCGATCTACCGCGACGAGCTCGCCCGCGAGGAGCACGAGCGCCAGCCGCACACCCTGGAGTTCGCCCGCCTGAGCGCCACCCACGTGGTCGCCACCAACGTGATCGAACTCTCCCTCTCCGGCGCCTCGGCCAGCGACGGCCTCGCCGCCATGCTGATGCCCGGCTGAGGCCCCTCCAGCCAGGGACACCACGCGGTTCCCCGCGGCGCGAGGTCTCGAACCGGTGTCGTCGGCCGACGTCGACGAACCATCATGAGGCCCGCGACGTCGCATTCCGGGTGAAGTACCCTTCCCTACAGGTTTTTCATGACCGGCCCCATCGGGTGCCGACGGCGTGTGACCTAGACCGGTGGGACGAACCGGCCGACAGGCGCGCCTGAGCGAAAGAAAGTGTGCTGGGACTCATGCGTAAGTTCCTCGTCGTCCTGTTGTTGCTCCTGGGAGTCGCGGTGGTGGTCGCCGACGTGGCGCTGCGCGGTGTCGCGGAGGGTGTGGTCTCGGAGCGGATGGCCCAGCGGTTGGACATGGCCGAGGAACCGGACGTGGCCATCGAGGGGTGGGCGTTCCTGCCCCAGGCCGTCACCGGTGACTACTCGCGGATCACGATCACCGCTGACAGCGTCGCCACGGCCGGAGTGACCGTCGAGCAGATCGAGGCGTCCGCGAGCGACGTCCGGGCGCCCCTGGCCGAGCTGCTCGACCAGCCCGAGGTCGTCGCCGGGACGGTCGACGGGTCCTTCGTGGTCCCCTACTCCTACTTCAACTCCCACCTTCCCGAGGGCATGACGGTCACCACCGAGGGCGGCGAGCCGCGCATCACGGGCGAGCTGGCCCTTCCGGAGCTGGGTCTGAGCACCTCCGTGTCGGCGGGCGGCGAGTTCACCGTCGAGGGCGACACCGTGCGGCTCACCCCCGTGGACGTGCAACTGGGCCAGACGCCCATCGACCCCGGCCTCGTCGAGGGCATGCTGAGCTTCAGCGTCCAGGCGCCCGAACTCCCCTTCGGCCTGACCGTCACCGACATGGAGGCCACCTCCAACGGTCTGCGGATCACCGGAGTGGGCCGGGACGTCCCGCTGATGGGCTCCGAGGCCGTCTGACCGGGGCTGTGCCCGCCGTGGTCCTGCGCTGCGCTTGGGACCGGGTCCGGGCGTCCTCGGGGCAGGTGTGCTGCCCGCCCGTCGCCCGCCACCACCCTCAACGGACGCCTACGGCGCGGCCCCCATCCATGAGCACCCCGCCGGCGCCCGGGCTGTGTTTGTTGTGGTCCTGCGCTGCGCTTCGGACCGTGTTCGGGCGCCTGGGAGGCGGTGTGCTGCCCGCCCGTCGCCCGCCACCACCCTCAACGGACGCCTGCGGCGCAGCCCCCATCCATGAGCACCCCGCCGGCGCCCGGGCTGTGTTCGTCCTGGTCCTCCGCTGCGCTTCGGACCGTGTTCGGGCGCCTGGGAGGCGGTGTGCTTCCTTCTCGGCTTCGCCTGTCGCTCGTACCTCGCTCGCGGCTCACCTCGTCGTGCAGCACCCCGCCGGCGCCCGAACGGTGACCCCCGGGCGACCTCTCCGGACAACAGATCCGGCCGACCCACACATGGAGGGACCGTGAACGACCACGACCGACCGGACGGTGTCGGCGGCGACACCGCGCAGCCCTGGGACGGCCAGGTCCTGGTCGCCGGGGACCTGGGCGCCGACACGGGTGAGCGCGCCACGCTCGTGCAGTTCTCGACGGCCTTCTGCCAGCCGTGCCGGGCCACCCGGCGCATCCTCGACGACGTCGCCGGCATGGTCGCGGGTGTGGCGCACGTGGAGGTGGACGCCGAGTCCAGGCTCGACCTCGTGCGCAGGCTGGGCCTGCGGGGCACCCCCACCGTCCTCGTCCTGGACGCCTCCGGCAGGATCGTGCGCGGTGCCGCCGGCCAACCCCGCAAGGCCGACGTGATCGCCGCGCTCGGCTCGGCGATCCTCTGAGCGGCGCGCCGCGCGACCGCCCCAGCGGAGCCGACACGACCTGCTGTGATCCAGCCCACCCGTGACAAACGCCTCGGCCGACCTGTAGCGTCTACGACGTGACTTCCTTGACGAGCGCGTTTCTGACGAAGCGACGGGCAGTGGACTACTGCCACGTCGCCGCCGCGCTCTGTCTGTGTCCCTAGGGCGGACGGGCCTCCCGGCCCTCGCTCCCTCCGTGCCACCGGTCCGTTCTCCGTGCACGCAGTAGGGGACCCCACGCCATGCAGGTCGGCCCTCGCGGGCGGCGTCCCGCCGTCCCGACATCCTTCTCTCCCGTGATCCACGGTTCCGTCGCCGTGCCCGGTGTCCGCCGGGCACCGGACCGGAGCCGGGCGGGAGCGGGTCCGGAGCGCCGGCCCGGCACACCGCGTTCCACCGTCCCCGACCGGCGGGGCCGGGGACGCCGCGTCCGCCCGCACACTGATCGCCTGACCCCCGACCTCCGGACGCCGTACGGCCGGAGGGCACCGACCAGCACACGCGACACCGCATCACGAATCACAGGAGGTTCCCCATGAGCCGCTCCGACGTCCTTGTGGACGCCGACTGGGTGGAGGCTCACCTGGACGATGACAACGTGGTCCTCGTCGAGGTCGACGAGGACACGTCCGCCTACGACGGGGGCCACATCCCCGGCGCGGTCAGGATCGACTGGAAGAAGGACCTCCAGGACCCGGTCCGCCGCGACTTCGTCGACCGCACCGGGTTCGAGAAGCTCCTGTCCGCCAAGGGCATCGCCAACGACGACCTGGTCGTGCTGTACGGCGGCAACAACAACTGGTTCGCCGCCTACGCCTACTGGTACTTCAAGCTCTACGGCCACGACAGCGTCCGCCTCATGGACGGCGGCCGCAAGAAGTGGGAGCTCGACTCCCGCGAGCTCGTCAAGGAGGTCCCGGAGCGGGCCGCCACCGAGTACAAGGCCCAGGAGCAGGACCACGCCATCCGGGCCTTCCGCGACGAGGTCGTCGCCGCGATCGGCGCCAAGGACCTGGTCGACGTGCGCTCGCCCGACGAGTTCACCGGCAAGCTGCTGGCTCCGGCGCACCTGCCGCAGGAGACCTCCCAGCGCCCCGGCCACATCCCGACCGCGCGCAACATCCCGTGGGCCAAGACCGCCAACGAGGACGGCACGTTCAAGACGGCCGAGGAGCTGCGCGAGCTCTACACCGAGGCCGGCGTGGACCTCGACAAGGAGATCATCGCCTACTGCCGTATCGGCGAGCGCTCCTCGCACACCTGGTTCGCCCTGCACGAGATCATCGGGCTGGAGAACGTGAAGAACTACGACGGTTCCTGGACCGAGTACGGCTCCCTGGTGGGCGTTCCGGTCGAGCTCGGAGAGGCGGAGGCCAAGTGAGCGACAGCTGCGGAGCTCCGGTCGGGGGCGTGGCCCTCGCCGACGTTGACGCGGGTGACCAGGCGGTCATCCAGGGCACGGTGACCCGTGACGGCAAGCCCCTGCGCGGTGCCTACGCCCGGCTCCTGAACGACTCCGACGACTTCGTGGGCGAGGTGGCCACCGGCGACGAGGGCACCTTCCGCTTCTTCGCGGCCGACGGGGCCTGGAAGGTGCGGGTCCTGGCCTCCCAGGGGTTCACCGGCGAGTACCCGGTGACCGCCGAGGTCGGCAAGGTCATCGACATCCAGGTGCAGGCCTGACCCACGGGCTCGGTCGCGGGCGCCGCCGGGCGTCCAGGGCCGGACCGGTGCGGATGCGGAGCGCCGGTGCCGACGTGAGAGCGTCGGCACCGGCGCTCCGCCGTGTCCGGGGTCCGACCGCCGTCACGTCCGTTCCGCCCGGCCCACCTTCCTGACGACGACGTCGTCGGGGCCGAGCGCCCCTCCGTCAGCGGCGCGCACCTCCAGGGCGCGGGGAGGACGGCCCCGGCCGTCGAGCATCTCCGAGTGCGGTTCGCCGGGGTCGAAGAAGTGCGCCTCACCCCACTGGCGCAGCGCCACGATCACGGGGAAGAGGTCCCTCCCCTTCGGGGTCAGGACGTACTCCCGGTAGGAGCTCCCGTCGGACGCGGGGACGCTCTCCAGGACCCCGCCCTCGACCAGCGTCCGCAGGCGGGCGGTGAGGATGTTCCTCGCCACGCCCAGGCTCCTGCGGAAGTCACCGAAGCGACGGCTGCCGTCGAAGGCGTCGCGCACGATGAGCAGGGACCACCAGTCACCGATCGCGTCGACCGAACGCGCGACCGGACACTCGCTGTCGTCGAACCTCGTCCGCTTCACCACGGCATCCCCCGCTCTTTCTGGTTGCAACATGATACCAGTGATGGCTATCGTCCCTTTAGGTAGCAACTTGAAACCAGGAGGGGTGGATGAACGACGGAACCAGGTCGCCCAGCGACGCCGGGAGCCCACGGCGGACGGTACCCGGCGGTCCGCTCACCAGGGGCGTCACACTCCTCGTCGCCGTCGCCAGCGGCGCGGCCGTCGCCAACGTCTACCTCGCTCAGCCCCTGCTCGCGACCATGGCCCGGGAGTTCGCGATCGGGGAGGCGGCCGCCGGGGCCGTCGTCACGTTCACCCAGACCGGCTACGCCCTGGGGCTCCTCCTCCTCGTCCCCCTCGGCGACATGCTCGACCGGCGGCGCCTGGTCGTGCTCCAACTGGCGGCTCTGGCGCTGGCCCTGGTCGTCAGCGGTACGGCACCCGTCGCGGCGCTCCTGCTGGTCGGTACGGCGGCCGTGGGCCTGCTGGCGGTGGTGGCCCAGACCCTGGTGGCGCACGCCGCCTCGCTCGCCGAGCCGGAACGGCGCGGAAGGGTCGTCGGGTGCGTCACCAGCGGCATCGTGATCGGCATCCTGCTGGCGCGCACCGCCTCCGGAGCCCTGGCGGACCTCGCCGGCTGGCGTTCGGCCTACCTCGTCTCGGCGGCGCTCGTCTGCGCGACCGCCCTGGTCCTGTACCGGACGCTCCCCGCCGGGCCCGCGCCCGCCCCCGCCGTGACCTACGGGCGGCTGCTCCGCTCCACCCTCACCCTGTTCGCGACGGAACGCCTCCTCCGGGTACGCGCGCTGCTCGGCCTCCTCGTCTTCGCCGCCTTCAGCACCCTGTGGAGCTGCGTGGCACTGCCGCTGAGCGAGCCCCCGCTGTCCCTGTCGCACACCGCGATCGGCGCGTTCGGGCTGGTGGGAGCGGCGGGAGCCCTCGCCGCGACGGCGGCGGGCCGCCTCAACGACCGGGGGCTGTCCCACTGGACCACCGGTGCCGGACTGGTCCTGCTCACCGCCTCCTGGCTCCCCCTGGCGTTCGCGCACCGGTCGCTCTGGGCCCTGGCGGTGGGTGTGGTCGTGCTCGACCTCGCCGTGCAGGCCGTCCACGTCACGAACCAGAGCCTGGTCCACGCCCTGCGTCCCGAGGCGGGAAGCCGCCTGATCGCCGGGTACATGGTCTTCTACTCGATCGGCAGCGCCCTGGGCGCCATCGCCGCGACCGGGCTCTACGCCGCCTTCGGATGGGGGGCGGTGTGCGCTCTGGGCGCCGGGGTCAGCGCGCTCGGCTGCCTGGTGTGGGTGTGGGCCGCAAACGTCCCGCCGTCCCCCGCCGCGTGACCCCCGGCCGCGGCTGCTCCGGGGCGCGGCACGCCGGTTGTCCACAGGCGGGGCGAAGAGACTGGCAGGCCGTCGTGCGGCCTGCTTGACTTGGTTCGGCGGGCTGGTGACGGCCTCATGCCCCACTCCGGGCGCGCCCGGAGCCCTCCCCGAGGCCGGTCAGGAGGTGTTCGGACGGTGCCCAACCCACGGTCAGACGGCTCACCCAGAGGAGGGTCCGGGAGGACCTACCTCGGTTGGCGGCACGCCGTGCTCCTACCGCACCCCGGCCCGGCTCCGCGCCGACCGGCACCCGACGAGCAGCGGACCCTCAGCGAGGAGTGGATCGCCGGTCAGCGTGACAGTGAGGCCCGGACCAACCGCCCCCTGTACGCGGTGCTGGGCGGGTTGGCCCTGCTCACCGTCCTCGTCCTCGCCCTGTGGTCGCAGCGGATCCTTCCCGCCGCGCTGGCTCAGGGGGCCGTGTTCGCCTGCGCGGCCGTCGCCGCCCCGGTGGGCTTCGCGCTGGTGCAGAGCCGTCAGGTGATCGCCCAACGCCTGGCCAGGGCCAGGGAGAGGCTCGCCGCCGAGCGGGAGGAACGTGACCGCGTCCTGCACGAGCGCCAGCGCGAGCACGCCCGGCGGTACACCGAGTGGCGGGCCGCGAGCCGCGCGTACGAGGCGCAGCCGCGCTGGTACGGGGTCACCGTCCCGGCCGACCGGGAGTCCGTCGTCGTGGTCGGCGGAACCGACGCCGGCTGGTCCGCCCTGCTCACCACGGTCGGGGTCGCGCGGCTGCGGGAGGGCGGGGACCTCACCGTCGTCGACCTCACCGGCAGGGCGGTCGCCCGTGAGCTGGTCCGGCTCGCCCGGCGGTGCGCCGTGGCCCCGCGCCGCTGGGTGCTCCCCGCCGACCTGCCGCGGATGACGCTCGGCACCAACCTCGACGCGGGCCAGCGCGCCCGCGTGCTGTCCGCGGTCGCCGCCGCGTCGGGAGAGCCCGAGGACGCCGACGCGGACGAGACCCTCCTCCTGCGCCTGCTGGAGGTGCTCGGACCGCGCGCCGGGATCGCCGAACTCATCGGCGGACTGCGCACCCTGTGCACGCCGGAGGGCGACGAGGCCGCGGACGACCCGGCGCTCGGGCTGCTGTCCGCCGACCAGCGCGCCCGGGTGCGCGAGCGCTGCGCCGACATCCCCGGAGCCTGGGAGCGGGCCTGGGAGCTGGAGCGGCGGCTGAGCCCGTTCGAAGCGGTCGGGACCCGGGCCGAGGACGGCACGTACGCGCAGGTCAAAATCATCTCCACCGACCGGGCCTCCGGTGAGGTCGCGGCCCGGGTGTACGGCACCTACGCGGTGGCCGCGCTCAGCGAACTCCTGGAGGACGGCCCCGGCGGCGGCGCGGGGACACCCGGGGGCGAGCCGCGCCGGGCGCGCCCGAACCGCACCCGCACGGTCGTGGTCTGCGGGGCCGAGACCCTGCCCCAGGGCGAGGTGGACCAGATCCTGCGTGCCGCGGCCGACGGGGGCGTGGAGGTCGTGCTCATGTTCCGCACCCCGGTTCCGGCCGCCCTCACCCGGTTCGCCGACCCCGCCTGCCTACCGGTGGTCATGCGCCAGCGCGGCGGGTCGGCGGACGCGGTCGCGCGCGCCCTGGCCGCGGTGCCGGGGGTGGCCGACCACCCGGACACCGGGATCGGGGCGCACCAGCTCAGTGAGGTCATCGGTGAGGCGGTCGGAGCCGCGGTCACCGAGCCCCACCCGGACCCGGAGGCCGAGGCGGAGGCCGACGACCGGTTCTTCCCCTCCCCGCACACCGAGTCGGGCGCGATGATCCGCGACACCGCCTCCGGCATCGCCCCGCTCGACCTCGTCCGCCATGTGAGATCGGCCACGGCATGGGGAAGGGCCACCGCGCAGGCCGAGGAGATCGACACGCCCGCCGTGGCCGACGCGGAGGGCGAGGGGCCGCTGCGCCCCCTCGGCCTGGACGCCGGGTCGCTGCGGCGGCTGCCGTGCACGGCGGCGCTGGTTCTGGGCGACGAGGGGCCTGTTCTCACGGACACCAACCCGGGTATTCTCACCCTGTCCACAGCCACTCTGGCCACGGTGACGGACTCCCGTACCACCGGCCACGGCGCGGACGCGGTGTCCGACACGGACGAACGGGCCACCGCGCCGGGCGACCGTGCCGATCGCCTTCGGCCACGGATCGCGCCCGCGGGCCGTCCCCCGGCCGAACGGGAGTCGGCGCCGAGCCGACCCGATCCCCTCCGCCACGGCACGGTCACCGACGAGGAGGTGCCCGAACGGGTGCCGCCCAACCTGGGGCCGCCGCCCGAGCGTCTGGACTGGCGGGTCTGACCGGAGGTGGACAATAGTCTTGGCCCGACACGTCACCCGCGACCATCACGTACCGGCGCGGGCGATCCAGCGACCTGGAGAATTGATGAGCGAGCTTCCCCTGCGCGCCCAACTGGCATCGGTACTGGGCAGGAGTGCGGCCAGCCTGTCGCGCGCGACCGGACGCGGAGACGGTTCCGTGATCGGTGGCCGGGTCGCGCTCAAGGTCGAACCCGACCTGCTCGCCAAGCTCGCCCAGGGGCGCCGCCTGGCCCTGGTCAGCGCCACCAACGGCAAGACCACCACCACCAAGCTCATCTCGCAGGCCCTGCGCGAGCTCGGTGAGGTGGCCACCAACGAGTTCGGCGCGAACATGCCCACCGGGCACATCACCGCGCTGTCCGGCAACGCCTCCGCCGTCAACGGTGTGCTGGAGGTCGACGAGAAGTACCTCCCGCAGGTCCTGCGCGCGACCAACCCGGCCTTCGTCGTCCTGATGAACCTGAGCCGCGACCAGATGGACCGCGCCTCGGAGATCAACCTCCTGGCCAAGAAGTGGCGCACGGCCCTCGGCGAGACCAACACGCACGTCATCGCCAACGCCGACGACCCCCTCGTCGCCTGGGCGGGACTGGGCGCGCCGAACGCCACCTGGGTGTCGGCCGGTCAGCGCTGGAAGGAGGACTCCTGGTGCTGTCCCGAGTGCGGCGGCCACCTCAAGCGCGACGTCGACCCGTACTGGGAGTGCCCCGAGTGCGGCCTGGCCCGGCCCCGGACCACCTGGGGGGTGGAGAACGAGACCGACTCGCTCGTGTGCCCCGACGGCCAGCGGGTCCGGCTCCAGCTCAACCTGCCCGGTGACGCCAACCGGTCCAACGCGGCCATCGCCGCCGCCACCGCCGCCGGGTACGGCATCCACCCGGTGCGCACCGTCGAGCGGCTGCGCGAGATCACCTCCGTCGCGGGCCGCTACACCTCGGTGGTCACCATGGGCGTGGAGATGCGGCTGCTGCTCGCCAAGAACCCCGCCGGGTGGCTGGAGTCCTTCGCCGTCCTCGACCCGCCCCGGGTTCCGGTGATCCTCTCCGTCAACGCGCAGATCCCCGACGGCAAGGACACGTCGTGGCTGTGGGACGTGGACTACACGGTGCTGCGCGGACGCCGCGTGTTCGTCATGGGCGAGCGCCGCACCGACCTCGCGCTGCGCCTGGAGACCGACGGCGTGGCCTTCGAGACCGCCGACCGCGTCGACGAGGTTCTGGGCCGGCTCAAGGCGGAGCAGCCCGACATCACCAAGGTCGACGTCATCGCCAACTACACCGCCTTCCAGCAGATCCGCACGGCCTACGGCCGCGTCCAGTAGGGGAGAACTCATGACGGACACCAGCAGCGCCCTGCGGATCGTGTGGATCTACCCCGACCTGCTGAGCACCTACGGCGACCAGGGCAACGCCCTCATCCTGCGCCGCCGCGCCGAACTGCGCGGCATCCGCACCGAGATCGTGCACGTCCACTCCAGCGACTCGGTGCCCGAGCAGGGCGACATCTACCTGCTCGGCGGCGGTGAGGACCGCCCGCAGATCCTGGCGGCCGAGCGGCTGCGCGCCGACGGCGGCCTGGCCCGCGCCGCGGCCCGCGGCGCCTGCGTCTTCGCCGTCTGCGCCGGGTACCAGATCATCGGTGAGAGCTACGGCGACGACGAGGCCAACCCGCTGCCCGGCGTCGGCATCCTCGACATCCGCAGCGGCCGCGGCCAGACCCGCGCCGTCGGCGAGATCGTCGCCGACGTCGACCCCTCCCTCGGGGTGGGCCGCATCACCGGTTTCGAGAACCACCAGGGCCGCACCGCCATCGGCCCGTCCGCCCGCCCGCTGTCCACCACGGTGCGCGGTATCGGCAACGACGACCGCACCGAGGGCGCCTACCAGGGTCAGGTCCTGGGCACCTACCTGCACGGCCCGGCGCTGCCGCGCAACCCCGAGCTGGCCGACCTGCTGCTGCGCTGGCGTGTGGGCCAGCTGGCCCCGCTGGCCCCGTCCTGGGGGGAGCGCCTGCACGATGAGCGTCTCGCCGCGGCCCTGAACGGCTGACGCCACAGGCGGGCGCCCGAGCACCGCGCCGACTCTGACCACCCGGGCCCCCGCGACCCTCCGTCGCGGGGGCCTTCGGGTGCCCGCGCTCCGCGCGAACCCCGGGTCACAACCTTCGGTACATGATGTGCAGACCGACGTAGCCGTGCCCGGGGTGGGCGAACCCCTCGGGCAGCGTGCCCACGACGTCGAACCCGAGCGACTCGTACAGCCGCACCGCGCGCGTGTTGGTCGCCACGACCGCGTTGAACTGCATGGCCCGGTAACCGGCCGCGCGCGCCCACTCCAGCGTGTACTCGCACAGGGCGCGGCCCACCCCGCCGCCCTCATGGGCGGGGTCGACCATGTAGCTGGCGCTGGCGATGTGACCGGCGTTGCCCTGGTGGTTCCGGTTCATCTTCGCCGTGCCCAGAACCGTGCCGGTCCCGTCCACGGCGACCACCGTGCGGTCGGGTTCGGGCAGCAGCCACCAGCCGCGCCCGTCCTCCCTGCCGAGGTCGGTGGGGAAGGTGAACGCTTCACCCGCCGAGACGATGCGCTGGAAGAAGGGCCAGATGGCGGGCCAGTCCTCGGGGGTGGCGACGCGGATGTGCATGCCCCCATTCTGGTGCTTCGCCCCGCCGGTCGGCCATCGGTTTTCCCGCCGGTGCCGCGTCGGAGGCACACCGCCACCGCGCCCCGCCGACGCCAGACGCTGTTCCCGCCGCTCCGGCCGCTACCGGGGGCGGCGGCGCAGGTCGATCTGGGCGTTGGCGCCGGTGTCCGGGTCCACCACGACCTCCTGGCCCGCCGCGATGCCCTCGACCACGAGGTCGGTGTCGGTCGGTGCGGCCCGCTTCACCACACCCAGGGCGATCGGACCCAGTTCGTGGTGGCGCGCCGACGAACCCACCCGGCCCACCGTGCGTCCCTCCAGTTCGATCGCCGCACCCACCTCCGGCAGCCGCTCGGCGGTGCCGTCCAGGTGCAGTAGCACCAGGCGGCGCGGCGGACGGCCCAGATTGTGCACCCGGGCGACCGTCTCCTGCCCCGGGTAGCAGCCCTTCTCCAGGTGCACCGCGCGGCCCACCCAGTCCACCTCGTGCGGGATCGTGCGGTCGTCGGTGTCCACCCCCGGCCGCACCCGGTGCCCGGCGATCCGGTGCGCCTCGTAGGCCCACATCCCGGCGGGGCGCGCACCGGCCGCGGTGAGCGCCTCGGCGGTCTCGACCAGCCGCTCGGCGGGCAGGAACAGGTCGATCTCGTCCTCGGTCCGCCGCTGGACGACGCCGTCGAGGACGTCGTCGGTGTCGTCGACGGCCTCGGCGCACTTCGGGCCGAGCACGGTCAGCACGGAGTGGGAGTCGCTGAGGTCGGTGATCTCCACACGCAGCATGAACCGCATCGAGTCCAGGAAGGCGGCCAGTCCCGGACCGCCCCCCGGCTCGGTGTGGATCCACGTGGACTCCCCGTCGTCCACCAGTGACAGGTGGTGCCGCAGGTGGCCCCGCGTGTCCAGGACCAGTGCCTCGGTGGCCGTGCCGGGCGGCAGGTCACGCGTCAGCTGGCTGGTCAGGTCGTTGAGCCACCCCAGGCGGTCCGGTCCGCTCACCCGGACCACGCCCCGGTTGCTCCGGTCCACCCACGCGCTGGAGCGTTCGATGGCGCGGCCCTCGTGGGAGGGGTCGCCGTAGTGCGCGGCGACGCCCGCGTCGGTCGACTCGGCGGTCACGGCGCCCGGTGTGGTCAGCAGCGGCGATGTCATACCGCCGAGACTATCCGGCCCGTGAAGCCCGCCGGAAGCACGGTCCTGACCTGGGGTTACGTCCACAGAAAAAACATTTGCCCCACACGTCGCGGGCGACGTACCTTCGAGACACGCAAGAAAGGAGGTGGTCCGAGAAATGGTTGACTCTAGGACTGGCGAGGTGGCCGTCCGCTAGGACGACGCAGCGCGTTCGCGCGACGTCGTTCGCAGCGAATCCCAGACGGACACCCGGACCCCGGGCCGCCGGAACTCGTCCGACCGGCCCCGCCCCCCGGCGGGAGAAGGCCCGGGGTCTGCTACTTCTTCTGGTCGACCCGCTTCAGCTGCGCCGACATGTACGACCGCAGCTTGTGGCCGCGCGCGGCCAGGTCCCAGGCGTACCCCAGCGTCTCCCGGTCGTCGCCGAACAGGCCGTACAGCCGGTGCGAGGCCGTCACGTCGATCCCGGTCTCGGTGTGCACCACCGCGTCGGTGGACATCTCCACCCGGTTGGCGAACACGTTGCCCACGTACACCTCGGTGAAGCCCTCCGGGTGCGCGTACAGCGCCTCCAGGTGGATGACCGGCTCACCGTCGGCGGGGCCCTCGTCGTCCTTGGCGGGCTCCGGGCGCGCACGCCAGTAGGCGTGCTCCTCCGTGACCAGCTCGCCCAGCGTCCCGTCGGCGTTCATCCGCCACGCCTTGCTGGAGAAGGTCAGGTACGGCAGTCCCGCCGTGTGGGCGAACTCGATCTCCTGGCCGAACTGGAACTCCTCCACGTCGGCGTATCCGGCGACGCCGACGCCCTCCCAACGGCCGATCAGGAAGGACAGTTTCGCCAGATCGGGGTGTACATCAGCGTCCATGCCTCCAGAGCGTAGCCGTGTCCGGAGGGTGGCGGTGACAGCCCGCTCCGGCCACCCCCGCGCATCGGTCCGGTCACGCCCAATTGGCCCCGGTTTCCCGAAGAACTGGTAAAGATTGTCACCGACGCGGTGTGGCCACGGGGTGTCACGCCCACCGCGCCCCACGACCTCCGACGCATTCTCCGAAAGGGTGGCCTGTGTTACTGGTGATCGGTTCGGTGTTGCTCGTCGCCGCGGTGGTCCTCCTTCCGTTGACCGTCATCGCCGTGCGGCGCTGGCTGCGTCAACGCGGCCTGGCCCGCCTGCGCCCGAGTGCCCTGGCCGCGCGGGTCGGGCGCCGGGTCACCCTGACCGGCGTCGCGGCCCCCGGCCCCGCCGGTCCCATCTCCTCCGGGCTGGCCGGTGCGGAGTGCGTGTGGCACGGCCACGAGGTCCTGCGCCACTACTGGCCGCTCACCCGTGACCGGGGCGACAGCGCGGTGCGCGAGCGGGCCTGCGACCCCATCGCCGAGTACGGCTCCGAGGAGCTGTTCGGGCTGGTCGCCCAAGGTACGGCCGAGGACGCCGACCGGGTCTTCGTCGACCCCTCAGGGAGCGACCCCCGCGAGGCCGAGCTGTGCCTGCAGCGTGTGGTGGGGCGTCCCCAGCCGGGGGTGGCGGCCGCAGCCGACGACCTCCTGCCCCGCGTGCGCGGACGGATCTCGGGTGTCTTCCGCGGGGAGACCATCGAGTTCGAGTACCGCGAGTGGGTGATCCGCAGGGGTGCGCGCGTCCGTGTGACCGGCGAGGTGCAGATGAGGAACGGGCAGGTGGTGATCGCGGCCCCCGAGGGCGGCCGCCTCACCGTCGAGCACGGTGTGGACGACCAGCCGGTGCGCCTCTCGCCCCGGCGACGGGAGGCGATCGCCTTCTCGGCCGCCCTGGCCGTCTGCGCTGTGGCGGGCCCGGTGCTGGTCGCCCTCGGGCTCTGAGTAGGCTGGCGCCCATGGCTCGATCGATGGTGATCAAGGTCACCGCGGGGGACGACGCCCCCGAGCGGTGCAACCAGGCGTTCACGGTCGCCGCGGCGGCCCTCGCCAGCGGCGTGGAGGTCTCGCTGTGGCTGACGGGGGAGTCGGCGTGGTTCGCCGTCCCCGGACGCGCGGACGACTTCGAACTCCCGCACGCCGCGCCCCTGTCCGAACTCCTGTCCGCCGTGCTCGCGGCGGGCCGGGTCACGGTGTGCACGCAGTGCGCCGCGCGACGGGACCTGGCGCAGGGGGACCTGATCGAGGGGGTCCGCATCGCCGGGGCGCCCACGTTCGTCGAGGAGACCCTGCGCGACGGCGTCCAGGCGCTCGTCTACTGAACCGGCCCCCGCGCCCGGGCCCCGGCGGTACCGGCCGTCCCGTACGCGACGGTGCCCGTGCCACCGGCGGTGGCACGGGCACGGGGCGCGTGGGTCGGGGCTACTTCTTGCCCTGGTTGGCGACGGCCTGGATGGCGGCCTCGGCGGCCTCCGGGTCCAGGTAGGTGCCGCCCGGGTTGGTGGGCTTGAAGTGCTCGTCGAGGTCGTAGCGCAGCGGGATCCCGGTGGGGATGTTCAGCCCCGCGATGTCGGCGTCGCTGACCCCGTCCAGGTGCTTGACCAGCGCGCGCAGCGAGTTGCCGTGCGCGGCGACCAGCACCGTCCTGCCCGCGGCCAGGTCGGGGACGATGGAGTCGTACCAGTACGGCAGCGCGCGGTCCAGGACGTCCTTGAGGCACTCGGTACGCGGCAGCAGCTCCGGCGGGAGGCCGGCGTAGCGCGTGTCGCCCGACTGCGAGTAGGGGTCGTCGTCGGCGATCGGCGGCGGCGGGGTGTCGTAGGAGCGGCGCCAGACCATGAACTGCTCGTCGCCGTACTCGTCGCGCGTCTGCGCCTTGTCCTTGCCCTGGAGGGCGCCGTAGTGGCGCTCGTTGAGGCGCCAGGTGCGCCGGACCGGCAGCCAGTGCAGGTCGGCGGTCTCCAACGCGAGGTTCGCGGTGCGGATGGCGCGCTTGAGGAGGGAGGTGTGCAGGATGTCCGGGGTGATCCCGGCCGCCTTCAGCAGCTCCCCACCGCGGCGGGCCTCGTCCTCGCCCGTGGCGGACAGGTCCACGTCCACCCACCCGGTGAACAGGCCCTTCGCGTTCCAGACACTCTCACCGTGTCGCAGCAGTACCAGAGTTCCCATGGCACCAAGCGTATCCACCCCGGCCGTCCGCTCCGGGAGCGCCCCACAGCTGTGCGCTCCGGCGCGCCCGTCGCCCTCCGCCACCCCCGACGGACGCCTGCGGCGCGGCCCTGCTCCCGGCCCGTTCCCCGCTCACCGCCCGCCTCGCCCCGCGGCACCCTGCCGGTGCCCGAACGGCCGACCCCCCGGGGGCCGCCCCGGGAACCGGACGCTAATCGTGGTGCCCGGGCTCCGCCAGGTGCGCGAACGCCTTCAGGTTGCGCATGTCGTGGCCGCGCTCGGCGCGCCAGCGCCACTCCTTGCGGATCGCCGACGCGAACCCGCGCTCCAGCGCCGCGTTGAAGTTCTCGTCCGTGTACGTGAGCGCGCACCCCAGCAGGCGGTCGACCTCCCGCGGCGTGATCCCCTCCAGCGGCAGGCGTCCGCGCAGGTACACGTCGCCGACCTCGTCGGCGGCGAAGGCCATCCCGTACATGTCGGAGTTGCGGCGCATCAGCCACTGGTAGAACTCCGCGTGGTTCTCGTCCGGCTGGCGGCAGAAGAACGACGTCAGGGTCAGGCTGTGCGGTCCGACCTCCAACCACACCAGCGTCTTGAGCTTGGCCGTCCCCGGCAGGGTGACGAGGAAGGAGCCCTCGCGCGGACGCTCCGTCTCCAACCCGGCCTCGGCCACCGCCTCCGCGATCGCCACGGTCGCGTCCTCGCGCGCCGAATCCGTTCCCACGTCCCATCCTTCCCTTCGGTACGTCACCGGCACGCGGCCAGCGGCAGCGGGCTCGGAGCGGTGATCGACCGGTACACGTCCAGCAGTTCGTCCACCGTCCGCGACCAGCCCAGCGTGGCGGCGTGTCGGGGGGCCGCCAGGGCCAGCTTGGCACGCCACGCGGGCTGGGTGATCAGCCGGTGCAGCTCGGCGGCGTAGTCGCCCGGGTCGTGGCCCTCCACCAGGACACCGGAGGACCCGTCCGCCACCGCCGTGGTCAGGCCGCCCACCCGCGAGGCGACCACCGGTGTCCCGCAGGCCTGCGACTCCACCGCGACCAGGCCGAAGGACTCGGAGTAGGACGGTACGACCGTCGCCGTGGCCGCCCGGTAGTAGTCGGCCAACCGTACGCGGTCCTGCGGCGGTTCGATCCGGACCACGTCGGCCACGCCCAGGGAGCGCGCCAGGTCGGTCAGCAGGCCGGGTTCGCGCGTCCCGCCGCCGGACAGGCCGCCGACCACGCCGACCACCAGGCGTGAGCGCAGGGACGGGTCGCGCTCCAGGAGCCGTGCGGCGGCGCGGATGAGCACGTCGGGGGCCTTGAGGCGCTGCACGCGTCCCACGAAGAGCAGGAGTTCGGTGTCGGGGGCCAGGCCGATCCGGCGCAGCGCGTCGGGCCGTGACCCGGGTGTGAAGGTCTCCAGGTCGACGCCGGGCGGAATGACGCTGAGCTGGGACTCGCGTGCGTCGTAGTGGTCGCGGAGCTGGTGGGCCTCGTCGTCGGTGTTGGCGATGAGCCGGTCCGCCTGGCGCACGAGCTGGTCCTCACCGCGCACCCGGACCTCGGGTTCCGGGGCGTCCCCCTCGGCCAGGAACGCGTTCTTGACCCGCGCCATGGTGTGCATCGACTGCACGAACGGCACCCCCCAGCGGCGGGCGGCCACGACGCCCGCCCGGCCGGAGAGCCAGTAGTGGCCGTGCACGAGGTCGTAGTGGCCCGGTTCCCCCTGGGCCTCGGCGCGGAGCATCCCGAAGATGAACGGGCACAGGTGGTCGGCGAGCGCGTTCTTGTCCAGGTGGCCGTAGGGGCCCGCGGGTACGTGACGGACGTTCACCCCCGGGGCGAGTTCGACGACCGGCGGCAGGTCCGGACGGGTGGCCCGGGTGAACACGTCGACGGCCACGCCGCGCTCGGCCATGCGCCGTGCCACCTCGACCACGTACACGTTCAGTCCCCCGGCGTCACCCGTCCCCGGCTGGTCCAGCGGCGAGGTGTGCAGACTGACGGTCGCGACGCGGGACGGGGCCGCCGCGTGTTCGCCCTCGGGAGCGTTTCCGGACACCGGTGGTCCCCTCCGATCGTGTATACAGCCGCTGTCGTCAACAGCGAAGAAGGTACACACTGTTCCCCTCCGGAATGTCCGAGGGTCCTGCTATAGGGGGTGCTCCGGCTCAGGGGGTCGCCGACCAGCCCGACACCAGGAAGTCGACAGTGTCGGGGAACGTGCGGCTCCAGGCCCGGAAGTCGTGCCCGCCGCGCGGGTGGAGGGTGGCGACCGTCACTCCGTGCTCGGTGAGCAGGGCGGCGAAGCGGGCCGCCTCTCCCTGGATGCTCCCCTCCTGGAGCGGAGTGTGGTCCTCCTCTCCCTCGGCGAGCACGAACCTGAGGTCGCCTACCTCCGTGGAGTTCAGCAGCCGGTCGGGGGAGTGGTCCGCGGTGTCGTCCCCGAAGATCCCGTCCGGATCGTCCACCCGGAAGTATCCTCCCCAGCTCGCCACCTGCCCGTACAGGTCGGGGTTGCGCAGCGCGGTGGCCGCGGCTCCGTAGCCGCCCATGGAGAAGCCGCCGAGGGCGCGCAGACCCCGCGGCCGGATGTGGTCGCCCTCCACGGCGCGGATCACCGCGTCGGTGACGAAGGACTCCAGGGCGAAGGAGCCGTCCGCGGCGTCACCCCACTCGGTGGTGGCGCCCGACGCCACCTGCCCGTGCGGTGCCGCGATGACGAACTCGACCCCCGTACGGCACATCTGCTCGTCCAGGAGCGCGCCGACGCCCTCGTCCATCAGCGTCCGGTGCGTGGAGGCGGAGCCGTGCAGCAGGTACAGGACGGGTCGGTCGGCGCTGTCGGGGCCGGGCGGTCGGCGGATCCACACCGGGCGTCCACCCCCGGAGGCGGACGCGTCGGGGAGCGTGACCACCTCGTCCCGGCCCGGTTCGTCGCAGACCGCGACCTGGCCGGGCTCGGGGATCGGCGCGGGGGTGGTCACCCCCTGGAGGGGCGGGAAGCGGACCTCGCTGGTACCGGCCTCCGGGTCGGCCCCGACCAGGTGCTGGCCGATCTGTTCGGGGAGCCCCCCGGGCGGGGCGGTGGCCAGGACCGCCGCGGAGACGACGACCGTGCACGAGGAGACGAGCACGACGGCTCGTCGGGAGAAAGACGCGAACACACCGAAACCTCAGGGTCGGGGCAACCGATATCCGCTCCCAGCGGGGCGGAGCGATACGGAATGTGACTCACTGTAGTCGACCGAGGTCTTTGTGTGTGGAGTTTGCCGCTTGAGCCCCAGGATCCCCGTTCCTGAGCTCCTGCGTCGAGTGCCGGGAGGCCGCGGGCTCAGACCGCGAGGGCGTGCCTGAGCCGCAGCTCGTCCGGATAGGGGCACAGGTAGGTCTGCTCGCGCGCCCACTCCACGTCCTCCGCCGCGCAGTGGTGCCGGATGAGTGTGACGGGCAGGCTGAGCGGCACCAGTTCCGCCCGGTAGTCCTCGATCGCCGTGAGCAGGTCGTGTCGGCGCGTGTCGTCCAGGAGCGGGCTGAGCATGCCGAACGCGTGCTGGAGCGCGTTGGCGTGTTTGCCCCGGGTCGTCCGTACGGCCATCGCGTGGTGGAACGCCGAGGCGTAGGCGGTGGCGGTCTCCTCCCGGTCGGCCGACCCCGCGTCCGCCACGATCCGCCCCGTCCTCCGGTACCCCTCGGTGGAGTGCGACATGAGTTGGAGCTTGTGGCGGGTGTGGAAGGCCACGAGGTCCCGCGGCCGCCAGTCCGACTCCAGCAGCGCGCGCAGCCGGGCGTGCGCGAAGACGCGCTGGACGAAGTGCTCCCGCAGCGCCGCGTCCGACAGGCGGCCCTGCTCCTCGACCGGCAGGTTCGGCAGGAGCAGGGTCAGCCGCTCGGCGAAGGCGCCCCGGCCCCTGCCCCCGACGCGGTCCCCGTCGGGGGAGAACACCGGCAGGGCGAGCAGGCCGCAGCTGGGCGACTTGTTCTTGAGGATGTAGCCGTCCGCCCGGCGCAGCTGGAGGACG
The DNA here is from genome assembly GCF_055632325.1 of Nocardiopsis sp. KDC1DS13DA1. Lineage (NCBI taxonomy): Bacteria > Bacillati > Actinomycetota > Actinomycetes > Streptosporangiales > Nocardiopsidaceae > Nocardiopsis > Nocardiopsis sp. KDC1DS13DA1. The sequence continues at coordinate 149,973 of NZ_JBVMUY010000035.1, forward strand.
TGGCGGTCGGCGACGGCCGCGAGGTCGTCGGTGTGGTCGGCGCCGTCCTTGTTGGAGACCACCCGGTCGGCGCCGTCGCGCCGCTGGAGCCGCAGTGTCGGGCGCGGGACGCCCAGGCCGATCTCCGCCTCCGGGCAGACGGGGAGCCAGTCCACGTGGTGGTCGAGTTCGTCGGTGAGGAATCGGGACCGGGAGTGCCCCCCGTTGTAGCGGACGGGCGCGCCGAGCAGACAGCTCGACACCCCCAGCAGGGGTCGCTCGGCGGTCGTGGGCTCGTGCGCTGGTCGCATACGGTCTTCCTACCCGGGATTCGGCCGAATCCCCGTTCAGATCACAGTACTGTCGGTGGGGTATTCGTCGCCGTGGGCGAGGGGGATTGGTGCCGCCGACCATCATGTTGTTCACTCAGGACCTGCGCGTCCACGACCATCCGGCGCTCACCGCCGCCGTCGGCGCGGGGGACGCCGTGCTGCCCCTGTTCGTGGTCGACCCCCGGATCGTGGAACGCTCCGCCCGCAACCGCTGCGGCTACCTGGCCGAGTCGCTCGCCGCCCTGCGCGCCGCGCTGCGCTCGCGCGGCGGTGACCTGGTCCTGCGCGCGGGGGACACGGCCGAACACGTCCGCGGGCTGGCGGAGCGGACCGGGGCCGACACGGTCTACCTGACCGCGGGGGTCAGCCGGTGCGCGGCCCGGCGGGAGGACCTGCTGCGCGGATCGGGCCTGACCGTGCGCGCCCTTCCCGGGCTGACGGTGGTCCCCCCGGGAGAGGTCACCCCCGCGGGCGGCGACCACTACAAGGTGTTCACCCCCTACTGGCGGGCCTGGGCCGAACACGAACGCAGGGCCGTCCTGCCGGCCCCGGGCCGGGTGCGCCTCCCCGGAGGAGTCGAGCCCGGAGCGATCCCCGGGGACCTGGCCGGTGCGGGGGTGGGCGCCGCTGCGCCCGACCGCCTGGCCGGAGGCGAGGACGCGGCGCGCGGACGACTGCGCGCCTGGCTGGACCGGGGGCTGTCCCGTTACGCGCAACACCGCGACGACCTGCCCGCCGCGGCCACCTCCGGGCTCTCCGCCGACCTGCGGTTCGGCTGCCTCTCACCCCTGGAACTCGCCGAGGCCGCCGAGGCGGCGGACGCGGGGGAGGGGGCCGAGGAGTTCGTCCGCCAGCTCGCCTGGCGGGACTTCCACCACCAGGTGGCCCGTGCCTTCCCCGAACTCCCCGCACGCGACTACCGCCCCCGGGACCGTGAGTGGCGCGAGGACCCGGACGCCCTGGACGCCTGGCGGAGGGGGCTGACCGGGGTGCCGATCGTGGACGCGGGTATGCGCCAGCTCCTGCGGGAGGGGTTCATGCACAACCGGACGCGCATGATCACCGCGGCCTTCCTCACCCGGACCCTGCGCGTGCACTGGAGGGCGGGCGCCGAGCACTTCCACGCCCACCTCGTGGACGGCGACGTCGCCGACGACTACGGGAACTGGCAGTGGGTCGCCGGGACCGGGAACGACACCAGGCCCAACCGCCCGTTCAACCCGCTGCGCCAGGCCCGGCGGTTCGACCCGGAGGGGGAGTACGTCCGCCGCCACGTCCCGGAGCTGCGCGACCTTCCGGGGCGGCGGGCACTCACACCCTGGCGGGAGACCGAACCGCCGGACGGCTACCCGCCGCCGATCGCCGACCCGGGCCGGTGACGCCGCGGGCGGCCGCCCGCCCGCGGAGGGCGTCTCAGGTGGGGTCGAAGGCCCTGCGGAAGGCGGCCAGGGCGCGGTCGTCGAACAGGACGAGCCGCACCTTTGGCACCCGTACCCGCGCCCCGTGGATCGCCTCCGCCGCGATCCGCGCGGCGTCGTCCAGCGGCCACCGGAAGATCCCGGTGGAGATCGCGGGGAAGGCCACCGACTCCGCGCCGAGCCCGTGCGCCACGCTGAGCGACTCCGTGAAGCACGACGCGAGCAGGGCGCTCCGGTCCTCCGACGCGCTGTACACCGGGCCGACCGTGTGGATCACCCAGTGCGCGGGGAGCAGGCCGGCGGTGGTCGCCACCGCGCGGCCGGTCGGCAGGCCGCCGCCGTAGTGGGAGGCGCGCAGTCGGCGGCACTCCTCCAGGATGGCTCTGCCGCCCCTCCTGTGGATCGCTCCGTCGACCCCGCCGCCGCCCAGGAGCGAACTGTTGGCGGCGTTGACGATCGCGTCGACCCGCTGTTCGGTGATGTCGCCCCTGATGACACTGAGGCGAGTGCGATCCGTGCTACCCATGTTCGTTTCCTTCCCGGCTCCGAGGGGTTCCTCCCGGGCTCGCCCCACCCTCGCAGACCGGAGCGCGGAGCGTGGGAACCCCCGGTGGTCACGGGTAACCAGGATTTAACCCGGGGGTACGACACTGTGTAGTACTAGCACCGGTAGACTCGGTGTTATGACTCGGCTTGGCGAACTCGAACGCGCGGTGATGGATGTACTGTGGGCGCAGAACGAACCCATGACGGTTCGCGAGGTCGGCAGGGCACTCGCCGAGCGCGATCTCGCACACACGACCGTCATGACCGTGCTCGACCGGCTGGCCAAGAAGAAGGTCGTCACCCGGGCACGTGAGGGTCGTGCGTGGCGGTACCGTCCGGCAGCCAGCCGCGAGGCGTACGTGTCCGAGCTGATGTTCGACGCTCTCGGGCAGACGGGAGACCGTGACGCCGCCCTGGCCGCCTTCGTCCAGTCCATGGACGGCCAGGAGGCTGAAGCGCTTCGGCGCGCACTCGCGGAAATCGAGCAGCCAAGGAACTAGTCCGAATGGTCAGTGCCGCCCTCCTCTCACTCGTCGCGGTCGGCTGCGTCCTCGCCATGGAGGTCCTCCACCGGGCGAAGTGGCCCTCGCGCGGTCCCTACACCGCCGTGATCACCTGGCAGGCACTGGGCCTGGCCTGGGGCGTGTCCACCATCGGCGCGCTGCTGGCCTACGGGCTGTCCACCTACGAACTCGGGGCCGCGGCGGGCCTGCTCGCGCTGGCCGCCGACATCGTCACCGGCCAGCTCCTGTCCGCCGAACTCGCCCGGGGCCTGGAGGGCGTCAGCCACATCGCGGCCGTCCTCCTGGCCGTCGCGCTCACCCTCGTCCTCTTCTACGGACTGGTCTCCTCCTTCGTCCACGTCGTGCGGGTGCGCCGCCGCCACCACGACCTCCTCGAACTCGTCGCCAGCGAGCACCCGGACGTCCCCGGCGCCCGCGTGGTCGACCACCCGGCCGCCGCCGCGTACTGCCTGCCGGGCGTGCTCCGCTCCCAGGTCGTCATCAGCGCCGGGGCCCTGGCGGTCCTGGACAACAGGGAACTGGCCGCCGTCCTCGCGCACGAGCACGCGCACCTGCGCCAGCGCCACGACCTCGTGCTGCTGCCGTTCTCCTCGCTCAAGCGCGCCTTCCCGCGCGCTCCCCTGATCCGGACGTACTACGAGAGCGTCGCCCTGCTCATCGAGATGTGCGCCGACGACCAGGCCCGCAGGACCAGCTCCTCGCGCGAGCTCGCGATGGCCCTCCTGCGCTTCGGCGCCGCCGGGCCCGCGCCGGTCCCCGCCGGGGCGATGGCCGCCCTGGACGAGGGCGCGCAGGCCGGTGTGGTCCGCCGCGTCAACCGCCTCCTGCGACCCGACGACGAACTCCCCTACCACGCGGGGGCGGTGATCATGGGCGGCTCGGCCTTCCTCCTCGCGGTGGTCACCTGCCTGTGGCACATCCCGGTCTGACCGCGTCCGGGCCGCCCGCGCGCGGCCCGCGGATGTGATCCCGGGCTCGGTCGGGCACGATCGGCGCCGCTGGTGCGTTTACCGTGGAGAGCGGGCGGAACACCCGCCGGGACACGTCGTCGGGAGTGTGCGTTTTGTTCGGACTGATCTGGCAGGCCATCTACCTGGTCACCTTCGTGGCCAGTCTGTACGCGCTGATCGAGGCGATCCGCACGCCCGCCCAGGCGTTCGAGTTGATGGACAAGCAGACCAAGAAGCTCTGGCTGGTCCTCACGGGTGCCGCCACCGGCCTCTCCCTGCTGGCCGTGTTCTCCGGGACCGGGATGTTCGTCATCCTCGGGCTGGTCGCGACCCTCGTCTTCCTCCTGGACGTGCGTCCGGCGGTCAAGGGTGCGAGCGGTGGACGCAACAACGGTCCCTACGGCCCCTGGTAAGACCATCCGTCCACCCCGTGCGCCGCGCCGGCCACGGAGACGGCGGACTCACGGGTGGCGGTCGCCCGTGTCGTTGAGGACCTTCCACACCGACTCCGCGTAGGCCGGGTCGTCCGTGTACCGGCTGTGCCCCAGGATCTCCGGCCGCAGGGCCTCACCCGGTGCCGGATCGTAGCCCCGCGGGTCCGGCAGCGGCTCGGCCGGGGCGATCACCCCGGGAACGTCCGGCCCGTCGGCGGACCCCTCCATCGTGCGCACGGGATCGGCGATGGCGTCGGTGACCCGCCACAGGTTCCGCCAGCCCGACACCCGGCGGCGCAGGTCGGCGAAGGCGTACGGGCCGAAGTAGGCGGGGAAGTAGCGCGCGTAGAGCCGGTCCAGCGGCGACCCGTGCGTGATCAGCGCGACCCGTCCCACGCAGTCCTCCGGCAGCTGCCAGACCGTGGCCGCGGCCAGCACCGACCCCTGCGAGTGTCCCGACAGCACCACGTCGGTGCCGTCCCGCACCATCCGCGCCACCCGGGCGGTCAGCTGCGGTACCGCGCGCTCCGCGTAGGAGGGCGGGGCCAGGGGGTGCGCCGCACGGGGCCAGAACGTGCCCACGTCCCACAGCACGCCCACCGCCTGGCGGGTCGGCCGGTTCCGGTACGCGCTGCGGCCGACCCAGGCCACCCCCAGCAGTGCCGCTCCGCCCAGGACGGACCCCATGCTGACCAGCGCCGCCACGGTCTCCCGCGCCAGCCCCTCGATCCCGCCGGACACGGCGGTGTCGGCCGACCGCGGGCCCGCCACGACGTCGCCGGAGAAGGCCGAGTACAGCACCAGGACCACCAACGGCACCACGGGTGCCAGAAGGGTCGCCAGAACGGCGGGAAGGGCCTCGGTCATCCGGCCGAGCGCCCTCGCGCGGGCGATCTCCCACGTGCGCCGGTCGCGCACGCTGCGGGCGTACTGCTCGGTGACCTCCGGGAGGTGGGCGCGGGTGGCGCGGCGCACCTCCAGGGCGACGACGGCGGCGACGACCAGCGCGATGACCGCCTCCAGGGTGAACGCGAGCTGGAGCCACGAGTAGGCCGTCGGCGGGTCCAGCTCCAGGCAGGCCGACCCGCCCGGGGCCAGCGGGTCGCATCCGCTGAGCCACAGCGACCCCTGGTAGACGAGGGCGGCGGAGAAGCCTCCGCCCAGGAGCGCGCCGAGGGCGGCGGTCGCCGGTCCCGCCATGCCCCGCATGGCGGTCCGGTCGTGCGCCCGGTCGCGCACGTACAGCACCGCCGACGCCACCAGGAGCACCAGTACCAGGAGCGCCTGGGCGGTGAACAGGGTGTTGAGCGTCGCACCGCCGCCCGGCAGGCGGCCCGAGGCCTCCCACCCCGGGCGCGGCCACACGGTGTACACCGCCGCGCCCGCGCCGAGGGCGACCGTCGCGTCCCGCAGCATCCGGCAGACGCGGTCGACGCGCGCGTTCCACTTCGTGTCGCCCTCCGGCACCGCCACACTCGCCGTGCTCGCGGTCATCACCGCTCCCAGCATCACCACCAGTACCGACCCGACCGTCCACGCCGCCGGGCCGGGGCCCGCCGCACGCGCGACCAGGTCGTACCGCAGTGCCGGGAGCAGCAGCAGGAGGGCCACGGCGCCCAGGGCCATCGCGATGTGCGCGGACCGCAGCCGCGCCAGAACCTCCCCGTTGTGCCAGAAGTCGGACCGGCTGAGCGGCGCGGCGTCGCCGGTCACCGGCGGGATCGGCCCGCGGACCACCTCGTACTCGCTCTCCGTGCGCCGGGACAGGATCCACAGCACCACGACCACGGCCACCGGCAGCAGGGCGCCCACCAGCAGGGCGCTGCCCGGGGCCGACAGCGGGGAGGCGGGGGAGGCCAGGAAGGTCAACCACGGGCGCGCGCGGACGCAGGTCTGGGCCTGGGCCGTGCACTGCCACGCGACGAGGTCCATCCCGATGCCCGCGGCGGCCAGGGTGATGAGCACGGTCAGGGACAGCGCCAGCAGGCGCACGGAGCCGTCGTAGACGCGGTCGGCCGTCCGGGGCGCGCCGCCCGGGGTCCGGTCCACGCGCCTCGGCCTCGTCCAGTACGCCAGGTTGAGCAGCATGAAGGGGAGCAGCAGCAGCCACAGGGCCCGTGAGGAGCTGCCCGAGGTCAGGTTCCCCCACGCGAAGATCTCCCGGCGCACGCCCGGAACGGTCTCGGTGTCGCGCGGGCCGCGCCAGCGGAAGAACCCCGCGAGGCCGTCGCCCGCCACCCGCATGGCCGGCTCGACGTCGAGGAGCTCCTCGGCCTGTCCTCCGGCCACCCCGTGCACCCGCAGTTCCACGCGGTCGCGTTCCGCCGGCGCCGGCGCCGGCGGCGGCGGCGTGGTCGGGTCGGTGGCGGGGTGGGGGCCGGGGGGTACGGCTGCGTCCGACATATCAGCATCCTGCCACGCTACGTGTTCGCGTGACAGCGTTACTGGACGAGTGACTCGTCCGTCGTGCTCCACGTGTTGCACGCGCCCGGCGTCTGTTCCTCCCAGCCCCGTCGCGTCCACCACACGCCGTTGTCGGCCGAACCGTGGGTGCGTTCCTCCTCGTGGCCGCCCTCGCGGTCGGCGGTGGCCGCCGCGTCGTCCAGGAGCGCGCGCAGATCGTCGTCGCCCAGCGGGTAGCCCACCCGGACCGAGCCGAGGAAGGCGCCGGCCAGGCAGTTGGCCTGGAGTTCGCTCCGCCGCGTCCAGGAGTTCCGTTCCAGGACGTCGTCCTCCTGGCGGCGCTGCGCGTGGTAGTACTCCAGCAGTCCGGACTCGCCCTGGACATGGTGCGCGTACTCGTGCGCGAGCAGGGAGGCGTACACGACGCTCTCCGTCGTCCCGTTCCACTTCTCGACCACGTCCGCCGTGCCGATGTAGATGCTCCGGCCGGCCCGGCAGTAGAAGGCGCCCGCCGCGGACGGGTAGGCGCGGCACGGGCTCACCCCGGGCTCCTCCCAGAACACGCGCATCGGGGGTTCGAAGGGGATCCCCGCCCGTGCGAACTGGGTGCCCCACGCGTCGTCCAGGCAGTCCGCGATCCGGTGGAGGAAGGCCTCCATCGACTCCGGCCGGTCCACGTCCGGCTCGGGCACCGGGCACGGCAGCGGGCTGAGCCGACCGCTGCCGTAGAGGGGGTTGGCGACCAGGGCGGTACGGCCGGACGGCCGCCGCCGCTGGTCCGCGTTCCGGGAGACCGTGTCCGCGGTGGCCGAGACGTCGCCCCCGGCCGCGTCGGCGCCGCCGCCCTCCGCCGCCGGGGCGGACCCGGCCACGGACCCGTCCCCGGTGGTGGACCAGGACAGCACGGCCAGTGCCAGAAGCAGGGACAGCAGGGCGGCCACCGTGCCGAGCACACGGCGGTTGGCCTGGCGTTCGGCCGGTCCCGGCGCCCCGCTCACCGCACCAGTTCCTCGTCGGCCTTCCACGTGTTGCACGAGGCCGGATCCTTCCGGTCCATGCCGTGTTCGGTCCACAGGCGCCCGTTGGACTCGTGCCCGTGCGTGTGCTCGGCGCCGCGGTCGCTGCGCCGTGCGACGTCGTCGAGGATGTTCCGCCGCTCGTCCTCCCCCAGCGCCAGGGAGGCCCCCGAGGCACCGAGGAACACCCCGCCCAGGCAGTTGGCCTGGAGTTCGTTGCGGCGGGTCAGCTCGTCCGCGGTCTCCTGGTCGGTCCCGGCGCGTTCGGCCCGGTACTCCGCGAGCATCCGGGACTGGCCCTGGACGTGGTGGCCGTACTCGTGGCTGAGCAGGAAGGTGTAGGCCTCCGGCCGGTCGGTGCCCGCCGAGGCCTCGACGATGTCCTCGACCCCCAGGTACAGGCCCTGGTTGGCCGGACAGTAGAAGGCCGCGGTGTCCCGCTTGGGGAAGGGGCCGCACGGGCTGTGCCCCTCCGCGTACCAGTAGACGCGGTTGGGGGAGGTGAACGCCAACCCGGCGTCCGCGAAGTAGCCGCCCCACGCCTCGTCCAGGCAGTCGGCGATCGCGTGGACGAACGCCTCCATGGACTCGGAGTCGTCCGGGTCCAGCTCGGGGGCGTGGCACGTCACCTCGCCCAGCTCGCCCACCTCGTAGAGCGGGTTGTCCCGGAGGAGGTCGGCGCCGGTGTCGACCAGCGGCGCCTCGGCCGTCGCGGGCCCGGGGACCCGGCCCTGCGCGTCGAACGGGTACGGGCCGGACCAGGAGGCCTCGGCGGAGGGGAGCATCTCCGAGATCGAGAGGAAACCGGTGAAGCCGACCGCGGCCAGTCCGACGCACAGTGTGAACGACACGCCCACACTCAGCCGCTGGAGGAACCCCGGACGTTCGGACCAGAAACCGGCACCGGCTGGTGGTGCGGGGCTCACCGCGGGACCACCCGTCGGCGGTGGGGGACGACACCCGCGGGGAGGGATGTCAGTGCACGGGGGGAACGGGGGGACCGGATAGGCTCTCGCGTCATGTGGTGGGTCGGCTCCAGGTGCCCGGCCGTCGCTTCCGCGGCGGCCGCTCTCGTGTTCTCCTCGCTGTTCACGGTGGTCACCGTCGTCGGGTCAGTGGGGACGGCCCATGCCGTGACGGCGGCGGCACCGGCACCAACAGTACAAGGGACCCCCGGCGCCGACCCAGACCGGAGTTCGGACACCGGGTCGGTCGCCGAGACGGTGATCACCAACGACATCCGCCTCGACCTGGACGAGGACGGGGTCCTGCACGGTGAGGAGACGCTCTCCTTCGAGGGAGGCGCGCCGGAGACGTTCACCCGTGCGCTCACCGAGACGATGCTCTACACCACCGACCACGACCGCGTCTACGCGGTGCACGGGGTCACGGCCGTCGACGGCTCGGGCGCGGAGCTGGCGGTCGAGACGGAGAAGGTCAACGGCACCCTCTACGCGCACATCAACACCGGGGGCGCCGAGACCGTGGTGCTCGGCTACCGGGTGACGGGGGCGGTCAGCCAGGTCGCCCAGGGCGTCCAGCTGGAATGGCGGGCGGTGGGCGCCTACAGCCACACCGTCCAGTCCACCGACGTGACCGTCACCGCGCCGATGCCCCCGGAGGGGCTGTCGTGCCTGGCGGGCGAACCGCGCAGCGCGCTGTACTGCACCGCGTCGGACATGGGGAGCGACCTGGCCTTCGCGCACTTCCTCCAGGCGGACATGCGTCCCAGCGACCGCCTCGACATCGCTGTCACCTACCCGCCCGGCACGGCGGAGGGGGAGCCGATCCTCGAACGCCGTTGGTCGCTGGCCTCGGCCTTCGAGGTCACACCGTGGACGGCCGGGGTCTTCGGCCTCCTGCTGCTGGTCCTGGTGGGCGGACTGGTGGTGCTGATCCGCGTGCGCGGCCGGGACGAGCGCGCGCTGCGCGAGGAGGCGGCCCGGGGCGACCAGGCCCCGGTGACCACCGGAGAGCACGGACGGGCGCGGTTCGAACCGCCGGACGGCGTCCACCCCGGCCAGATCGGGACCCTCTTCAACGAGACCGTCGACATCACCGACCTCACGGGCGCGGTCGTCGACCTGGCCGTCCGCGGCTACATCCGGCTGGAGGAGCTGCCGCACGAGCACTTCACGTCGGTGGACTGGCGGCTGGTGCGCCTGGACGGACCGCCCGGCGACAGCCTCCGGCCCTACGAGTGGCTCCTGCTGGACGCCCTGTTCGCCGAACGCCGGACCGTGCGGCTGTCCCAGGTGGGTACGGCGCGCGTGTGCTCCGACTTCCCGGCCCGTATGGACCGGGTCCGGGAGGAGCTGTACCGGGACATGGTGCGGCTCAGGTGGTTCGCCCGCTCGCCGAACCAGGTGCGCGGGCGCTGGAGCACCATGGGGATGGTGACCACCGCCCTCGGCGTGCTGCTGACCGTCCTGCTGGCCATGTTCACCACGGCCGCGTTCACGGGCCTGGCGGTGGTGATCGCCGGAGCCGCGGTCACGGTCGCCGCCCAGTACATGCCCGCCAAGACCCGCCTGGGCAGCTCGGTGCTCGCGCACACCATCGGCTTCCGGGACTACCTGCTCAGCCAGCGGTCGGCGACGGAGCGCCCCGGGGAGCGGGTGGAGATCTACTCGCGTTACCTGCCGTACGCGGTCATCTTCGACGACGTCGACCGCTGGGCCAACATCCTGGCCTCGGCCGCGCTGACCGACCTGACCGACGAGGAGCTCACCGGGGACGGTCTGGCCTGGTACACCGGGCCGCGCGAGTGGCGGATCGAGGACTTCTCCGACTCCATCAGGACGTTCGCCGTCACCCTCACCGGAATCATCACCAACGCCCGCCGCATGCGGCTGGTCAACCAGTTCCAGCGCAGGCGCTGAGGCCCCGGGGAACACGGCCGGTCCGGTTCCGCTCCGCGCCTGCCGTATCGTCGGGGCTGTCCGTCCGCGGGGGAGCGGCTCCGCGGCGAGGAGCCACGAGGAGGGAACATGCGCGCGGTCGTACAGCGCGTGTCGCACGCGTCGGTGACGGTGGACGGCGAGGTGGTCGGGCAGATCACGGCTCCCGGGCTGATGGCGCTGGTCGGAGTCACCCACACCGACACCGAGGCGGAGGCGCGCAAGCTCGCCAGGAAGCTGTGGACGCTGCGGATCCTGTCGGACGAACGCTCCTGCTCGGACGTCGGCGCCCCGCTCCTGGTGGTCAGCCAGTTCACGCTCTACGGTGACGCGCGCAAGGGCCGCCGACCCACCTGGCAGGCGGCCGCCCCCGGGCCGGTCGCCGAGCCGCTGGTCGACGCGGTGGTCAAGGAGCTGCGCGACCTGGGTGCGGAGGTGGCCACCGGCCGGTTCGGTGCCATGATGTCGGTGGCGCTGACCAACGAGGGACCCTTCACCGTCATCGTCGAGGTCTGACCGTTCGTCCCGAAGGATTCTCCCCCGGGTTTTTCGCGCAGGTCACGTGTGTTTTTCGGAAAAGCGAGAAAAGTACTTCCCTGCGCCGTTGACGATCGCTGAGGGTGTCCGTACAGTTGCGGTGTGAATCATCCCTCGATTGTGGGAGTCGTCATTTGTTATCCGGTTGCCGGTTTTCCGTTCGGACAGCTCTCTGGTTGACGATTTCCGCTGTGGTCGGGGCGGTTTTTCCGATCGGCTCGTCGGCGCCTGAGGCGCAGGTGTACGCAGTGCGTACGGCCGTTCGCGTCTGGCTGGAGAGTCGGTCGTGGCCTCCTTCTCCTTTTCCGTCGACAATACCCGGAGAACGCGCGTGAACAGCACGGTGAACAGTGCGTTGTCCGGCGTCGGATAAGACCGTTCCACACCTCCGGGCGCGGACTTCGGAGGAGTCGGTGGAAAAGGGCCGTCAGGCCATGGAAAGGTGATGGGAACAGTGCACGGCTGGTCTGTTTGGCATGCCGTCCTGCATATCGACGCGGGTGCCGCGCCGCTCCTTCTCGGGGCACTGGCCATACCCGCCCTACCGCTCGCCTGGCTCTGGCTGGTGCGCCCGCGGGCCGCCCGGGCCCTGGGTGTCCTCGGCATCGTCGCCTTGCTGTCCGCCCACCTCGTCTTCGTCGTGGGTCTGGGCGGGGAGTGGGCGGCGGTGGAGCACGTCCACAAGGCTCCGCTGCCCTCGAACGGGATCGCGGCGAACGTGGCGGTCGCCGACCCCGAGCCGGTGGAGCCGCCGCCCCCGTTCACCGACGGGCTCCTCGCCCAGGCCGTGCTCTTCGTCCCGCTCGGGCTGGCGGCCTTCCCGACCCTCACCTCCGTGTGGGGCCGCGTCGCCCTCGGGCCGCTCGTGTCCGCAACGGTGGAGGGCCTGCAGGTCGCGTTCGCGTCGGGCCAGGGCGCGAGCCTGACCGACCTGTGCGCCAACACCGTCGGCCACCTGGTGGGCCTGGTGATGATGGCCGCCGCCTCGGTGCTGCTCGGCTGCCGGGTGGACCACCCCGAACACGAGTCGGTCCCGGACCGCGGTGCGACCGCGGTCCGGGAGCGGTGACGGTGCTTGTTCTGGTCCTCCGCTGCGCTTGGGACCGGGTTCGGGCGCCTGGGAGGCGGTGTGCTTCCTTCTCGGCGTCGCCTGTCGCTCGTGCCTCGCTCGCGGCTCGCCTCGTCGTGCAGCACCCCGCCGGCGCCCGAACGGTGCTTGTTCTGGTCCTGCGCTGCGCTCCGGGCGGCGGTTCCGGGAGAGGGGACCTACTCGACGCTCGCGGTCACCGGCTCGAACTTGTAGCCGAGACCGCGCACGGTCACGATGTACTGGGGGCTGCTCGGGTCCTCCTCGATCTTGGCGCGCAGCCGCTTGACGTGCACGTCGAGGGTCTTGGTGTCGCCGACGTAGTCCGCGCCCCAGACACGGTCGATGAGCTGCATCCGGGTGAGGACCCGGCCCGCGTTGCGCAGGAGCACCTCCAGCAGCTCGAACTCCTTGAGCGGCAGCTGCACGTTCGTCCCGCGGACGGTCACCACGTGGCGCTCGACGTCCATCCGGACGGGTCCGGCCTGCAACGCCGCGGGCAGCGGCTCGCCGCCGTCGCTCGTCTCGTGGCGCCGTATGACGGCCCTGATCCGCGCGACCAGTTCGCGGGACGAGAAGGGCTTGGTCACGTAGTCGTCGGCGCCGAGCTCCAGACCGACGACCTTGTCGATCTCGGAGTCCTTGGCGGTCAGCATGATCACGGGGACGCTCGACTTCTGCCGGAGGGTCCGGCAGACCTCGGTCCCGGACAGGCCGGGCAGCATCAGGTCGAGCAGCACCAGATCGGCTCCGGTGCGGTCGAAGGTCTCCAGAGCGATGGTGCCCGTGGGGGCAACCGCGACCTCGAAACCCTCCTTGCGCAGCATGTACGAGAGGGCGTCGCTGTAGGATTCCTCGTCCTCGACAACGAGTACGCGCGTCACTGGGCCGCCTCCTGACGGTCGGTGTTACCGGTGGTTTCGGTCCCCCGGCTCTCGGGCCTGGGCAGACGCAGAGTGAACGTCGACCCGGACCCCTCCTTGCTCCACACGGTCACTTCTCCACGGTGGTGGGTCATGATGTGCTTGACGATGGCCAGGCCCAGACCGGTACCTCCGGTGGCCCGGCTCCGAGCGGCGTCCACACGGTAGAACCGCTCGAAGATCCTCTCCAGGTCCTGCTGGGGGATGCCGATCCCCTGGTCGGCGACGCTGATGTCCACGCTCGACCTGGACACCCCCACCGTGACCGCCACCCGCGTGTTCTTCGGGCTGTAGGAGACGGCGTTGGCGATCAGGTTGCGCAGCGCGGTGCCCAGCAGCCCCGCGTCGCCCAGGACGGTGACGCCCTCGGCGCCGCTGCCGACCAGCTCGATCCCCTTGGCGTCGGCGGGCATGCGCACCGCGTCGAGCGCCTCGTCCACGACGTCGCCCAGGTCCACCCGTGTGGGCTCGGCCATGGGTTCGGCGCCCTGGATGCGGGAGAGCGTGATCAGGTCCTGGATGACCGCCGTCAGCCGGGCGGCCTCCTGCTGCATGCGCTCGGTGAAGCGGCGGACGGCCTCGGGGTCGTCACTCGCGTCCTGTACGGTTTCCGCCAGCAGTGACAGGGCGCCCACCGGGGTCTTCAGCTCGTGCGAGATGTTGGCGACGAAGTCCCGGCGCACCGCCTCGACGCGGCGGTGCTCGGTCTGGTCCTCCGCCAGCACCAGGACCAGGCCGGTACCCCCGAGGGGAGCCACCCGCACGGCGAAGGAGGTGGCGTCGGGGCCGAACTTGCGGACGGCCACCTCGATGTCGGTCTCGCGGATGACCCCGTCCCTGCGCACCTGTCGGGCGAGGGTCAGGAGTTCGCCTATCACCAGCTCCTCGCCCCGGACGATGCCGAAGGCCCGCGCGGCGGACGAGGCCCGCAGGACCCGGTCGGCGGGGTCCAGGATGACCGCGGACGAGGGGAGCGCCGCCAGGACCTCGGCGATGCCGGGCGGGAGGACGCCTCCGTCGCGGCGCTCGGGCGAGGGCGCCCGTCGCTCGGATGAGCTGGTACGGAGGTAGAGACCGGCGACGACGCCGATCACGACGCCCGTCACGAGTCCGACGATGCCGGTCACGGCGGCGAGAAGTTCCCCTTGCACGATTCGATCGTAAACGGGCGGACCGGATCTTTACCCGGTCAGGGTGGGTGACACAACCGAGCTTCTCGTACCGTTCACCGAAACTTGGCCGATTCTTCAACAAACCACTGGGAGCATTGACGACATGCGGGATACCTACCATGAGGACCTCGACAGCCTGGGCGAACGCCTCGTCGAGATGACGCGGTTGGCCAGGCACGCGGTCGCTCGCGCCACGACGGCCCTTCTGGACAGCGACCTGGCCGCCGCGCAGGAGGTGATCTCCGGTGACGAGGAGATCAACCGGCTGGACCAGGAGATCGAGGACACCGCCTTCAGCCTGATGGCGCGGCAGCAGCCGGTCGCCTCGGACCTGCGGACGATCATCACCTCGCTGTACATGCGGGGGGATCTGGAACGCATGGGTGACCACGCCGTTCACCTGGCCAAGATCGCGCGGAGGAGGCACCCGGACTCGGCCATCCCCAAGCCGGTCAGGTCGATCGTGCTGGAGATGGGCCACCAGGCCGAGCTGCTCGTCACCAAGGCGGGCGAGGTCATCAGCGAACGCGACCCGGACACCGCGCTGGAGCTGGACAAGGACGACGACCGGATGGACCGTCTGCGCCGCAAGCTGCTCCAGCGCATCCTCGCGCCGGGGTGGGAGTACGGCGTGGAGGCCACCATGGACGTCACCCTGGTGGGCCGGTTCTACGAACGTTTCGGTGACCACGCGGTACATGTCGCCGACAATCTCGTCTACATGGTGACCGGCGAGAAGCGGGAGGACTACGACCCCGAGTCGTGACCCCGGGTGACGGTGGCGCCCCGGGTACCGGCCGCCGCCGGGAACGTGACATCCGTCGCTCCGGTGCCGTCGAGGAGGCCCGGGGAGGGGCCGGCGGTCCCTCCCCGATCCCCCGTGCGCGGCCGACGCCTCACCTGGCCAGTAAGGGGTTCGGGCCCTTCGCCGAACGCCCTGACCAGGCCCTCGACAGGACTCGGGTACACTTTGTCAAGCCCTGAAAAGTGGGGCTTGACCTGCGTGTTCGCAAACCTAATAGGTACGTTAAGTCACAGATTCGTGGTATCCTTGTGGTAGCGGAAGGGGTACCTGTCACATGGCTTTCAAGGTCGGCGACACTGTTGTCTACCCCCATCATGGGGCTGCTCGTATTGAAGCGATCGAGACTCGCACCATTAAGGGCGAGGACAGAACCTACCTCGTTCTGAGGGTCGACAAGGGCGATCTGACGGTGCGTGTGCCGGCTGAGAACGCCGAGGACGTCGGCGTTCGTGACGTGGTGGGACAGGAGGGCCTGGACAAGGTCTTCGAGGTGCTGCGCGCGCCGCACACCGAGGAGCCCACCAACTGGTCCAGGCGTTACAAGGCGAACCTTGAGAAGCTGGCGTCCGGTGACGTCAACAAGGTCGCCGAGGTGGTCCGGGACCTGTGGCGTCGGGACAAGGAACGCGGGCTGTCCGCTGGTGAGAAGCGGATGCTCGCGAAGGCCCGCCAGATTCTCGTCAGCGAACTCGCGCTCGCCGAAAAGACCAACGAGGACAAGGCTGAAGCGCTCCTCGACGAGGTTCTGACGAACTGACACCGGTCGAAGAAGCACCTTATTCATGAAGAATATGCCTCGGGTGGGCGTCGGAACGGACGTCCACCCGTTTTCTCCTGGAAGAACACTTTTTCTCGCCGGCCTGGAATGGCCGGGAGAAGACGGGGTCAGCGGTCATTCGGACGGTGACGTCGCCGCCCACGCCGCGTGCGACGCCCTGCTGTCGGCCTGCGGACTGGGGGACCTGGGGTCCAACTTCGGCACCTCCGACCCCCGTTGGCGGGGCGCCTCCGGGGCGGCCCTGCTGACCGAGACCGTAGCGCGGGTGCACGCGGCCGGGTTCGGGATCGGCAACGTGTCCGTCCAGATCATCAGCAACCGTCCCAAGTTCGCGCCGCGGCGCGAGGAGGCGGAGAAGACCCTGTCCGAGGTCGTGGGGGCACCGGTGAGCATCTCGGCCACCACCACCGACGGGCTGGGCCTGACCGGGCGCGGCGAGGGTATCGCCGCCGTGGCCACGGCCCTCTGCGCTCCCCTGGACTGAACCACGCGCAGGACCCGCGGGCCCGCGTCCCCGATCCGGGACGCGGGCCTTCGCGGTGCGCGGGCGGACGGGAGCGACGGCGTCGAACACCCCGCCGCTCGGGTAGTCTCCGGCACGCCCGCCGCCACGGCGGCCCATCCCCCACACGCAGCGCCGCGCGGCCCGGGCCGCCGCATGACCAGGGGAGGGCCATGACGGACGTCGACGACCGGGTGCCACCCGAACCGTCACCGGAGCGGTCCGGCCGGGCGGCGGAGGCGTCCCGGAGGATCCGCCTCCCGCTCGGGAGCCACGAAACCTGGCGGCGCGGCAGGCTCCTCGCCGGGGTCACCGTGCTGCTCGCCCTCCTCCTGGCCGTCCCCGCCCTGGTGCCCAACGCCCTCGGCCGTGCGGGCAGCCTGTTCGAGACCGTCCTGCCGTGGTTCGGCCTGGCGGTCCCGGCCGCCGCCGCGGCGGCGGCCCTCCGGCGCTCGGCCGCGGCCGGGCTGGCCGCCCTGCTGCTCGCGGCCGTGTGGGCGGGGGCGTTCGGCGGCCTGTACCTGCCGTCGGGTCCCGGCGTCGAGCCGAACCTGACCGTCGTCACGCACAACGTCGGCGCGGCCAACGGCGACCCGGAGGCGACGGTCCGGCAGGTGCTCGGCGCCGACCCCGACCTGGTCGCCCTCCAGGAGGTCACCTGGGAGGCGGACGCGTCCTACGCCCGGGCCCTCGGATCCGAGTTCGGGTACTCCGACCGGTGGGGCACCGTCGGGCTGTGGAGCCGGTACCCGATCACGGACTCGCGGTCCCTCGACCTCGGTCTGGGATGGAACCGGGCCATGCGCGCCGAGGTGGACGGCCCCAACGGGGAAATCGCCGTGTACGTCGTGCACCTGGCGTCGGTCCGGCTGGGCGGCGCCGGGTTCGACACGGCGCTGCGGAACCGGGGGATCGCGGCACTCGCGGACGCGGTCGCGCGGGAGCCGCTGGAGCGGGTCGTGGTGATGGGCGACCTCAACGGCAGCACCGACGACCGCGCCATGGCGCCGCTCACCTCGCGGCTGACCGCCGTGCGGGGCGCCGGGGGAGACGGGTTGGGGCTGAGCTGGCCCGCCGGGTTCCCGCTGGTGCGGATCGACCACATCCTGGTCCGCGGAGCCGTCCCCACCGAGACGTGGTCGCTGCCCAGGACGGGCAGCGACCACCTGCCGGTCGCGGCGCGCCTGCGGTTCTGAGGCCCCGGACGGTGGTCAGTCCCCCGGGGGGAGCGGTTCGCTGCGCACACGTCCGGAGGGCGGCCCCGGGGTCAGGTCGGGTATCGGGGAGCGGCGCGGTTTGAGCACCATCGGCCGCTTCTCCAGCGGAGGCCGGCGCCCCGTGTCGGTCGCGGCCGGTTCGGCGGGCGGTGCCACGCGTTCGGGGGCGCTGCCGGAGTCCGGCGCGGGGTCCGGCGGGAACTCCCGGACGGCCTCCTGGGCGAACTCCGGATCGGGGTCCGCCGTGAACTCCGGGTCGGCGGCCGGGGCGGCGGAGCCCGGGGGCACGGAACCGATCCCGAAGGCCGCGCGGACCTCGGGTCCGGTGTCGTGGTCGAGCACGGGGGTGGGCTCCGGAGGCGCGTCCGCGTCCCCGTCCGGGGTCTCCCCGGCGGGCGGGCCGTCGTCCTCCGGTGGCGTCCACTCCGGCGGAACGTAGTCCGTGAGCGCGTCGTCGTCGGGTGCGTCGGCGGGCGGCTCCCACAGGGCGGTGTCCGGAATCCGCGGATCCCCGACACCGCGGGGCCCGTCCTCCGGTTCCGCGGAGACGGGTTCCACCTCCGCACGGACGGCCTCGGGCGCCACGGCCACGGCCACGGCCGCGGACTCCACGGCGACGGATTCCGGTTCCGGTGCCGTCGGACCCCCGTCCCGGGCGTCGACCGCGTGCCCGGCGTCCGCGCCGGGCCCGGGATCGGCGACCGCGGCCTCGGCCTCGTCACTGACGGGGTCCCCGGGAAGGGCGTCGTCCTCGAACCCGTCGTCCGGCCGGTCGGTGTCCGGCGCGTCGGGCCCACGGGGGCCGGCCGGGGGCGCGGCCCCCGGAACCACCGGGACCTCCACGCCCGCCCGTTTGATCGGGTTGGTCCCGGTCCGGGTGCGCCGGGGCAGCGGAGCGGTGGCGGGCCCGGGAAGGCCGGTACCGGTGGGGGACTCCTCCGGTTCCGGCTCGGGCGCGGGGACGGCGGGTGACACGGAGACGACCTCGGAGAACTCGGGGTCCTCCCGTTCCCCGGCTCCGTCCAGCTCCAGCGGGGGCGGGGTCCGGTCGTGCGCGGGCGCGCCCCCGGACGCGTCGTCACTCCCGTCGCGGTCGGGTGCGACGGGAGCGGGGCCGAAGTCGAGCAGCCGGGTCGTGAGGTGGTCGTCGTCCGGTCCGGTGTCGTCGAGTTCGGACGGTGACACCGCGCGGCCGTGCAGCACCGTGGCCCGGTCGGCCGAGGGCCGGGGACGAGGGGGCGCCGTGCGGCGGCGCCGACGGATGTGCGCGCGGACCGTCATCCACAGCAGGAACGCGATGAGCAGGGCGGCCAGCGGGGCGACCGCGACGATGACGTTGGCGACCCCCTGGTGCACGGTCCCGACCAGCCCGAGGTTGCTCAACACCATGGCGGTCGCTGCCACCAGGATGAGCACGGGGATGAGCACGAGGTCGACCCACGCGCGGTCGCGGGGGTGCGCCTCGCGCAGGACGTAGCTCACCCAGAACGCCATGAGCAGCAGCAGGGTGTAGGTCACCGGGAACACGTGGGCCAGGGGACTGCCCTCGTGCCCGCCGTACTCCGCGAAGCGGAAGACACCGTTGTAGGAGATGACGAGGGCGCAGACGGCGATGAGGCCGACGAACAGCGCGCCACCGACGAGAGCACCGGCTCCCGCGCCGCGGCTCGCGGGTCGAGCGTTCCGTGTCCCTGTCTCGGGGGCTTTGTCGTAAGGGGCCATCGCAACCGCAGCGTAGCCGAGGAAGCCGCGCGAACACGAGATTCCGGCCGATCACCGCCCTCCTCCGGCGGCGCGGCGGGGCGGACGCGCCGCCACGGTGCCCTGATGGCCGTGGGGGACGGGCTTCCGCGCCCGGAAATCTCACATCAGGGCGGCTGTAATACGGCTCATCACATATGTGCCATGAAGCATGTCCGGGAGGGGCACAAGCCCGACAGGGTTGGTGGTTTGTGATCCGCGCGTGAGGGGAAAGCGGTTACGCTTGACAACGTGAGTCTGCGCTTCTATGACACCAGTGCCCGGCAGGTCCGAGACTTCGTCCCCCTCCGCGAGGGGTGTGCCTCGCTGTACCTGTGTGGTGCCACAGTGCAGGCACCACCGCACATCGGCCACATCCGCTCCGGCGTCAACTTCGACATCCTGCGTCGCTGGCTGACCTATCTCGGCTACGACGTCACGTTCTGCCGCAACGTCACCGACATCGACGACAAGATCATCAACGTCGCCGCCGCCGAGGGAGTGCCCTGGTGGAAGGTGAGTGAGCGCAACCAGCGGGCGTTCACCGAGGCCTACGACATCCTCGGCTGCCTGCCGCCCACCGTCGAGCCCCGGGCGACCGGCCACGTGCCGGAGATGATCGAGCTCATGCGCCGCCTCATCGACGCGGGCCACGCCTACCCGGCCGACGACGGCTCCGGTGACGTCTACTTCGACGTGGCCTCCTACGGTGCCTACGGCGAGCTGTCCAACCAGCGGCCGGACCAGATGGAGGACTCCGCGGAGGAGGGCCGGGGCAAGCGCGACCCGCGCGACTTCGCGCTGTGGAAGGGCGCCAAACCGGGTGAGCCCAGCTGGGACACCCCGTGGGGCCGGGGCCGTCCGGGCTGGCACCTGGAGTGCTCGGCGATGGCCACCAAGTACCTCGGCCCCAGCTTCGACATCCACGGCGGCGGCCTGGACCTCATCTTCCCGCACCACGAGAACGAGCTCGCCCAGTCCCGCGCCGCGGGCGACGGCTTCGCGCGCTTCTGGCTGCACAACGGGATGCTCAGGGTCGGCGGCGAGAAGATGGCCAAGTCGCTCGGCAACTCGATGCGCGTCCCGCAGATGGTCCAGAAGGTCCGTCCGGTGGAACTGCGCTACTACCTCGGCCAGGCGCACTACCGCTCCGCGATCGACTACTCCGAGGAGGCGCTGCAGGAGGCCGCCGCCGCCTACCAGCGGATCGAGGGGTTCCTGACCCGCGCGGTCGAGGTGGTCGGCGAGGTCGTGCCCGCCGCCACCGTTCCCGCCGGGTTCGCCGCGGCGCTCGACGACGACCTCGGTGTGCCCCAGGCGCTGGCCGTGGTGCACGGGCACGTGCGCGAGGGCAACACGGCGCTGGCCGCCGGGGGGAAGGACAAGGTGGCCGAGCTCGCCGCCGAGCTGCGCGCGATGCTGGGGATCCTCGGCGCCGACCCGCTCAGCGAGCGGTGGGCCGGCGGGGACGCCGGGCTGCGCGAGGTCGTCGACGCCCTGGTGGCGGTGGCGCTGGAACAGCGACAGGCGGCGCGGGGACGGAAGGACTACGCGGCGGCCGACGCGATCCGCGACCAGCTCGCCGAGGCGGGTGTCGTGGTTGAGGACACGCCGCAGGGGCCCCGTTGGGACCTCAGGCACGGATGACCCGGACGGTGGCGCGTCGGCACTAGTCTGGAGGTTTGCCACCGCTGGTGGCGGATCCGCCGGACGCCGACACGCTTCCGGCATGCTCGCGAGACGTACGGGGAGGCGGCGGACATGCCGGCGAAGAAGAGCAAGAAGGGCCCGACCAAGGGCAGCGGCGGCAAGGGGCGGCGCTCGCTCGAGGGCAAGAGCGGCACCCTGCCCGCCGAACAGCGGCACTGGTACGAGGGCAAACAGCGATCCCGCGCGGCCAAGCGGGCCCGCACGGCCGGTGAGCAGATGACGGCGGGCCGTCCGCAGCGCCGCTCCTCCGACTCCGACCTGCTGGTGGGCCGCAACCCGGTCGTGGAGGCACTGCGCGCGGGCATGCCCGCCATCCGCCTGTTCCTGGCCAACAGCCTGGACCCGGACGAGCGGGTGACCGAGGCGGCGCGCCTCGCGGGCGACCGGGGCGTCGAGGTCGTCGAGGTGACCCGCACCGAGCTGGACCGGCGGTGCGAGAGCAACGGCCAGCCGGGCGCCGCCCACCAGGGGATGGCGCTGCATGTGCGCCCGTACCGCTACCTGACCCCGGAGGACCTACTGGACCGGGCGCTGGAGTCGGACACGGCGCCGCTGATCGTCGCCCTGGACGGCGTGACCGACCCGCACAACCTCGGGGCGGTCGCGCGTTCGGCGGCCGCGTTCGACGCGCACGGCCTGGTGATCCCGGAGCGCCGGTCGGCCAGCGTGAACATGACCGCGTGGAAGACCTCGGCGGGAACCCTCGCCCGGCTCCCGGTCGCGCAGGCCACGAACCTGACGCGGGCACTGGAGGGCTTCAAGAAGGCGGGGCTGTTCGTCGTCGGCCTGGACGCCGGGGGCGACACCCGACTGCCGGAGCTGGAGCTGGCGACGGGGCCGCTGGTGATCGTCGTGGGGTCCGAGGGCAAGGGCCTGTCGCGGCTTGTGCGCGAGTCGTGCGACGTGGTGGCGAGCATCCCCATCGGCGGCGCGGAGTCGCTCAACGCCTCGGTGGCGGCGGGAGTGTCGCTGTACGAGGTCGCGCGCAGGCGCGGAGCCGGATCCGAGTAGGCCGCGCGGCTCAGGAACCGGTACCATTCGGATGGACGCTCCGAGGCCGGACGGCCTCGGACGCCCGCCAGCGTAGCTCAATTGGCAGAGCAATCGCCTTGTAAGCGATAGGTTAGGGGTTCAAGTCCCCTCGCTGGCTCTCACTATGTCTGACCTGGGACATCTTCAGGCGGAGCCGCTCGGCTGACCGCCGGACTACCCGGCGAGCAATCTCCTGTGGGCACCAAGCGCGTACGCCGGGGACCGCGCGACATGGCCGCCGGACCCCCGAAGCCCCACGTCGACTCCTTCGTCCTCACCCTGCGCGCCGCCGGGCGCAGCGAGCGCACCGCCACCATGTACAGCGAAGCGGTCCGGTGGTTCGCCGCCGAGCACTGGGGAGATCACCTACATCCTGACCACTCGGCCCCACGAACCCGCTGCGCCGAAGGAAGGGGAAGCGGAGAGCACCGAGCCAGTCGCTGACGAGGGGCCGAAGACCGATCCGCAGGGTGACGGAGGGTTTCATGGTGGCGAGCTGATTGTGGGAGCTGTCGTCGGGGGAGCCGCGGGAGTGATTGCGGGACGGCTGTCAGTGCCTGGCCGATGCGAGCGGAAGCCGAGGAAGGAGCAGGACGAGGGCGAGTCCGCTGACCTTGTCGAGGACGAGGAGCTTGACGGCGACGAGGTTCTGGGCAGTTCGGTGCCCGTCACCCGGGACACTGACAGAGGCGTGATCAGCGCGGAAGGGCACGTCCGGATCGCTGACAGCCTCAGCGTCAGCGCACGCACGGGTCTCGGCATCACGGGTGCTCACGCGGTGGGCGTATGCGCCTCTCTCATCGCCCGAGCCGTGGCCTCGCCGAAATCCGGGTCATCACCACCCGCCAAGTGATGGCTGAGGCGGGAGCACCATCGAATGCGTGCGTGCCCGGTGTGACCGTGAGCGCTGACACCGCAGTCGCCATCACGGAAGCGGAGCTGGCCAGCATCTCCGCGGCACCACGTGAGCAGGGGGAGGAACGGATTCTGTTGCTGGTGAGTGCTCCCGAACATGCCCTGGTCCGGGACCGACTGCTCACCCTGGCGCAGGCGGATGAGGACGATGTCCTGGTGGTGACCCTCGGCGCGGAGACAGGGTGCACGGAGGCGGTCTGTGACTCCTTCGACGAGGTCAGCGTCACCGCGCCGGACGGGAGCACGGCCACCTACATGGACCTGCGCTTCCTCCATATCGACCAGGCCACCTTGGCCGCGCATTTCATCGGGGAGGGTCAGGTACCGGAACCACCGCAACCAGAGCCGCAGGGCGCGGAGACGTCGGACGAGGAGGAAGTCCCACCGCAGCCCGAACCGGATGAGGGACAAGCCGCCCCGAGTTCGGCCCCGATGACGAAGGTGGACATCCGGCTCTTCGCACCGCACCCGCACATCAGCGTGGTGGGAACCGGCATCGGCCAGCGGATGCGTTCGTCATCCCGAAGGATGCTCGCCTACCTGGCACTTCATCCACGTGGGGTTGGCACCGAGCCCCTGACGGACGCGCTGACCCCCGACAGCACCGAGAGCAAGGCCCGGGCGCTGCGCAACACCGCGTCCAGCGACGTCCGCCGCGTCGTCCGCGACGCACTGGGAGACCCCGAAGCGGAGATCCTCCAGGTGGACTCGGGACGCCATCGGATCCGGCAAGAGGCCGTCGACGCGGACGTGTGGCGGTTCGACGCCGCGATGAAGACGGCAGGCGAGGCTGCGGACGCTGGGCCGCGTGAGGAACACCTGCGCCTGGCCTCAATCGAGTGCGCGCCGGTCCTGCTGTCTGAAGTCGACTTCCCGTGGATTGAGGAGAAGCGGCAGGCGTACCGGCGAGCCGCAGCCGACTGCTTCGTGAGCCTGGCGAAGACAGCCGAAACCCCTGAACAGGCGCTGGCCTGGCTCGAACGCGCGCGCGAGTCCGATGACCTGAACGAAGCTGTCTACCAGGAGATCATTAAGGTCCACGCGGCGCTGGGCCGCCCGGACGCGGTGCAACGCACCTTTCAGGACCTCTCTGAACGTCTCAAGGCCATGCGTGCTCGCCCGAGCGCCACCACGAACAAGCTCCTCCACACCCTGACGACGGACGTTGCTCTCAGTGAATAAATCCTGGCCTAAACCTTGAAGGGCTCTGTTTCTGGGTTACACAGAGGTCTCGCTGTGGGAACAGTGATGTTTATGTGCTTCGCGAGGTCTTGTGTACTGAGTTCCACCTTCTGCTAGTTTTGCCCTGGTTCTGTCAGTTTTAGATGGCGTTCCGGATCTGCGGGCTTTGGGGGAAGCGTGCGCACCATTTGGGGATGGTGTGCTTGCCGCTCCTGGTTCGCTTTGAGTGATCCGGAGGTGACCGGTCGTGCCGACCGGCCAGCAGTCGTTTGTGCGCGCGGTGTTTCAACGCATCGTCTCTCGCCGTGACTCCAACAAGCCGTTGCGCTCACGTGCGAAAAGCACGCTGCTGAAATTCACCGCAGTTGGTACTGGGCTTGTTCTCCTACTGTCAGACTCCGTCTCCTCCGTACCGATGTACACCGGCATGCCGCGCCTCACCCCGGTGTCCGCTGCGGACGTGGTGACCCCAGACCAGGGCGACGGTTCTGCTGACGGTCTCTCGCACGAGGCCGACAGCGCGTTGATCGAGGGCACCTCGACCGGCCAAGGGCCGGACGTGGATCCGCCCGACGGGGCTCTGCCCCAGGAATGGCCGAACCTGCCCGAAGACGCGGACACGCTCGCTCCTCCGGACCCGGAGCCTGCGGGTCGCACCGTGGAGGAGGAACCGGAGCCTGAGGTCACGGGCTTCGACCCGGACACGAGTGAGGAACTCGTCGAGGAGCGCGACGAGCATTCGCGCACGTTCGAGAACGAGGACGGCACTCTCTCCACCGACTTCTCCCTGGAGCCCCTCCACTTTGAGCAGGAAGACGGCTCATGGGAGGAGATCGACCCCAGCCTCGTCCCTGAGAATTCTCTGACCTGGACCAACTCCGCCGACTCCAGGGAGGTGGACTTCGCCGCGAGCGCTGACGCGGACGCGCTCGCACACATGGAGCTGGACGAAGAACACAGCCTGTCCTTCTCCCTCGAGGGCGCTCAAGGAGCTCAGGGTGAGGTGTCGGAGGACGAGCCCGACACGATCGTCTACCCCGAGGCGCTGCCGGGAGTGGACATCGAGCTGACGTCGCTGATCGGTGGAGCGGTCAAGGAAACCATCTGGCTTCAGGAAGCTCCCGTGACACAGGACGGTGCACGTTGGCGCTTCCCTCTGGAGCTGGGTGTCCTGGACCCGGTCCAGCTCCAGGACGGCAGCATCGACCTTGTCAACGCCGACGGAGACACGGTCGGTCACATCCCCGCCGGCTACATGGAGGACTCGAACCGGGATCCCCACTCCGGGGACGGTGCCTTCTCCGAGGCCGTGGAGTTCACCCTCATCGAGGAGTCCGACGGATGGGTCCTGGAGGTGGTCGCCGACTTCGAGTGGCTCACTGACGAAAACCGCGTCTACCCGGTCGCGGTGGACCCCACGTCGACCTGGAACTACAACGCCTCACAGGACACCTACGTCCAGAGCGGCTACAACACCTCCCGCTACACCGAGCAGCAGCTGAAGGCCGGAACCTATGACGGCGGCTCTCACCGAGCCGCCTCGTACCTGCGGTTCAACGCGATGGTCGACGAGTTGAGCGACCACAAGATCTTCGGGGCCAAGCTCTACCTGTTCAACCACTGGTCCTACTCGTGCACGCCGAGTCCGGTCTACGTGCACGAGGTGACCCAGTCCTGGTCCCAGAAGTCCATCTCCAACTATCCAGGACCGTCCTACAACTCCACCCCTCTGGGAAGCGAGAGCTTCGCGCGTGGCTGGATGCCGATCGGCGCGAGCTCCAGTTCCTGCCCCGCTCGGTACGAAGGCATCGACCTGGGAACGGGCGGCCGGGACCTGGTCCAGGCATGGGTGGACGGGGACAAGCCCAACCACGGCCTCAGCGTTCGGGCCTCCGCCACCGACAGCAACGGCTGGAAGAAGTTCGGCAGCCGGGAGTCGTGGGGCGCGCCGTACATGACGGTCACCTACAGCCCCTACCGAGCTGACTACGAGTTCGTCACCTCGCCGCCGGAGTTCGACCCGGCGCCCCACGCGAACCGTGGTACCTCGGTTGACGTCCAGGTGACCAACCGCGGCCACGAGACCTGGACCCCGGACAACGGCTACGAGCTCAGCTACCAGGTCTTTGACCAGGACGGGAACCGGGTCTACCACATCGCGCCCACCACCCCCATGCCCACGAACGTGGCGACGGGGGAGGCGGTGACGGTCAACGCCACGATCGATCCCCTGCCCCCTGGCACGTGGACCATCAAGTTCGACATGACCCACGAGGCTCAGTCGTTCGCGGCCTGGGGTGTCCCCAGGACGGCACAGGTGAGTCTGGAGATTCCAGACCTACCCCCACAGCTCCTGGACTACAGCCCCCGCGACGGTGCCCGGGTCGCGACGCTGACCCCGGAGTTCACCGCCCTGGGACAGAACAATGACGCCTGGCCGACCGAGGGCATGGAGTTCTGGTTCAACTTCTGTGACGGCGAGTGGCCCGACTGGGAGTGCGTGGACTCCGGGTGGCAGACAGAGACCTCCTGGCAGTTGCCCGACGGACTCATGGCGTGGGGCAACCAGTACTGGTGGAACGTCTTCGTCCGTGACGGAAGTCAGGAGGTCGAAAGCGGCTGGCTCCGGCTGATCGCCGACCCCGACCAGCCCGCCGTCACCTCCAATCTGTCCGGTAGTGACCCGGATGGGTATGGCACCGTCAACGCGCTCATCGGCAACTACACCCAGACCGTCACCGACGCTGTTGTACCGACCGTTGGTCCGCCGCTGAGCATCACCCGTACCTACAACTCCTCGAACCCCCGACAGGACGGCATTTTTGGTGCTGGCTGGTCCACCCGGTTCGACATGGACCTGGTACGCGACGTGGATGGCACCGGAAACGTCGTGATCACCTACCCCAACGGCAGCCAGCACCGGTTCGCGCGCAACGCTGACGGAAGCTTCACACCCCCGCCCGGTATGCACGCGGTACTCGCCGAGACGGCCACCGGTTGGCAGCTCATGGACAAGGCATCCACCTCCTACGTCTTCGATGACACGGGGCGTCTCCTCGAAGTCACCGATCACCAAGGCCGGTCCCAGAACATCGCCTACGACGCCTCCGGCGACATCTCCACCGTCACCTCGGACGGAGGCCGGTCACTCGACTTCGAATGGCAGAACGGCCGCGTCACCAGCGTGACCGCCCAAGGCGACGAGACCAGCGCCCAGTGGACCTATACCTACGACGGGCAACGACTGACCCAGGCCTGCAACCCCGAACTCGAGTGCACCACCTACACCTACGCGACGGGGTCGCACTACCGGGCCGCGGCCATGGACGCCAACCCCTACGGCTACTGGCGCTTCGAGGAGGGCACGGGCGAAACCTCGGCCAACGAGGTCCCGACTCAGCTTGGGGGTGAGGACGCCGAGATCACCGGTTCGGTCCTCGGCGCCCAGGGCGCGCTCGCGGGTATTACCTCCAACGCTCTGGCCTCAGGGCAGGGAGCCTACGCCGAACTCCCCAACTCCATCCTGCACCGCGTAGGCGCGCGCATCACCGTGGAGGCGTGGTTCTCCACCACCGCCCAGGGCACGGTCATCGGAGCCCTGGACAAGCCCACCGACCCCACCCAGCGCACACAGCTCGTCTACGTGGGCAACGACGGCAAACTCCGCGCCCAGTTCTGGACCGCTGACGGTGTGGACCCCATCACCACCGCACAGGCGGTCAACGACGGACAGTGGCACCACGTCGCCCTGACCTCGGACGGCACCTCCCAGACCCTGTACCTCGACGGTGAGGAGATCGGGTCGAAGACGGGACAGGTCGAACACCGCGACACCCGGTTCGTCTACGTCGGATACGGCATGGGCAACAGCGGGTGGCCCGAGACCCTCCCCTCGCTGGGAGACTTTCCCTTCGAAGGGCAGATCGACGAGGTCGCCGTCTACCAGCGCCCTCTTCACCCCGACACCATCGCTCTACACCACACTTCGGGCGTGGACCCTGCGGACCGGCTAGACACGGTCACCTCACCCGAGCTGAACCAGATCGCCGACCTGTCCTTCGACGAGAGCACGTCCCGGGTCAGCATCCACACCGACCACAACGGCGGTAAGTGGCTCTATTCAGACCTCCACTACACGGGTGATGTCAACAACGAGGAACCCGAGGTCACCGCCGAGGTGGCGATCACGGACCCCAGAGTCGAGCCTTCCGCGACCCGCTATGACGCGTTGGCCGGATACCGCAGAGTCGGGGACGTCGACCAACTGGGCCACGAAACCACCTACGCCTACGACACAGGCGGCTTCCTGGTGGCGACCACCATGCCCAGTGGCGCCCAACTGCGCTTCTACAACGATGAACGAGGCAACCGGATCGGGCAGATGAGCTGCCGGGACGTGGCCGCCACCAACTGCTCCTGGGAGTGGTTCGGCTACCACCACAACCCGGATGACCCCTTCGATCCCCGCAACAACCAGCTCACCGCACACCACGACGCCCGTTCCGCGGACCTGCTCGATCCCACCTACCGCACCTGGTGGGCCTACGACACGCACGGCAACCAGGTCTCCGAGACCAGCCCGGCCACCGCGGACTTCCCGGACGGCCGCACGGTCCGCTACTTCTATACCGACGGCACAGAGGAGGCCACCGGCGGCGGAACCGTTCCGGCGGGACTCCTGGCCGAGTCCTGGGACGCAGACGGAGGCACGACCCGCTACTCGTACAACGGCCATGGTGACATCACGTCGGTGACAGAGCCCTCCGGCCTGGCGACCGAGTACACCTACGACGGCCTCGGGCGCGTACTGACCACCACGGTCACCACCAGTGACCACCCGAACGGCATCACGACCACTCGGACTTATGACGACGCCGGGCGTGTGCTCACCGAGACGGGGCCGGCGGTCACCAACGAGCTCACGGACATCGCCCATCAGGCGCGGACCAGCTTCGTCTACGACAAGGACGGCAACGTCGTCCGCCAGGCCGTCAGTGATCTGACCGGCGGTGAGCCCGACCGAACCACGCTGTTCGCCTACAACCAGTACGGACACCTGGTCGCCCAGACCGATCCCGAGGGCCGCACCGAGCACTTCGGCTACGACTTCACCGGTGCGCAGACCTACCACCAGGACGCGTCCGGAACGGAGTTCCGGACCACCTACACCGCGCGCGGACACGTGGCTGAACGCACGATCGAAGGATGGGTCGGACACCCCGACGAGGACAATGCTCCAGCACAGCTGGTGCTCGAGTCCAACGCCTACGACCCGGACGGCCGCTTGGCCTCCACCACCGACGCTGTCGGACGCACCACCGCCTACACCTACTACGCCGACGGGCTTCCCGCGCAGACCATCGCGGTTGGGGCGATGCTCAACGACGCCAACGAACCGCGCGACGTGGTCCTGGAGGAGTACACCTACGACGCGGCGGGCAACCCCGTACGCACAGTGACCAACGACGGGGCAACCCGCGTCGACATGGTGTGGAACGCCGACTCCCGCCTCGTCAGCGAAACCCTCGACCCGGAGGGGCTCGCGCGCGTCACCTCCCACACCTATGACGGACGTGGCAACACACTCTCGATCGCGCTGACCGATCCCACCGGTCGCACTGAGCAGACCCGGTACGCCTACGACGCCGGCGGCCGCGTGATCGAGGAAGCGGTGCAGATCAGCGGTGGCGAGCTCGTCACCAGCTACGATGTCAACGAACTCGGACTGGTCACGGCCGTCACGGACCCGCGCGGGAACGAGGAAGGGGCCGACGCTTCCGCGTTCACGTCGCTGATGCGCTACGACGAACTCGGTCGACTGGTCGAGGAACAGCTTCCGCAGGTCGACATCGAGCACTACGGTGAGCCGACGGTCACCGAGCGTCCCACCAGCAGGTTCGGTTACGACCTGGTCGGCAACCTCACCCACCAGCAGGACGCCGAGGGCAACACCTCCGTCTTCGGCTACGACCTCGTCGGACAGCAGACCGACAGCCAGGCACCGAGCTTCACCGGTGCGGACGGCACCCAGATCACGCCTCAGGCGCAGACCACCTACGACGAGCTCGGCCGTATCGCTACGCAGATCGACGCGCTGGGCAACACCCGCACCTACACCTGGGACCAGCTCGGCAACCTCGCCGGTATCACCGATCCTCCGCTGAACGAGGGCGCCGAGCCTGGGCAATGGACGTTCGTCTACAACCCCGTGGGGGAGCTGCTCGCCACCACGAATCCGGTGGGCGCGCGCATCGAGGCCACGTACGACGACCTGGGCCGCCAGGTCACCGATACCCAGATCGAGCGCATCCCCGCTGCCGCGGCGTACACGACCAGGTACGCCTATGACGCCATGGGAAACACGACGTCCGTCACGGATCCTCTCGGCAACACCACCGCTAGCACCTACAACGCTGTGGGAGAGCTGGTCTCAACCACCAACCCGGTGGGGGAGACCACCAGCTTCGACCACGATCTCGCCGGGCGGACAAGCACGGTCACCGACCCTGTAGGCACCCAGGTCATCTCGGAGTTCGACCTGGCGGGGCGCCAGACCCGTACCGCGGTCCTCGCCCAAGACGGCACGGAACTTCGTGCGCAGAGCGTGACCTACGACGCAGCAGGACTCCCTGTCTCCGAGACTGATCCTCTCGGGAACACGGTGACAACGGAGTTCGACGCCCTTGGGCAGCCGACCAGCCGGGTGGAACCGGTCAGCGACACCGAGACCATCACCACCACCTTCGGCTATGACTCCCTTGGGCAGCAGACGCGTCTCACTGACGGTAGGGGTAACAGCACCCACACGACCTACACACCCAGCGGTCAGGTTGAGCAGCTGATCGAGCCCGCGACCGCTGCCACGCCAGCCGAGAGCGACCGCACCTGGACCACGTTCTACGACGCGGCGGGCAACCCGGTCCAGCAGCACGTTCCCGGTGGTGTCGTACGCCAACGCGAGTTCACCGCCCTGGGTGGACTGTCCAGCGAGAGTGCGACCGGAGCCGAAGCCACGACACAGGACCGCCACATCGGCTACGACCAGATGGGGCGACCCACGTCGATCGGCACCGCCAACGGTGGAGCGATCGAGATCGTCTACGACGACCGGGGAAACCAGGTCCAGTTCCTGGGGCCGAACACGGTCTCCTACGACGGCATGACACCTGGAACCACCATCAGCTTTGATGGCGCGGGACGCGCGACCACCCGTCTGGACCTGACGGGGACCACCACGTTCGGTTATGACGCGGCCGGTCGGGTCATCGAGCACCACGATTCGGTCACCGGTGAGGATCTGTCCATCGCCTACGACCAGGCGGGACGGACTGAGTCCATCACCACTCAGGACGGCACGGTCCGGAACTTCACCCATGATCCATTGGGCCAACTGACCGAGGACGTGCTCACCTCACCCTCGGGGGAGAGGCTTCTCGGAACCACCTACACCTACGACGCGGCCGGACGCATCACGGCGCGGACGACGGAGGGTGTGGCTCCGGCAGGAACGCACAAGTTCGACTACGACTACGCCTCACGGCTGACCTCGTGGACCGCTCCCGGCGGTGAGATCACCGAGTACGAATGGGACGCCTCCGGAAACAGGGTCCGAGAGGGTGACGAGACCTTCGCGTTCGATGAGCGCAACCGCCTCGTCTCCTCCAGCGGTGGAGACACCTGGAGCTACACACCACGTGGAACGGTCAGCTCCCAGTTCGTCGACGGTGGACTGCGTACCCCGGAGTTCGACGGATTCAACCGAATGGTCAGCTCTGGTGACGGCTCCGGTGAGTATGCGTACGACGCTCTGGGCCGCCTTGCTGAACGCACCACCTCCTCGGGTACGGAGTGGTTCGTCTACGCCGACCTCGAGAACGACCCCATCGCGGTTCTGGACGGTACGGAGACAACGGTCGCCCAGTACGGCCGGGACCCCTACGGCCAGGTGGTGAGCGTCTTCGACCGAGGCCAGAATGCGGCGTTGGCGTACAACAACTCGCACGGCGACCTGGTGGCGACCTACACCGGCACCGGGACGGTTACGAGTACAGCGGATTTCGGTCCCTTCGGCGAGCAGCTGGGAGCATCCCCCGTCGCGTCAGTGGGTTACCAGGGGGAGTGGACCGACCCGGCAACCGGTGACGTGAACATGCACGCCCGCTGGTACCAGCCGGGGAGCGGACGGTTCGCCTCCCGGGACACGATGACCCTGGAACCGAGCCCTTCGGTGCAGGCGAACCGGTACACGTACGGCAATGCCAATCCGGTGCTGTACACAGACCCGACAGGGCACAATCCCATCGCTATCGGGCTGGGAGCTGCTGCATTGTTGGCATTTGCATTTGCGGTAGCCACCGCAACTACAACTACGACCACCTATGCCCCACTTCCTAATTCGCCGTTCCCGAATATTTGGGAGCCGAAGAGGCCCGTGCCTGTGCCTCCGCCCGTTCTTCCGAACTGGGATTGGAATCTCAGAAATCACGCGCAAGGTGGGTCTAAGTACGGCAGTTCGCGCAAAATGAATAAGTTTAACCCCCGCGGTAAGGAATTTTCATGGAATGGGGGGAAGGGTTGGGGTGTCGGTTTGGTTGGCAAGGGGCCTGCTGGTGGTGGCAATGGCGGCGGTGGGGGTGGTGTCGTCCTCACGGCCTACGGGTTCAAGGCTGGCCGCTACGGCGCCTTTGTTGACACGGGATATGAAAATATCTTTGTCCTTCTTGTCGATCCTCGAAAGGAAATCCTTGAGGATATCCTGAACACCCCTCAGGAACGCCCGCCCATGGCCCCTGTGGCCTCCCAGGATGATGTTGCTAAGTATCGAAAGCGACGCGAGGAGGCCATTTCTGTCAATGGGCAAATTTCCTTTGATGTTAGCGATTACGATGGATACAGCGAGACGCTAAGCGGTCTGGATGGCGTTGCTGGGTTCGACGTCAAAAATGACGATGGTGAATGTCAATCTTTTATTGAACTCAGTAAGATCAATGGCAATCGACAGCGGGGAACTGCAGTCGGCCGGTTCTGCGGAAGTCAGGATGTTAATAGTGGACCTAGGTATGAGCCGAAGAATGATCCGCCTGGGTACGTTTATAATCAGGATAATAGGGCGCATTTGATTGCCAGTAATTTCTTTGGGTCTGGCCAGGATGAAAATGTTGTGGCCACCTACGCTCGGACCAACACCTCTGGCATGGGAACGGTTGAGCGCAGAGTCGCGACTATTCTGAGAGATAATCATGAAGTGATCTACGTGGTTACTCCCGTCTATGAAGATTCGGAAAATCGACCATGGGGTGTGCGCATGACTGGCATTGCAAGCAATGGGCAAACTTGGGACCATTGCATCCTGGATAATAACAAGTACTTCAAGACTGGTGGTAGAGTTGACGGGAGTGTATGCGAAGGCCCCAAGCCCGAAGATTTGTTCTGACTTTTAGGTGGCGAGGTGTGATATGGAATCCGTGAATAGAATTATCGACATGATCGGGGAAAGTGTAGTCCCCGAGAAGGAGCCGATCTCGTGGGAAGTACAGGAACAGTCGCTTGGATTGCTTCTTCCTCAGGACTACAAGGAGTTGGTATCCAAGTACTTCACCGTGAACCTGGGTCCCATTTCCGTTGTGACGCCGCGTGCGGGGACTCCTGGGGAACCGGACCTCTTGGCGGCTACAAGAGATAGCGAGATCATTTTCAGGGATTTCTTTATAGACGATCCCGATGAGGTTGCTGAGCCGAGGAGGCGCGATGGTTCGCCTCTCGCATCCCATCCTCAGGTCTTTGATTTCTATCCGAAGCTTCCAGGCCTATTGAAGTGGGGAATGGATTATTTGGGGGGTAGTTACTATTGGTACGTGGAGGGGGCGCCTGAGGAGTGGCTGATCGTGGCGCAGGCGAAGGAAGGGTGGTGGGATGGACATAGAATGTCCATGAGTGAATACTTGCATGGCATTGTATCCAGGACTCTGGAGTGCGATGTTGCCCCAAGAATGTTCAATGATGATAGAATATTCGTTGAGTGGCCTTGGCCCAGGGATTAGAAGGCACCTTCTTCTTTGGTGAGATTGGCCTAATCTTGCTCGGGCGGTTGGCCATATTGAAGAAGAAATCAGGTTGCTCAGAGATGTATAACTTCTTTTTCCTTTGCTTTCCTCTTGTGGGTGAAGGGATTGTGTCGTGTGCTCTGTCAGGGGTCCAGGGCCCCGGAGTTCTCGCGTTTTGCCGGGAAACGCACGAACGCCGGACCTGGACGGTTCGCACGGGCATGACCGGGTTCTGACATACGAAAACGGGCACGGGTCTGAAGGATCATGGAGTTGTCGAGAAACCACGATCCGTAAGGCCACATGCCCGCTGTGTCACCCTCCCGTACTCCGTGCTTCTCCTCAACCTCACCCGCGCAACCACCCACTCCCGCTCTGATGGACCACCTGGCCACCATCGACGCCCCCCGTGATCCACGCGGTCGCCGCTACGGCCTACCCACCCTGCTTGCCCTGTGCGTGTGTGCCCTGACCAGCGCGGGCCACGACACCACCTGCGCCATCATCGAATGGGCCCACAACGCACCCCGCCACACCCTGCTCGCCCTGGGCCTGCCCGTGTGCCCCTTCACCAGGCGGATCCACATCCCCGACGAACACACCCTGCGCAACCTCCTCACCCGCCGGAACCCCGCCCAGCTCACCCGCGCCGGCCTCGCCTGCCTGGACATGCGCACCCCACCCGAGAAAAGCTCACCCCGTACCCCCACCGGGGCACCCGAACGCAAACACCGCCGCTCCCACCACCAGTACCGGCACCGACCCCCGCACCAGGCACCCCGCCGCACCGCCTACGCCGCAGACGGCAAGACCCAACGCGGAGCCCGCGCACGCAAGGGCCAACGCTCCACGTCGGTGGTCTTCCACGCCGCCCGCCACCACGACGCGGCCGTGGTGGCCAGCACCCCAATCCGGAGCAAGGGCGCCGAGACAGGCGCCTTCACCACCCTGCTCGACCAGCTCGACGACGAACGGCTCCAGGGGGCACTGGTTGCCGCCGGTGCCCTGCACACCGTGGCCGACCACGCCACCTACCTGCGCGAACGCGGAGCTCACTACCTGATCTACGTCAAGGGCAACCGCCCCACGCTGCACGGCCAACTGGCCGCCCTGCCCTGGGAGGAGTTGCCCCTGGCCCATACGGAGGGGCCCGTGCACGCGCACGGAAGGGAAGAGCGCCGGGCTGTGAAGGTCGCCGCGGTGGACGGGCTGGCCTTTCCCGGGGTGTGTCAGGTGGTGCGCATCGAGCGTCACCGCCGCAGGCACGGCACCGCCAAGGGCAGCCGTGAGGTGGTCTTCGCCGTCACCGACCTGGACGCCCACCAGGTCTCACCCGCGGAACTGGCCGCCCATACCCGCGGGCACTGGACGGTGGAGAACCGAGTGCACTACGTGCGGGACGTGACCTTCAAAGAGGACGCGCGCCGCACTCGTACCGGGGCCGCCCCGGTCGTGCTGGGGTGCCTGACCGATATCGTCCGCCAGGCGTTGGCTGCCACGGGGTGGAAGAACCTCGCGTCAGGGCGCAGAGCCCACACCGATCCGGACAGGGCTCTCGAACTCCACGGCATCAGCCGAGACCAGCCTGTATGGATCTGAAACGCGAGAACTCCGGGGCCCTGGTCAGGGGTCGGTGAGGGGTCGTTCGAAGGGTGCCCCGTCCAAACGCTGACATAGCACGTCGGGTGGGGTGCTGAGGGGCGTCTGCGCAACCCCGACATATATACCTTTCGTGGGTCTCTGCTCTTCGTTGGCGGGGTGGGGCGGGCGACGGGGCGAGGTTGTCGGGGAGCCGGTGTCCAATCCGGGGTCGTGGGTGGCTTCTTTCTGGGGTGAAGGACGTTGTCGCCCCGGAAGGTGTGAGCTGATGCGGCGCTTGGACGAGAGCAGGCGGTGCCAGCATGAGCCGCGGCTGTACGCGGTGGGAGGACGAGGTCGCCGCCGGACGTTCGGACTGCGGAGCGTGTGTTCGCAGGCTGAGGGAGCCGCGCTGCGGGTCGCCGGACACTCCGAGTACCTGGCGCTGCTCGACGATCTGCGCAGGCTCGCCTCGTACCTGGAGGCGAACCCGGATCTGCCGGTGAGTGAGATGACGCGGGTGGAGGCCGTCTACGTCACCGAGGGGTGCGACGGTCACCAGCAGGACGCGGTCGCGCGTCTGGCGGACGCGATGGTGGCGGCCCGGTGATCGCGGCCCTCACGCTGATCGTCCCGATCCTGCTGCTCGTGACACCGTCCAGCCACCACCTGGGCTCACACGAACGCGGTCTCTGCCACCCCGTGGTCCCGGTGCTCTTCCACCCGGGCGATCCGTTGTTCCGCAACGAACAGGCCGACTCCTGGACGCGGGAGCAGTGCGCGGTCGCCCGCCGGGAACGGGCGGTGCTGACGCTGCTCTGGGCCGCACCGACCGTCCCCTCGGGGCGTTCGGCGTGTGGGGGCTACTGTTCCGGCGGCGGTCACCACGGGCGTGGGTGTTGCGTTCCGTCGAGCCTTCACGGTCATGCGGGCAGCGCGTCCGCCAGGACATCGGGGAACCCTGGCGCGCGCTGACGATATCTGCCCGTCGGTCGCGCTTGCCGGTGCTCCCCCGAGGGGCTGATCCTGGTCGTACGGAACCCGCCCCGGGAGGTGCGCCATGGACGTCCGGCACGGTGCCGCCGCGGTCGCCGCGGTGGCTGTGCTCTCCGGTTGCGCGCCGGGTGAGGGGGGCGACGGCGCGACCGGGACGCCGGGCCTCGGCGACGGCGTCGAGGTGGCCACCGGGCTCGACATCCCGTGGGGCCTGGCCTTCCTGCCGTCCGGCGACGCCCTGGTGTCGGAGCGGCACACCGGCCGGATCCTGCGGGTGACGCCCGACGGCGCCGAGCCGGAGGAGGTGTACGAGGTGCCCGGTGTGGCGGGGCCCGAGGGGGCGGAGTCCGGCTGGGAGGGCGGACTGATGGGGCTGGCGGTGTCACCGGACCACGCGGAGGACGGTTACGTCCACGCCTACCTCACGACCGGGGAGGACAACCGCGTCGTGCGGTTCCGGCTCGACGGGGGAGCGCCGGAGGTCCTCTTCGACGGCATCGCCAGGAACAGGTACCACGACGGCGGCCGGATCGCCTTCGGCCCGGACGGGATGCTCTACGTCGCCACCGGCGACGCGGGTCGGCCGGGCCTGGCACAGGATCCGGACAGCCCCAACGGCAAGATCCTGCGGCTGACCCCGGACGGGGA
The DNA here is from genome assembly GCF_055632325.1 of Nocardiopsis sp. KDC1DS13DA1. NCBI lineage: Bacteria > Bacillati > Actinomycetota > Actinomycetes > Streptosporangiales > Nocardiopsidaceae > Nocardiopsis > Nocardiopsis sp. KDC1DS13DA1. The sequence continues at coordinate 187,340 of NZ_JBVMUY010000035.1, forward strand.
TCCGGCACCCGGCAACCCCACCCCCGGATCCCCCGTGTTCAGCCTCGGACACCGCAACGTCCAGGGCCTGGCCTGGGACGACGAGGGGCGGCTGTTGGCCACCGAGTTCGGCCAGGACGCCTTCGACGAGGTCAACCTGATCGAACCGGGCCGCAACTACGGCTGGCCGGAGGTGGAGGGGACCGGCGGCACCGACGGCGGCCGGTTCACCGACCCCCTGCTCACCTGGACGCCCGACGAGGCCTCACCGTCCGGGGCCGCCGTGGTCGGCGCCACCCTGTACGTCGCGGCGCTGCGTGGTGAGCGGCTGTGGGCGGTCCCGCTGCAGGACGGCGGTCTGGGAGAGCCGTCCGCTGAGCTGGAGGGGCGGTACGGCCGACTGCGCACGGTCGGGGAGGCGCCCGACGGGGCGCTCTGGCTCACCACGTCCAACACCGACGGCCGGGGGGACGTGCGCGGTGGCGACGACCGGATCGTTCGCTTCGAGGTCTCCTAGGGTGGGTCCGCGGCACACGCTCCAGCCGCGATGGGCCGCGGGCAGCAGGGGGCTGTCGCCGTGGTGCGCCAGGACCAGCTCGCGGGTGACCCGGGCCAGCCGACGGGCCCGGCCGGGGTCGAAGGTGTCCAGGGACAGGTCGACGGGCCGCCCCCGGTCGACACCGGTCAGCCGGTCCCGGGGAGGGGCGACGATCCCCCTCGCCGGTTGCCGGAGGTGGGCGGTGCCGCCGAGGGTCCTGGTGAACCCGGGGTGGTGGAGGACCACGCGCGCCGCGCTGCTCGGTGCGTCGGCCAGGGACCTGCCGAGGAGGTCGTTCGCCCGCCCCGCCTGGAGCTGGGCGCGGATCGTCCCTACCCGCGTTCCGCCTGGAGGTCGTCGAAGTCCGCCCGGCCCGCCCGGAGCCCCGCCCCGGCGACGTCGACGGTCACGGGGGACGGGCTGGTCTCCTCCCTGGTCACGTTCGTGGAAATGGCCTGGCGCTGGTCCTGGGCGGACCGGATCCTCTCCGGGGGGACGTCCACGACGCGGGGGACCCCCTGGCGGAGGGCGAGGCCGACGCCGACCTGCGGGACCTGGTCCGGTGGATCGACCCGGAGGCGGAGTTCGCGGACGGGTTCCCGTTGGTGGAGTTCCTGTAATTGCTACCGGAGGCCGTGGCGGTCCGCCCACGCGGCGATCGCCGCTCCGATGGCCTCGGGCCGGTCCTCCGGTGCGTGGTGCCCCGCCGGCCCGCAGTGCTCCCTCTCCAGCGCCGCCATGTGGGACGCGCACCAGGCGGCCATCTCCTCGGTGACGAGCAGTGTCGGGGAGGAGTCGAAGGTCAGCAGGAGTTTGGGCACGTCGTCGCTGGCGCCGAGCCAGTCGCGATAGCCGTCGAGCCGCTCGGCCACGTCGGTCGGCTCACCGTCCAGGGGGAGGGAGCGGGCCCACGTGAGCAGCGGGCGCCGACTGTCCGGGGTCGGGTAGGGGGCCCGGTACGGCGCGATCTCCGCCTCGTCCAGCGGGTTGAGGACGCCGCGGGTGAAGGCCGCGTCCACGAGGTCGTTGCGGCTGAGCGCCCTCTGCCCTCCCTCCGGGGAGCGCAGGGTCTCGAAGCGCTCACGGGCCGGTGCGCTCAACTCCGTCCAGGACATCGGCCGGATGACGGTCTCCATGAAGGCGATACCGAGTACCCGTCCGGGGTGCCGCGCGGCCAGGTCGAACGCGAGCGCCCCTCCCCAGTCGTGCCCGACCAGTACCACCCGGTCCAGGTCCAGTGCGTCGAACCAGGCGTCGAGGTAGCGCGCGTGGTCGGCGAACCGGTGGTCCCCGCCGGGCTTTCCGGACCTCCCCATGCCGATCAGGTCGGGGGCCAGCAGGCGTCCGGGGGCGCCGAAGGCGGGCAGGACCCTTCGCCACAGGTGGGACGAGGCGGGGTTGCCGTGGAGGAAGACGACGGGCGTCCCCTGCCCGGTCTCCTCGTAGTACATGGCCGAGTCGTGGACGTCGACGAAGGGCATGTGCGCTCCATTTGTTAGTATTTCTAACGTTTGTTTCTCTAACGAATATAGGGCGGGGGAGAGGCCGACGCAAGAGACCGGCCCCGACACGTGACCGTCCCGCCGGGCCCCCGGGGCGGCGGAGGCCGACCGGGGGCGGATTCCCCGGCCCGCGTCCGCCGAGTCGGCACAACCCCTGACGAGCGGGTGCAACCCCGGTAATCTGGGACGACACGCGTGGACGGGGCCGGGCCCGGCGAACCCCGCGGACCCTGACCGCGTCCGAGGCCCACGTCTGGAGTTCCCCCATGCCCGGCACCTCGCCCGTCATCGGAGTCGCCGCCGTCCGCGCCCTCCTGGCCGCCGACTCCGACACCCTGCTGGTGGACGTCCGCACGCCCGCCGAGTTCGCGGGCGCCCGCATCGACGGCGCGGTCAACCTTCCCTCGGGAGAGCTCGACCGCCACCTGGACCGGCTCACCGCCGACCCGGGCCGCCGCCTCGTCCTGGTCTGCCGGTCCGGTGACCGCGCCACCCGGTGCCGGGACGCGCTCGCGCGGGCCGGTCACACCGGCACGCTGGTGCTGGACGGCGGCATGGCCGCCTGGGTCGCGGCGGGGGCACCGGTGGTCGGCGCCCCGTCGCGCTGGTCCCTGGAGCGGCAGGTGCGCCTGGTCGCCGGAGGCCTCGTCCTGACATCGGTGGTCACCGGCGTGTGGTGGCCGCCCGCCGTGTGGGGCGCCGCCCTCATCGGCGCCGGGCTGGTCTTCGCCGCGCTCTCCGACACCTGCGGTATGGCGATGCTGCTCGCCCGGCTCCCCTACAACCGACCGGTCCGCCGCTGACCCGGCGGCGCCGGACCCGATCCCGCCGCCTCCGCGTGTCACCGTGCGTCATCGCATGTCAGAGGGGTAACGGTGGGTGCGGGATGTGAACCTCCGGGGCGGAGTGTCCGTCCTAGACGCCAAAGGCACACCGGGGAGGGCGCGGGACGCGTGCCGACCCTCCCCGAGCAGCGGCTCCATGGAAGCCCGGAGGTCCACGCCGAATGAACCCCCCTCGTCTCGTGGTACTGAGCCGTCGCGGAAGGGACGCGCTCCTTCCCGAACACTGGACGGAGATCGAACGCTTCGCGCACACCACCGTCGTGCGGACCGACACGGCCCCCGACCGGGAGGAGGCGGTCCGCCTCCTCGCCGACGCCGACCTGCTCGGCGCGACCAACCTGTGTCTGCCCGGGATCGACGCCGACCTGCTCGACGCCCTGCCCCGGCTGCGCGGGATCGTGCTGTACGCGACCGGCTACGACCACCTCGACGTCCCGCTGCTGAGATCGCGCGGCGTCGGGCTGTCCGTCCTGCCCGACTACGCGACCACGGCGGTGGCCGAGCACTGTCTGGCGATGCTCTTCTCCCTGGCCACCCGCCTGCACCTGGCCAACGACCGCAGCCGCGACCGGATCGGACCGGGCGTCTCGCTGCGCGGTGTGGAGCTCTCCGGGCGGACGCTGGGCGTCGTCGGGATGGGGCGCATCGGCCGTGCGGTCGCCCGCCGGGCCCGGGCCCTGGGCATGGACGTCATCGGCACCGACCGCGACCCCGGGACGGCGGCGCGCGCACGCGCGGACGGGTTCACCGTGGTGGACGCGGACCTCCTGCTCTCCCGCTCCCAGGCGGTCGCCGTGTGCGCGAGCCACGACCACGGGTCCCCGCCCCTCCTCGGCCGGGCCGAACTGGCGGCGACGCGTCCGGGCGCGCTGCTGGTCAACGTGGCCCGCTCGGCCCTGGTCGACACCGACGCCGTCCTCGACCGCGTGCGCTCGGGGCACCTGCGGGGGTACGCGGTGGACGACACCGTGTTCGACCCGGTCCGCGACGCCGACGTCCTCACCGAGGGCCGTGTCCTGCAGACCGGGCACAGCGCCTGGTGGCGGGACGAGACGCTGGACCGCGGCGCCCGGATGTGGGGCGAGCGGCTGGCCGCAGCCGTGCGGGGCCGACCGAGGGACACGGTGACCTGGCCCGCCGGGGGCGCCGCGGCGCCGGTGGGCAAGCTCGCCCGGGAGGTGGTCGCGTGAGGCGGGCGCGCGTGCGGCTGGTCCTGTGCCTGGCCGCGGTCTGGCTGCTGGTCCCGGTGGTGCTCGCCGCGGCCCGCTGGCCGACGTACTGGGCCTGGATCGCCCCGGAGCTGACCCCGATGACCTGGGTGCAGAGCGTGGCCCTGGTGCTCGCGGGGGTCGGCTGCACACTGGTCGCGCTGGTGCTGGCCCGGGCCGGTGAGCGACCGCGGTGGATCTGGCCGCTGCTCGGCGCGGGCTTCCTCGCCCTGGCCGTGGACGAGCGGTTCGCCCTCCACGAGCGCGTGCGCGACGGCTTCCTGGCCCCGCGCGGCGTCACGGTCCCGTTCCTGCCGTGGGTGGCCCCCGGCGACTTCCTGATGCTGGCTGTGGCCGCGGTCGGGCTCGCGCTGCTGCCCTCGGTGTGGCGGGCGGTGCGCGGCGACCGCGCCTCCGCGGGCGCGCTGGCCGTGGGTGTGGTCCTGGCCGTCACCGCCGTGGGCATGGACTCCATCGACCCCGCCACCTGGAGCGTGGCGGCCGAACGCGTGCAGCAGTCCCTGGAGGAGGTCATCGAACTGGCCAGCGGACTGTCGTTCCTGGCCGCGGTGGCGCTGCGCCTGCTCGGGCTCCTGGACGTCCACCTCGCGCCGGCGCCCGGGGGCTCCCGGCCGCCCGCACACGGTACCGGGGGCACGGCGCCCGCCGGCGGAACGCCCGAGGGGGCGGGGCCCCGGGCCCGGGCCTGAGCGGGCCGCACCGGCGGGCCACCCGTCTCCGGCGGGCGGCCCGCCGCGTGCGGATCGTCACGGGAGGATCACGAAACCGGCGTCGACGCTGGAAAAACTGCGATGTACCGTGCTTGGGAGCGCTCCCAGAGTACCCGGAAGCATCGCGCCGTCGTACGTCGACATGCCCCGAGGCCCGTCTGCGCGACCGATCCCCCAGAAGGTCCCATGGGACTACTCCTCGGCTTACTCGGTCCCGTCCGCCTCCTCGACGACCCCTCCGCCCCCTCACCCGGAACACCCAAACTGCGCGCGCTCCTGACCGCGCTGGCGCTCCAACCGAACCAGGTGGTCCCCCTCGACCGCCTCGCCGCGGCCCTGTGGGAGGAGTCGCCGCCCCGCTCCGCGGTCGCGAACCTGCGCACCTACGTCAACCGGCTGCGCACACGCCTGCCCTCCGCGCACTGCTCGGCCGACCGGGTGCGGCTGGTCGCCAGCCCGCCCGGCTACATGCTGCGCGTGTGCCCCCGTGAACTCGACGTCCTCGCCTTCGCCGACCTCCACCGGCGCGGCCGTCACGCCCTGGCGGAGGGAGACCCGGAGACGGCCGTCTCCCTGCTGTCCGCGGCCCTGGACCTGTGGCGCGGTGCCGCGGCCGAGGACGTTCCGCGCGTTCCCCGGCTCGCCCCCCGGTTGGACGCGCTCGACGAACAGAGGTGGAGCGCCGCCGAGGACCTCGCGCGTGCCCGGCTCGACCTGGGGACCGACCCCGATCTCGTCACGGACCTACGTGCTCTGGTGGCGGACCACCCGTTCCGTGAGCGCCTGTGGTACAGCCTCATGCTCGCCCTCTACCGCTCGGGCGGGGTCTGCTCGGCCCTGGAGGCCTACCGCTCGGCCCGGCGGACCCTGGCCCAGCAGCTGGGGGTCGAACCCGGGCCGGACCTGGTCCGCCTGCACCGCGCCATCCTCAACCGCGACCCCGGACTCGGGGGGCCGAGGGAGGAGGCGGGTCTGCTCTGGCGCTGACCCCCGTGACCGGAGCCGTGCGTCGGCCGGTCACGCGTCTGCGGACGGTGCCCAGGACCCGGTCGCCGGGGACGGGACCCCACACACGCGAGTCGGTGCTGCTCCCGGTGTTGTCCCCCAGGACCACCAGGTGCCCGGGCGGCACCGTGCGGCCGCCCTCCGCGGGCACGCCGTCGGGGACCGGGTCGCCGGGCAGCGCCGCCACCCGTTTGACCACCCAGGGCGTCACCGGCCCCAGGAGCAGGCGCAGGTCCGGCAGGTCGTCGGTCGCGGGGCGGCCGAGGACGGCCACGTCCCCCACCCGCAGCCGCATGGCGGGGACCCGGCGGACGAGCACCCGGTCGCCGTGGTCGAGCGTGGGCGCCATGCTGTGGCCGACCACCTCCACGATCACCAGGGTGCGGTTGAGCCACAGCAGCACACCGGCGGGGACCGCCACGGCGACCCCTGCCACGAGGGCCCGGACCGTCACGGCCGCCCCACCTCCCGCACGGGTTCGGCGCCGGGCTGGTAGCCGCGGGCCTGGAGGCCGAACAGGCGGGCGTAGACCCCTGCCGCGGCCACGAGTTCGTCGTGGGTGCCGGCCTCCACCACACCGCCCTCCTCCAGGACCGCGATCCGCTCGGCCTCCCGGACGGTGCCGAGCCGGTGCGAGATGAGCAGGCTGGTCCGCCCCCGGCGGTGGGCGCGCAGCCCGGCGTGGATCTCGTGTTCGGCCTCGGCGTCCAGCCCGGAGCTGGGCTCGTCCAGGACCAGCAGGTCGCGGCTCCCGCGCAGGTAGGCGCGGGCCAGGGCCAGGCGCTGCCACTGTCCGCCCGAGAGCGGGACGCCGTTCTGGTCGCCGTCGTTCTCCTCGTCCGAACCGGGGAGGTCGAAGAACATGCGCGAGAGCAGGGTGTCGTAGCCGCGGGGCAGGCCGGCGACGACGGGGTGGGCGCCGGCGCGTTCGGCCGCGGAGCGGATCAGGTCCGCGCGCCGGTCGGCGGAGGTGCCGGGGTCGGTGAGGACGTCGACGTCGCCCAGCCCGATGTTCTCGGCGGCGGTCAGGTCGTACTCCATGTAGTCCTGGAAGACCGCGCCCACCCGGCGGCGCAGTTCCGCCGGGTCCATGTCCCGCAGGTCCACCCCGTCCCACAGGACCGCTCCGCGCTGGGGGTCGTACATGCGGCACAGCAGTTTGACGAGGGTGCTCTTGCCCGCGCCGTTGCGGCCCACCAGGCCGAGCGACCCGCCGTGCGGGATCACCAGGTTCACCCCGCGCAGGACCCAGGGGTGCTCGGGGGAGTAGCGGAACCACACGTCGCGGAACTCGACGCCGCGGCGCAGCGGGGGGACGGGGGCGGGGTCGGCCCGGACGGCGAGGTCGGGTCCGGCGTCCACGACCCGCAGGTAGTGGTCGAACATCAGCAGCTGGTTGTGGGCGAGGGCGACCTGGCGCACGAGCTGCACCAGAGCGCCCTGCACCCCGGCCACGGCGGAGACGAAGAGGGTGAGGTCACCGGGTGTGAGACGGCCGTCGACCGCGGCCAGGACCGCCCAGACCAGGCCGCCGCCGGCGATGGCGGCCGACACCAGGCCCAGCAGGGTCTGCGCGGACAGCTCCCGCAGGTCCATGCGGCGGCGCTGGGCGTTGGACTCCACGCGCTCCCGGCCCATCCGGTCCCGCAGGTACGGTCCGACGCCGAACAGGCGCAGTTCCTTGGCGGCGCGTACGTTCGACAGCAGTTCGCGGAAGAAGAACTCGCGGCGCTCCACGGGGCCGATCCGCCACATCATCCTGGCGCGTTCCCCGGACAGCCGCAGTTCCACGGCCAGGGTCGGCAGCCCGGCGGCCAGGACCACCAGTGCCATGAGCGGGTTGATCACCAGGAGCGAGGCCACGAACCCGGTGACGGTCACGATGCCGCTGCCCAGGGAGAAGACTCCGGAGACCACCTGGCTGGGGGTCTCTCCGCCGGACTGCTGGGCGAGCCGCAGCCGGTCCAGGAACGCCGGATCCTCGAACCGGGCCAGTCCGGTGAAGCGTTCCGCCGCCCGGAACAGGCGGTCCTGGGAGTGCAGACCGACCCGGCGGGTGATCTCGCCCTGCGCGTACTGGGAGGCGAAGGGGGCCAGGACGGTGACCAGGCCGGTTCCGGCCAGGGCCAGTCCCAGGACCAGGACCCGGCCGGTTCCGGCGCCGGAGAGCAGGTCGAGGATCAGTTTGGTCAGCCAGGCCACGACCACCGGTGCGGTGGCCTGGGCCAGGGCGAGCAGGCCCAGGGCGACCAGGAGATGGGGTCCGGTGCGCCACGCGAGCGCCAGGGCGGAGCCCGCTCCGCGCAGGGAGGCCCGGACGCCCCCGGAGAAGCGCCGCTCGTCGGTGGAGTCAGACACCGGCCAGGGCCTCCACGGCCTCGACGCTGTACCCGCTGGCCAGGATCCGTCCGTCGGTGTCGGCGCGGGCCATGGCGGGGAACCCGTTCACCCCCAGGGCACGGGCCACGGCGGAGTCGCTGTGGGACTCCCGGACCACACGGGCCACGGGGGCGAGCGCACGGACCTCCTCGGCGGCCTCGTCGGCGTCGCCCACCACGACGGCCAGCACCCGGTCCCTGCCGCCGGGGAAGGAGCCGGCCAGCTCGGTGAACAGGGGGAGCTGCACGGCGCAGGCGGAGCAGCCGGGGGAGAACACCCCCACCAGGGTCTCGCCTTGCTTCAGGGTGTCGCGGCTCACCGGGGCCCCGTCGACGGTCGCGGCGGAGAAGTCCCCGACCCGTTCGCCGGGCGGGAGCATGATCGGACCGGGCGGACCGGAGGCGGAGGAGCGCAGTTGCTCAACGAGTTCGGTGTGCTCCCTCAGACGCCGGATCACGCCGACGGTGAGCAGGATGTTCAGCAGGCACAGAGCTCCGATGAGGGCGGACAGCGTGATGGCGAACACGGTCATGGGGGGTGGTGCTCCTGGGGGTGAGGGGGGAGAGCGACAGCACGATGTCGTCGAGCAGGACGACGACCAGGCCGGCGAAGGCGCCCGCGGCGGCGGAGGCCGCCGCGGGTCCGGGGCCGGGGAGGGGGACGGCCGCGAGGGCCGGGGCGAGTCCGGCCGCGGCGGCGGTGAGGAGGGTGAGGTTGCGTACGAGGTGGATCGGTCGCAGCGGAGCCCGGGCGGCGCCGAAGCAGTGGCAGGCGACGCGTCGGCCGCCGCGCAGGGCACGGGCCACGGCGACGGTGAACGCCGTGAGCAGGAGCGCGGCCGCGGCCAGGCCCACCCGGGCCGTGGCGGGGACGAGCAGGAGGAGTACCGTCCCCGCCTCCGCCGCCACGAGGACGGCCGCGAGCCGGCGGGCGGCGGGCGGGGTGGCGGCCGCCCACCGGGGGGCCAGCCGGCGCACGGAGGACACGAAACCGTCGAAGGCCGCGCGTCCGCGTGTCTTGCCGATCGCGGACGCGCAGAACACGAGGGCCAGGAGGGCCTGGCACGCGACCTGGACGTGGGACATCGGCGGGTACCCCCGGTGGACGGGCCCCGGTCAGGGGCTGGTCAGGGCTCGTGAGCGGTTCAGCAGAGCCGGTAGCTCGTGCAGGAGACGGGGGTGGAGCCGGGCGGGTCGCAGCAGTAGCGGCAGGCCGGGCCCGAGTACTCGTACCAGCAGTAGGGGTTGGCGCGGGCCTTGGTCTGGGGGACGACGAGGCTGAGCAGCCGGTCGCCCAGCGATCCGATACGCGTGGACATGGGTTCCCTTCCGGGGCGCGGAACGGGTGGCCGCGCCCCCGACCGCTGTGCCGTCCAGCGGTCGTCGGCCACGCTAGGAAGCGGGCCTACACGCGTGATACACGCGTGATACAAGTGCTGGTCGTGGTGGGTGTGTCCGAGGGGAGGGCCCGGACGGCCTCAGCAGTTGTTCACCGACCACGGTCCGCACGAGTACGTGGAGTTGACGCAGCAGGTCCGGCAGACGACGCGCCCGTCGTGGTTCGTGCGCTCCTTGTAGCAGAAACCGGCGCTGGCCTCGGCCTTGGGGACGACGCGGGCGAGCAGGCGGTCGCCCAGTGATCCGAGCATGGGGTCCTCCGTAGGTGTTGGGGCGGCCGGGGAGGGCCGCGTGGGGTTGACGGGTCCGGTGTCCTCGGTGACCTTCGGGGAAGGGGCCGGGCGGCCCCTCGGGGTTCCGGGCCGTCCGCACCGGATCCGTGGCGGCCGCCGCCCACGCTAGGAAGTACGCCTACACGCGGGATACACGTGCGATACAGGGGCTGCTCACCGCACACGCGAGCGGCCCCGGCCGGTGGGCGCGCCCGTCGGCGTCGATCCCGCACCCCCTCCCCCAGGCCGGTGGCGTCCGGTGACACGCCCGGGCTCCCCGGACCGGGCACCGTCGGACGGGTGCGGGGCGCGGGTCCGTTCCGCTGGTAGGCGTAGTGGGATAAAGCATGATTCAGGTGGGTTCGTTCCTTTTGCTGTGGCGGACGCATGTCCTGTCCGCTACCGTCGGCACAGCCACGCGCTCCCGCTTCCGCGCCTGGTGACCCCCTCGCGGTTGCCGTTCCGCCGCGCCCCAGCGCCCGCACGAAGGAGTGACACGTGTCCTATCCGCCCCAGCAGCCCCCGTACGGCCCTCCGCCGCCGCCCCCCAAGCAGGGCATGTCCACCGGCGCGAAGTTCGCCATCTTCGGCTGCGGCGGGTGCCTCGTCCTGGTGATCATCGCCGTCATCGCGCTGTTCGCCCTCGGCCTCTTCGCGGCCTCCGAGGTGAACACCACGCCGCCCTCCTCCGTGGAGGCGAGCAGCTCCGAACAGGCCGCCGAGGAGCCCGCTGACGGCACCGCCGAGGAGCCCGCCACGGAGTCCGCGGTCACCATCACCGCCACCGACGCGGGCACGGTCGGGGACACGATCGACGACACCGTCTACACCGCCATCGACATCGAGGTCGTCAACGGCTCCGACGAGCCGATCGACGTCAACCCGATCAACTTCTCCGTGGTCCTGGCCGACGGAACGGCCGCCAGCGACTGGGCGGATGCGATCTTCGCGGACATCGACCCGCTCGAGGCGGTCACCCTCCAGCCCGGCGAGCGGACGAGCGGTCAGATCGCCGTCGTCGGCGAGGTGGACCCCGCCAGCGTCGAGATGGGGGACATCCTCGGCCTGAACGACCCGATCGTCGCCGACGTCCAGTAGCGGTCCCGCGCGCACCGGCCGCCCCACCCGCGGGTGGGGCGGGCCCCGGTCCGGTGGATCCGGGGCCCGCCCGGGTCGTCACGCCCCGGGAACCGCCGGGCGCGCCTCGGCGTAGGAGTCGAACTCCATCGTGAAGCCCGCCCTGCCGGAGGTCCGGCCGCGCAGGTCACCCACGTAGCCGAACGTCTCCGCCATCGGCACCAGCGCCGACACCACCTTCGCGCCGTACCGGTCCGACAGGGCCCGCACCCGTCCCCGACGGGCGTTGAGGTCGCCGATCACGTCGCCCATGTACTCCTCCGGGGTGGTGACCTCCACGGCCATCACCGGTTCGAGGAGGACCGGCTCCGCCAGTGCCGCCGCCTTCCGGAAGGCCGCCGCCCCGGCGATCCGGAACGCCAGGTCGGAGGAGTCCTCCGAGTGGAAGTCCCCGTCGAGCAGCGTCACCCGGACACCGGTCATCTCATGCTCCGAGAACACGCCGGCCAGCATCGCCTGGCGGCACCCCTCGTCCACGGCCGGGACGAACTCCCTGGGCACCCGTCCTCCCGTCACCGCGTTCACGAACTCGTACCCGGACTCCAACGGCTCCAGGGCGACGCGCACGCGCGCGTACTGCCCCCTGCCGCCGGACTGCTTCCGGTGGGTGTACTCGACCCCGGTCACGGACCGCCGCACCGTCTCGCGGTAGGCGACCCGGGGCCTGCCGATCCGGGCCGCCACCCGGTGCTCGCGCAGCATCCGGTCGACCTGGATCCGCAGGTGCAGCTCACCCATCCCGCCGATGACGGTCTGGCCGCTCTCGGCGTCGGTGCGCACCCGGAAGGAGGGGTCCTCCTCGGCCAGGCGCACGATGGCACCGGAGAGCCGGTCCCGGTCGGCACGGGACTCGGGCTCGACCGAGACCTCGATGACCGGATCCGGGAAGTCCATGGACTCCAGTACGACCGGGTGCTCCGGGTCGCACAGGGTCTGACCGGTGGCGGTCCGCCTCAGCCCCATGACGGCGACGATGTCCCCGGCACCGGCTGACGCGATCTCCTCGCGCTTGTCGGCGTGCACGCGGTAGATCTTGCCGACGCGCTCCCTCCCTCCCGTCACGGGATTGTGCACCCGGACGCCCGTGCCGAGCCGTCCCGAGTACACACGCACGAACGTGAGCCTGCCCAGGTGCGGGTCGCCGCTGATCTTGAAGGCCAGGGCGGCCAGCGGCGCGTCCTCCGACGGCTCCCGCGCGACCGCCGTGCCGGGATCGTCCGGCAGGTGACCGTGCGCGGCACCGGCGTCCACCGGGGAGGGCAGGTAGCGGACCACGGCGTCGAGCAGGGGCTGGACGCCGATGTTCCGGTACGCGCTGCCGCACAGCACCGGCGTGACCGTGGTGTCGCCGCCGACGGAGCCGAGGGTGGCGCGGCGGACCGCCGCGTGCAGCTGCTCCTGCGTGGGTTCCACACCTTGGACGTACAGCTCCATCACCTCCTCGTCGTGTTCCGCGACCGCCTCCACCAGACGGGCCCGCCACTGTCCGGCCTCGGCGGCCAACTCGTCCGGGATGTCCGCGACCTCGAACCGTTCGCCGTGCCCGTCGTCCTCGGTCGACCACACGAGCGCCCGCATCCGGACGAGGTCGACCACACCGCGCAGGTCCCGCTCCGCGCCGATCGGCAGGTGCAGCACCAGCGGCGCGGCGCCGAGCAGCGCGGAGATCGTGTCGACGCAGCGCGCGAAGTCGGCGCCGGCGCGGTCGAGCTTGTTGACGAAGCACACGCGCGGCACCCCGTAGCGGTCGGCCTGGCGCCACACCGTCTCCGACTGCGGCTCGACACCGGCCACGCCGTCGAACACCGCGACCGCCCCGTCGAGGACCCGCAGGCACCGCTCCACCTCGACGGTGAAGTCGATGTGGCCGGGGGTGTCGATGATGTTCACGCTGTGGTCGACGCCCTCCACCGTCCAGTGGCAGGTCGTGGCGGCGGAGGTGATGGTGATCCCGTGCTCCCGCTCCTCGGGCATGAAGTCCATGGCGGTGTCCCCGTCGTGGACCTCGCCGACCCGGTGGGAGACGCCGGTGAGGTAGAGGACGCGCTCGGTGGTGGTCGTCTTGCCCGCGTCGATGTGCGCCATGATCCCGATGTTGCGGACCGCGGCCAGTTCCTTGTGCTGGATGGCCATTCGCTGTTCCGTCCTTTCCGGTTTCGGGTGTGGCGGCGAGCGCGCGCAAGCATGGGGACCGTCCGTACGGTCCACCGCCTGGCGGGAGCGTAGGCGCCGGAGTGAGCGCGGTTCCACTGGTTTTGCGCCGCCCCGGGGCGGTCCGCGCGCGGGGCGGCGCCGACGCGCCGAAAACCCGTTGCCCCGTGTTTTGGCAGGTTGTTAGCGTCGGTGGACATGAAGGCCCTGACCGAGCGGGACATCCGCGCATCATTCATCAACTGCTCCAAGGGGGAGGCCACACGCCTGGCCCTGCCCCGGGACCTCGCGGAGCGTCCCTGGGACGACCTGGACTTCCTCGGCTGGCGCGACCACACGGCACACGAGCGCGCCTACCTGGTCGTCGAGGGAGGGGAGGGTCCGGTGGGGGTGGCACTGCGCATCGTCCCCGCGCGCGACGGGGTCCGCCCGACCCTGTGCTCGCTGTGCCTGACCACCCACCGGGGCGGGGGCGTGACCCTCATGTCGGCGCCCAAGGCCGGGAAGGCGGGCCGCAAGGGGAACACGGTCGGGCTGCGCATGTGCGCGGACTTCGCCTGTTCGCTCTACATCCGGGGGCGCAGGGAGCCCGGTCCCGGGGGAGGGCGGATCGTGGAGACGCTCACCGTCGAGGAGCAGGCCGCGCGGGCGAGGGAGAACCTCGGAGGGTTCCTGGACCGGCTGCGGGCCTGAGGCGGGCGCAACCCCGGGTGAACGTCGTGGAGGGTCGGCGGGCGTGACACCCGCCGACCCCCGGTGTGTCCGGAGGCCCGGTGCGGGGTGTCAGTCCCTCGGGAAGCGGGGCTCCACGATGGTGTTCGGTCCCGGGTAGATCAGCCGCTCCTCACCGTCCGGGAACCGCACGACGTACGGTGGCCCGTCGTTGGCGCCCCGCACGTCCACGACCCTCCCGCTGTGCTGCCCGTCGCTGCTGGCGACGCCGTGCGTGTGCACGTAGTCGCCGATCTTCGCCTTCATGCCGCCCCCGTTCGACGTCGGCCGCCCCGGCGCCGCCGCCGACCCCGGTCACCGGCCGTAACCAGGACCTACCCGGTTCGGTGAGCGGCCGAACCGTGCCGGTTCGGGTGCGTGGTCCCGGGGCGGCGGCGCCCGGTCCGGGCGCGGGACCGCGTCCTAGGCACAAGTGCGTAGTCGGCCGCGGACGAAGCGCCGATGTGCCGCCCCGGGGCCGATCCCTAGCGTGGTCGCACCACAGGCGACGACACAGGGGAGCGATGGTGCTCACGTTACGAGGACTGACCAAGCGCTACGGGGAGCGGACCGCCGTCGACGGCCTCGACCTCACCGTCGAACCGGGCCGGGTGACGGGCTTCCTGGGGCCGAACGGGGCGGGGAAGTCGACGACCATGCGGCTCCTGCTGGGGCTGGCGCGGCCCACGTCGGGCGAGGCTCTGGTCAACGGCCGCGCCTACGGGCGGCTCGCGGAGCCCGCCCGGGAGGTCGGGGCCCTGCTGGACCCCGAGGCAGCCCACCCCGGCCGCACGGCCCGCGCCCACCTCACGGCCAAGGCCCTGGCCTGCGGGGTTCCCAGGAAGCGGGTGGACACGGTCCTGGCCGAGGTCGGACTGACCCACGCCGATCGGCGTAGGGTCGGCGGCTACTCCCTGGGGATGCGGCAGCGGTTGGGGGTCGCCGACGCCCTGCTGTGCGACCCCGGCGTCCTGATCCTCGACGAGCCCGTCAACGGCCTCGACCTGGACGGCGTGCGCTGGATCCGCGACCTGACCCGGCGGCTGGCCGACGAGGGGCGCACGGTGTTCGTCTCCAGCCACCTGATGAGCGAGATGGAGCGGGTCGCCGACCACCTGGTCGTGCTCGGCCGGGGGCGGCTGATCACCGACGCCCCCATGGGCGAGGTCATCGCGGCCTGGTCGCGGACCCACGTGGTCGTGCGCACGCCCGACGGCGGGGCGCTGGCGGAGGAGCTGGAGCGGTCGGGGCCGGACACGCGGGTCGAGCGGGCCGAGGACGGCGCGCTGCGCGTGTTCGGGCTGTCGGCGGAGGAGGTGGGCGACCGGGCGTACGTGGCGGGCGCCCGGCTCCACGGCCTGTACCCGGCGGAGGCGTCGCTGGAGCAGGCCTACCTGGAGCTGACGGACACGGCGGTCGAGTACGGGTCGGGGACGGCGGAGCGGAGGGCGTCGTGAGTACGGTGGAGCGGACGCGGACGGAGAACGGGGCGGTCGGGCGGGGCACGGCGCGGGGGCGGCTCCTGCGCGCGGTCGCCGCGGAGTGGGTGCGGCAGGCGTCGTTGCGGTCCACGTGGTGGTGCGCCGCCGCGGCGGTGGCCGGTATGGGCGCGGCCGCGGCGCTGCTGGGCTACTCGGCCCTGGAGCGGATCACCGAGGGGGAGGCGGCCAACCCCCTCTCGTACGTCCAGCTGACCTCGCAGGGCCACTACTACCTGGTGCAGTTCGCCGTGCTCACCCTGGCCGCGCTGGCCGCCACCGGCGAGTTCGGCAACCGGAGCATCACCAGCACGCTGCTGTGGACGCCGCGGCGGGGGACGGTGCTGGCCGCCCGCACGCTGGTGACCGCCGCGCTGGCGTTCGTGGTCGGGGCGCTCGCGACCGTGTCGGGGGTGGTCGCCCTCGCCGCGTTCATCGGCGCCCACGTGAGCGTGGACGTGCCCGAGACACTGGCGACGGCGCTGAACGCCGGGGTGTGCATGGCGCTGTTCGCGGCGCTCTTCGTCGGGCTCGGGACGGCGCTGCGGAGCACGGCGGGCACGATCGCGGTGGGGTTCCTGCTGCTCATGGGGGTACCCCTGATCATGCAGCTCTCGGGTGCGCAGCTCCTGGACGACCTGGCCGCGCTGCTGCCGGGCCTGGCCGGGATCGAGTTCTACGCGGGCGGTGACGTCGGCTTCTACACGGCCCCGCACGACGGCTCCGTGAACGTCGCGGCGGTGGTCGGCTGGGCGGCGGCCGCGCAGATCGTCGGGTACACGGAGCTGCGGAACCGCGACGTGTGAGCCCGGGCCCCGGAGCCCGTCCGGGAACGGACGGGAACACCCGGGAACGGAGGTCCCGGCCGCCCGCCCCGCGGAGGGACGGGCGGCCGGGACCCGGCGCGTCCTGCGTCAGTCGACGAACTCCATCACCGGGTACTCCGGGGAGGGGCCGTCCAGCAGGGGCGCGTCCTCCCCGAGCAGGTGGGCGTCGAAGAACGCGCGGATGTACGCGCGCTGGGCGTCGACGGACTCCCGGGGGTCGACGGTGCTGACCCCGCGCGCGACGGTGCCCGACCAGGGTTCGTCGTCCGCCGGGTGGAGCCGGGTGAGCTCCGGGATGCCCCACTGGTGGTCGGTGTAGCTCATGTGCTCGCCGTCGGGCATGTACAGCTCCAGGAAGGGGCCGGTGGACGCCTCGCGGAAGAGCCGGAGGTCGGGACTGTGCTCGCTGGTGTGGGGGTACTCGCGGTCGCCGGAGACGCCCGCGCCGAGGTACGCGAACGGCCGGTCCACGCCGCGCGTGGTGGAGTCCGCCCACACCTCGTCCCCGACGTGGTAGCCGATGCTCCCGTCGAGGTCCATCCCGGCGTCGACGCGGTCGTCGACCAGCATCACCTCGGCGGTGGTCAGCCCGCCCGCGGAGTGGCCGAACATACCCAGCCGTTCGGTGTCGAGCGCGTCCGGCAGGCCGGGGGGGAGTTCCTCCGCGACGGCGTCCGCGCCCCCGTCCGCGAGGTCGTCCAGGGTGTCCAGGACCAGGCGCGTGTCGGCCACCCGCACCCCGATCGCCTGGCGGTAGGTCTCGGTCCCCAAGTCGGGCGCGCTGCCGCGCAGGACCCGTCCGTCGGGCAGGTCGACGGCGAGGGTCTCGTAGGGGTGGTCCGTGGACACGACGACGTATCCGTGTGAGGCCAGCTCCTCGGCGTTGGCGGTGTTGAGCAGCCGGGACATCCCGAACCCGGGCGAGAACAGCACGACGGGGAGCGGGCCCGCACCGGAGGCGACGTCCGCGTCGGCGAGCGCGTTGGCCCGGGCGGCGTCGTAGTCCACGGCGGAGCGCGGGATGCCGTACGACTCGAACCCGGCGGTGAGGGCCTGACCGAGCGAGGGGGTCAGGTAGGGCGCGCGCTCGCCGTCCGGTTCGGCGGGGTACCAGAAGCTGAGCATGAGGTCCCGGTCCGTGGCCCCCTCGACCCAGGGGTGCCCGCGCCCGGGGTCGACGAGGTGGACGTCGGCCCGGCCGACGGCATGCGGGCCGGCGGGCTCGGGCGGGGCGGGGACGACGGTGCCGGGGTCGGTCGCGGTGGCGTAGGCGGTCGGGACGGACAGGCAGAGGGCGAGCGCGAGGGCGGCCGCTCCGTAGGCGGTCGCCCGCCGCGGGCTGGTGTCGGTGGTCATGGCGGCATCGTCGCGGCGGGAGCGGGCCGGGCACATCGCCAGGACGGTGGCGGGCGGCTAGGCACAAAGGGGTAGGCGTCCGGCTCTGGACGGAGCCGCCGTCCGCCGGAGGCCGCGGACCGGGGGCGGCGGTTCGGACGGCGCGTCCGGCGGACGGTCCCGGTCAGCCGACCAGCCCCGCCTCGTAGGCCAGGATCGCCGCCTGGACCCGGTTGCGCACGTCGAGCCGGGCCAGGATCGACCCCACGTGCACCTTCACGGTGCCCGAGGCGATGTCCAGCCGCCGGGCTATCTCGTCGTTGGCGGCCCCCTCACCGACCAGCGCCAGCACTTCGCGCTCACGCCGCGTCAGCACCGCGACCCGGTCGCGGGCCGCGGCAGACCGCGACATCCGGGGGCCGGTGGCGTCGAGTTCGTCGATGACCCGGCGCGCGACCTCCGGCGACAGGTAGGCACCGCCCCCGGCGACCGCGCGCAGGCCCTCCACCAGCTGTCGGGGGTCGCCCGTCTTGAGCACGAACCCGCTCGCGCCGCCGGAGAGCGCGCGGGCGATGTAGGCGTCCTCGGAGAACGTCGTGAGGATGACGACCGCCGTCTCCGGGTACCGCGCGGTGATCGCCTCGGTCGCGGCCAGGCCGTCGGTGCCGGGCATCTGGACGTCGAGCAGCGCGATGTCCGGGCGCGTCGCCCCGACCAGCGCGACCGCCGCGTCGCCGTCCTCGGCCTCGCCGACCACCTCGACACCGGGCACGGCGGTGAGGATCGCGCGCATGCCCGCCCGCATCATCGCCTCGTCGTCGGCGACGACCACGCGCAGCGCACCGCCGTCGGCGCCGTCGGTTCCCTGTGTCCCGGACACGCGGACAGCCTACTGCTCGCGGTCGATCTCGGCCTTGTCGACGAGGACCCCGTCGGCGAAGCACAGGCGGTAGACCGGGGGCAGACCGTTCTCCCAGCGCGCGAGGTAGAAGCGGCAGTCCGCCCCGGCCGGTTCCGGCGGCGGGTCGTCGACCGAGTCCGCCGGGTAGGCGAACCTCGGCAGCTCCTCCTCCACCGCCGACCGGAGGTCGCCGACGGAGAGGCGCCCGTACCGTTCGGGCGGCAGGACCGAGTTGCCGCCGACCCACCCCAGTATCAGGAAGCCCGCGCACGCCACGGAGAGACCCAGGGCCGCGGGGACGGCCACGGCGGTGACCAGCAGGCGGCGGGAGTGGTCGCGGGCCTCGGCCTGGAGGCGGCGGGTCCGGGTCCCGTCGGCGAGGGCCGTCTCCGCGCCGTCCGGGGAGTCCGGGCCGTCCGAGGTGTCCGAGGCTTCCGCGCCGGTGTCGGGCACGGCCGCGCGGACCTCGAATCCGCCGCCCCGGGGCCCCGCCCCGAACCGGCCTCCCGCCCCCTCGACGAACGCGCGCAGCCCCGCCAGGCCCGAACCGGCGGCGTCACGCCCGGGTACGACCGACGCCCGGTCGGAGCCCGTGTCCTCCACACGGACCCGGACGCCGTCCCGGTCCCGCAGGACGTGCACGGTCACCTCCGCGCCGGGCGCGTACTTGGCGGCGTTGGTCAGGGCCTCCTGGACCACCCGGTGCACGGCGCGGCCAGCGCGGGTCGCCGGGTCGGGGTCGGGTCCCTCGCGCAGCAGGCGGACCGACAGCCCCGCGTCCGCGGCCCGCTCGACCAGTGCCGGGACCGGCTCGGGCGGGGGCGTCCCGTCCGGGCCCTCCGGCCCGCCCCGCAGGACGCCGATGATCTCGCGCAGCCGCATGTTGGCCTCGTGCGCGGACGCGCGCAGCTCGGCGGCGGCGCTCCGCCGCCCGGATTCCTCGGAGCCGTCGTCGGCGGTCATCTCCAGTGCGGCGGCGCGGACGGCGATCAGGGCGAGGTCGTGGCCGAGGGAGTCGTGCATCCGCGCCGCGATGCGGGCGCGCTCGCGCAGCCGGGCCCGGTCGGCGTCGGCGGCGCGGGCCCGCTCCATCCGTTCGGCCACGTCCCAGCCGCCCCGGGTCAGGCGTCCGTACCACCGCCGGTACCGCCCGAACAGCCACGGGGCCGCCACCGACAGCGTGACGGCCAGGGCGCCGCCCATCCAGTCGACCAGGCCGGTCAGGACCGCCCGGGTGTCGTGGTCGAACGCCACCGCCGAGGCCACCTGGACGGCGAGCGTCGCCAGGACGGCGGCCCCGTTCATGGTCGCGACCGGGCCGACCCGTCCCGAGCGGTGGCCGGTGAGGAACGCGAACACCGCCACGGAGAGCAGGGGGGTGAGCACCCCGGAGGCGAGGCCGATCCCGGAGGCGGTCATCTCGACCGTCGCCGCGGCCAGTACGACGCCCAGGGCGGTGTGCGGCCAGCGGCGTGACGTGTACGCGGCCGCGGCCAGGGCGAGGACGAGCGCGCCCGCCTCGGCGGCGTACGACCCGCCGCGCAGGCCGCCCAGTTCGACGACGGTGACCGTGCCGAGCACCACCCACAGGGCGGTGTCGGCGACCGGACGGATCCACCAGCGCCGTGTGTCGAGCATGGCCTCAGGGTAGCCACGCGCGTCGGCTCCGGCCGAGATCCGGGTGTCGCAGGAGAGCGGTAGGAAGGGATGCCGACGCGGAGAAGAACCATGGGGGAGAGCACGTGCCGAACCGATTCCACAGCCCGGGACGGTCCGAGGACCTGCCCGACCCGACGGTGCTCTGGGGGCTGGGGACGCTGACGGCGGCCCTGGCCGCCGGGAGTGACGACTTCTTCCCCGAGTACCGGCGGTTGACCGACGACTCCCTCTACATGGAGGACGGCGGTGGCAACTGGTGGCGGTTGGCGCGGGTCGAGGGCGGTCGGTTCCTCCTGCTCGGGTGGGACCGCACCGGAAGTACGGACAGCGGCCACCGACGGCCGGTCGACCTGTTCGCCGAGGCTCCGGAATGGCTTCCGTGGCCGTGGGTGGAGCAGGTCGAGGGAGAACGGGCCGTCGGTTTCGCCTACTGGTGGGACGGGTCGTGGGGACGGGCCCCGTACCCGGACGGTCTGGACGAGGACGGTCTGGGCATCATGATGCGGAGGTACTCGTCCCTGGACGCGGCGGTCGAGGACCTCGCGGACGTCGTCGACCAGATCGGTTTCTCCTACGAGACGGACGAGGACACGTGGCCCGGGGCCGACGAACTCTCCGCGATGGTCAGGGTGGTAGCCGTGCCCGTCATGGCCGGGCGGGTCGGTTCCGGCGATCTGGCGCCCCTGGCCGTCCTGCTCAAGGAGAGCGAAGCGGGTTTCGACGTGGACGCGGCGATGGCGGTGTTCGCGCGAGCCGGGCTGACGGAGGAGGAACGCCCCCTCCCGGAGGTGCCCGCCGGGAGCGGGCGTCCCGCAGACCGTCCGGGCCCCTGGGCGATCAGCCTGAACGAGTGGCAACACCTGGTGGCGCCGGTGGCGCGCGCCGCCCGGGAGTTGGATCGGCCCGCTCCACCGGAGACCGATCAGCTGAAACGCCTGTGCGGCGCCCTGAGCGATCTGGCGAAGAACCACGGCGGCCCGGTCACCTACTCCGCGACGTGCCTGGAGATGGCGGCCAGCCCACTGTTGGTGGACGACGCGGGTACCCGGTTGGAGGAGTTGAGGGGGATCGAGGGGATCCCCTTCGACCTGCGCCGTACCGAAGGACATCCCGAGCGGGGCATGTGGTTCTTCCTCCGCGTGCGCGCCACCGCCGACACCGTGGAGGTGGAGCGGGCCTACGACCACTGGCCGGAGTGGGGCGGGCGGTTCGCGGTCGGCGGGGGTGTCCCGATCGGGGACGTCCGGGCCGAGATGGCCCGCCGCGCCCCCGAGTGGCGGCCGGACTGGGTGTGGCTGCTCGACGACGCCATCCCCCTCGACCCGCCCGCCGACCCGTTCGTCCGGCCCGCCCGCGGATGAGAGCCCGGTCGGCTCAGCGCGCCAGGAGGGCCCGCAGCGCCCCGACGACCTCGGCCGGTGCCTCCTCCGCCATGAAGTGGCCGCACGAGACCGTGGCGTGGTGCAGGTCGGCGGCCCAGGCGCGCCACCGGGCGGCGGCGTCGAACCCCAGCGCCGCGCCCCAGTCCTGCTGGAGCACCGTCACCGGCATGGCCAACCGGTTCCCCGCCGCGCGGTCGTGCTCGTCGTGCCCGACGTCGACGCCGGCCGAGGCGCGGTAGTCGGCGACGATCGAGGGCACCGCCGCACGGCACGCCCGCAGGTAGGCGTCGCGGACCTCGTCGGGGATCGCCTCGGGGGAGTTCGACCAGACGTCCAGGAAGTGACCGAAGAACGCGTCCGGGGCCGCACCGATCATCTCCTCCGGCAGGCCGGGCGGCTGCGCCATCAGGTAGAGGTGGAACCCCACGGCGGCCGACACACCCTGCATGACGTCCCACATGTCCAGGGTCGGCAGGACGTCCAGCGACGCCAGGTGGGTGACCGTCTCCGGATGGTCGAGCCCGGCGCGGACCGCCACGAGGGCGCCCCGGTCGTGGCCCGCCAGGGCGAACCGGTCGTGGCCCAGGGCGCGGGCGAGCGAGACGACGTCCGCCGCCATCGTGCGCTTGGCGTAGGCGTTCCCGTCGGTGTCCTGCGGCTTGTCGCTGTCTCCGTACCCGCGCAGGTCGGGGCAGATCACGGTGTGGTCGGCGGCCAGGTCGGCGGCGACGTGCCGCCACATCAGGTGGGTCTGGGGGAACCCGTGCAGCAGGACGACCGGGCTGCCCGACCCGCCGACGGCGGCGTTCAGGGCGACCCCGTCCGCCACGGGTACGCGCTGGTAGTCGAATCCGCTGATCGTCGGTTCCATCATGGCTCCTCGTGGTGTCGGCGCCGCTTGGTCCGGCGGCGTGCCACGATCCTGCGCCGGGCGGATCAGCACCCGGTCAGCGGCGGATCAGCGCCGCCGGGGCGCGGGCCGCCGGGCCAGGCGGGGATAGGTTGGGGACCGTGGTCCCTACGGTGCGCCTGCGGCGTACGGTGCGGACCGGAACACGGGGCTGTACGGGGGTGGTCGTGTCGTCGGTGACGTTCGGAGTGCTCGGGCCGATCGAGGCGGCCGACGAGCGCGGGCCGATCAGGCTCAGGGGGGCGCGGCACCGGGCGGTCCTGGCGCGGCTCCTGGTGGCCCGGGGACGGGTGGTGCCCGTGGAGCGGTTCGTCGACGACCTGTGGGACGACCCCCCGCGCGGCGCGGTCGGCGCGATCCGCACGTTCGTCGGGGAACTGCGCCGGGCGCTGGAACCGGACCGGCCGCCCCGGGCGCCCGCGCGACTCCTGGTCACGGTCGGCCCGGGGTACGCGCTGCGCACCCCGCCGGAGTCGGTCGACGCCCGGCGCCTGGAGAGTGCTCTGGAGGCCGCGGGACGTCTGCTGGAGCACGGGGACGGGGCGGCCGCCCTGGCCGAGGCCGACGGGGCCCTGCGCCTGTGGCGCGGTCCCGCCTACGCGGAGTTCGCCGACGCCGACTGGGCGCGCGCCGACGCCGCCCGACTCGGTGAACTGCGGACACTGGCGGTGGACCTGAGGGCGCGGTCGCTGCTGGCGCTCGGACGGGCGGCCGAGGCCGTACCCGACCTGGAGGCGCAGACCACCGGCCACCCCTGGCGCGAGGAGTCCTGGCGGCTGTTGGCGCTCGCCCTGTACCGGTCCGACCGGCAGGGGGACGCCCTGGCCGCCCTGCGCCGGGCGCGGGCTGGGTTGGCCGGGGAGCTGGGTGTGGACCCCGGCCCCGGGCTGCGGAGCCTGGAGACCGACATCCTCACCCGGGCGGCGGTCCTGGAGGGGCCGCGGCACGCGACCTCCGAACGGCTCCCGGCCGGTCCGCCCGCGGTGCGCGGCCCGGCCGGTTCGGTCGGCCCGGGGGGACGGCCGTTCGTCGGCAGGGACGGGGAGATGGCGCGGCTGGTGGAGGTCGCCGACGGGGTTGTGTCGCGTCGGGCGCTCGGTGTCGCCCTGGTCTGCGGTGACGCGGGCGAGGGCAAGACCACGCTGGCCGAGGCGCTCACCGCGCGGCTGGAGGGGCGGGGGTGGACGGCGGCCTGGGGGCGCGGCCCCGAGCAGGAGGGCGCGCCCGGCCTCTGGCCGTGGACCCAGGTGCTCACCTCGCTCGACCGGGCCGGGCACCCGACGCCGCCGGAGGTCTCCCGGACCGTCGGGGACCCGGACCGGCTGACGCCCGGGGAGGCGGCTGCCGCCCGGTTCCGCGCCCACCGCGCCGTCGCCGACCACCTGGCCCGGGTCGCCGATACCGCGCCGCTGCTGCTCGTCCTCGACGACCTCCAGTGGTCGGGCGAGGAGACGCTCTCCCTCCTGGCGTTCCTGGCGGGTGCGGGGGTCGCGGCGCCCGTCGCGGTCGTGGGCACCTACCGGGCCACCGAGATCGGCCCGTCCCTGACCGAGGCGCTGGGGCGGCTGGCCAGGGCCGAACCGGCCCGCGTCCACCTGGGCGGGCTCGACGCGACGGCGGTCGGGGAGATCCTCCGCGCCACCCTGGACGGGCCGGTGGACGCCGCCACCGTGCGCGCCGTCCACCGGCGTACCGGAGGCAACCCGTTCTACACCGGGGAACTCGCCCGCCTGCTCCGCGACGAGGGGCCCGCCGCGCTGGAGGCGGTCCCCGCCGGGGTGCGGGACGTGGTCCGCCGCCGTGCCACCCGGCTCCCGGAGGCCGACCGGGGCGTTCTCCGCCAGGCGGCGGTGGTCGGCCGGGAGGTCGACACCGACGTCCTGTCCGCCCTCGCCGGGGAGGAGGAGGCGCTGCGAGCGGTGGAGTCCGCCGAGCGTGAGGGCCTGATGGTGGCCGCCGGACCGGAGCGGGCGCGGTTCGCGCACGACCTGGTGCGGGACGCGCTCCGCGAGGAGGTCGCCGGCGTCCGCCGGGCCCGCCTGCACGCGCGGATCGCCGAGGCGGTCGAACGGCTGCGCCCCCACGACGTCGACGCCCTCGCCCACCACTACGTGCGCGCCGGGAGCAGCGCCGAGCCGGGGAAGGCCGCACGGTACGCGCGTGAGGCCGCCCGGCGGGCCGAACGGGACTTCGCCCCGCACCAGGCGGCCCGTCTGTGGCGGGAGGCGCTGGCCGCCCGCGACCGGGGGACCGGTGCGGGCGCCGCGGAGGGCGGGGGCGACACGGACGGTACGGACACCGAGCCCGGTAGCGTCGCGCGGGAACGGCTCGACCTGGTCATGGGGCTGGTCCGCGCGCTCGCCTTCACCGGTGATCTGGAGGGCGCCCGCCGCCACCGGGGCGAGGCGGCCGCAATGGCGGAGGAACTCGGCGACCCCCTCCAGACCGCCGCCGTCCTCGGGGCGTTCGACGTCCCCGCGATCTGGACCGCCAACGACGACGAGGCCCTGTCCCGGCACGTGGTGGCGGCGGCCGAGCGCGCGCTCGCCGCTCTCCCGGAGCGGTACCGGGCGCAGCGCTGCCGCCTGCTCGCCACCGTCGCGATGGAACTGCGGGGCGTCCCGGGCGGGCGGGGCCGTTCGGCGGCACGCGGGGCCGAGACGCTCGCCCGTGAACTGGACGATCCGGAACTGCTGGCGTTCGCGCTCAACGCGCGGTTCATGCACTCCTTCGAGCGGGCGGGGCTGGCCGGTGCGCGGGCCGACCTGGGAACGGAACTGGTCGACCTCGCCCGACGGCACTCCCTGGTCGGTTTCGAGGTGCTGGGCCGCCTCATCCTGCTCCAGGCGCACGCGGCGCTCGCCGACCTGGACACCGCCGACGAGCACGCCGCCGCCGCGGACCGGCTGGCCCGGGAGTACGGGATCCCGCTCGTGGGCGTGTTCACCGAGTGGTACGCCGCCCTGCGTCTCGCCCTGGCCGGGCGCGTCGGCGAGGCGGAGGCGGCGTACCGGTCCGCGTCCGCGGGGCTGCGGCGGAGCGGTATGCGCGGGATGGAACGCGGACTGCTGCCGTTCGCCCTTCTCTGCCTGCGGATCCAGACCGGTGAGGGTGCCGGGGCCGCGTTCGCCGCCGGGGAGGCGGTCACCGCCGACACCGGGCCGTTCGCGCCCTGGGTCCGGGCACTCGACCTGGCGCGGAGGGGCGAGTTCACCGCGGCGACCGAGACGCTTCCGGAGGATGCGCCGCCGGACCTGCTCCTGGAGGTCCGCACGGCCCTCGCCGCGCTGGTCGCCCTCCGGACGGGCGACCGCTCGGCGATGGAACGGGCCTACGCACGGCTACTCCCGGCCGCCGGGGAGCTCGCGGGGGCGCAGACCGGGCTGCTCACGCTCGGCCCCGTGGCGGGGTACCTGGGCGCGTTGGCCGAGGCGCTGGACATGCCGGACGAGGCGGAGCGGCACCGGCGGCGGGCGCTGGCGGTCGCCGAGCGCGCGGGCTCCCCGCACTGGGCGGCCGCCGCGCGCCGGGCGCTCGGGCTCAGCCCTTCCTGAACACCGGGGCCAGGGCGGTCTCGAACCGGGCCAGCCACTCCTCGGCCCCGCCCTCGACCCACGGGCAGTCGCGGACGAAGTGCTCCCACCCCTGCCCGACGGCCCGGAGGGCACCGGACCCGCGCAGGTACCGCTCGTCCACCTCCTCGGCGTCCATACCCATCTCCTCCCGCGCCAGCGGCCCCAGGACCCTCAACATCAGGTCGCGGGACAGGGACGAGTTCTCGGCCAGGAGCACGGCGTCGTACAGGTCCTTGCCCTGCGGGTGCATGTCCGTGAACAGCCACAGGACCTTCCACGCCAGCGACAGCTCCGGGCCGGCCGCCAGGACCTCCGCCGGTCCGACCCGTGCCCGGACGGGCGGCTCCGGAAGCGGTTCGCCGAACACGACGTCGATCTGCACCGTGCCCCCGGGCAGGTCCTCCCGCGACCACGGGACGACGATCCGGCGCCCCTCGGCGCGCTCGTAGGTCCAGATGCTCTCCGACCGCGCCCCGTCGGGATGGAAGCGGAGGCCTGGGAGGTTGCCGATGGCGCCGTCGAACGCGCCCACCAGGTCGTCGAGCATCCGGGAGGCGTCCTCGCCGATCGGTTCCATGTCCGCCGGGACGACCACGAAGTCCAGGTCGCGGGCGCGCCGGGCGGCGTCGCCGACCCACACGGGCATGAGCATGCTGCCGCGCAGGACCAGGTGGTCGCCCCAGCGGGTGGCGGCGATCGTCCTCAGGGCCTGCTCCATGGCGTGCTGCTGGGTGTCCCACCACCGGGCCGTGAGATCCAGGTCGTCGAAGACGGGTTCGCCGGGCCGGTAGGCGTTCTGGAACTCCTTGAGGGCGGGGTCGAACACCCTCTCCTGGCTGGCGTGCGGTCCCGCGGTGTTCGGCAGGTAGGTGTCGGGGTAGCGCCTCTGCGACGACGACCACGGCCGACGCGAGGGGGGTTCGGTCCCGGCGGCCACCGGTGCGGCGTCCATCCACCCGGCGTCCAGGTCGAGCGCGCTGTCGTACACGACGAACTCGCGTTCGAGGTCGACGATCCTGCTCTCGGGTTCCGGTTCCCCGTACCGCCACACCCGGTCCAGGCCCTGCTCCCTCAGTTCCTCCCTGAGCCGTTCCAGGAGGGTCACGGCCGTCGGAAGGCCCACCCGCGAGCAGCGCTGGGTGACGAACCGCTCCTGGCAGCCGTCCGCGCGCACCCGGCGGGCGTTGCGGGAGAGCCGTGCGCGGTGCGGTTCGACGAGCCGGGAGAGCGCGTCGAGGTCTGCGTCCGGGGCGAGCAGCAGTTTGACGTGGTGCTCGAAGTAGCAGTGCGGCGGGAGGGCCAGCGCCTCCTCACGGGTGCGGGGGACGTCGACGTTGAACGGGGAGGCCTCGATCTTGGTGCGGGTCACCCCGAACCCGGCCCCTGCCAGGCGCCCGGTCCACTCCTCGGCGATCCTCAGCTCCTGGCTGAGCGTCCCGTGACCGTGGTAGGTGACCATGGGCTGGGAGGCGCGGGCACCCCGGTCGAGCTGGATGTGGGTGAACTTCAGCCCGTTCGCGCCCGCCCACGCGGCCGCCTCGTCGACGCGCTCCGGGGTGGGCGCGTCCAGGGTCAGATGGGTCTCGAAGTCGCCGGGGAACTCCACGGGGCCCTTTCCTCTGGTTTCTGGCCGGAGCCGGTTCGTCTCCGTGGGACGTGCCGGTGCCCGGCGCGGTTCGTTTCAGCGCGGGGCGATCCCGTCGTAGAGGACCCTCATCACGTCGGCGAGGTAGGCCTCGGTGTCGGCGGGGTCGGCGCCCGCCTTGAACATGACGAAGCCGTGCAGGGTGGCGGACACGGTCATCGCGATGGTGAACGGGTCCCCCTCGGCGATCTCCCCGGCGGCCTGCCCCTCCCTGATCGGGCTCACCACCGAGTCGAGCATGCGCCCGACCGCCGCCGCGAGCTGTTCGGAGACGTCGGGGTCGTGCTTGCGCGTGTACATGAGGTCGAGCAGGGCGGGGTGCTCGACGGCGAACCCCACGTAGGTGCGGGCCAGCCTGGTGAGGTTGGCGAGGGTGTCGTCCCCCTCCCCGTCCCCGGCCGCGCGCTCCAGGCGCTCGGTGAGCCGCTCGAACCCGCTGAGCGCCAGGGCGTCGAGCAGGGCCTGCTTGTCCCTGAAGTGGCGGCCGGGGGCGGCGTGGCTCACACCCGCCTCACGGGCGAGTTCGCGCAGGGACAGCGCGGCCGGGCCACGCTCGCCGAGGGCGCGTTCGGCGTTGGCGAGGAGGGCGGCGCGCAGGTCACCGTGGTGATAGGGGCGGTCGGGCATGGCACCAGGATAGGCGGGATGTTTCTGCCGCCAGCATTGTTGTCATTGACCACTTGGCTCGGGGTCGCCTACGGTGGCGCGATGAAGACGAAAGCGGTCACGATCCCCGACCTGAGCGGCCGCACGGCGGTCGTCACCGGGGCCAACAGCGGCCTGGGCCTGGAGACCACCCGCGTCCTCGCCGGCAAGGGCATGCGGGTGGTGATGGCGGTGCGCGACGAGGAGAAGGGGCGGACCGCCGCGAAGTCGGTCGGCGGCGACACGGAGGTGCGCCGGCTCGACCTCGCCGACCTGGGGTCGGTGCGCGCGTTCGCGCAGGAGTGGGACGGGCCGATCCACCTGCTCGTCAACAACGCGGGCGTGATGGCCCTGCCCCAGTCGTACACCAGGGACGGGTTCGAGACGCAGTTCGGCGTCAACCACCTCGGCCACTTCGCTCTCACCAACCTGTTGTTGACGCACGTCACCGGTCGGGTGGTGACGGTCTCCTCCGACCTGCACCGGGCGGCGCGCGGCATCGACTTCGACAACCTGCAGTTCGACTCCGGTTACACGCCGGGCCGCGCCTACGCCCGGTCCAAGCTCGCCAACCTGCTGTTCACGCTGGAGTTGCAGCGGCGGCTGGAGGCGGCGGGGTCGCCGGTGCTCTCGACCGCCGCCCACCCCGGGTACGCGGCCACCAACCTCCAGAGCCACGCCGCCAACCCCCTGGCCCGGGCGCTGATGGCCGTGGGGAACAGGCTGATCGCCCAGAGCGGGGCCGCCGGAGCGCTGCCCACGATCTACGCCGCCACCCAGGACGTGCCGGGGGCCGCCTTCGCCGGTCCCACGAAGATGGGGGGAACACGCGGCGCCCCCGGACTGTGCAGCCGGAGCGAGGCGGCGTGGGACTCGGTCGCCGCGCGGCGGCTGTGGACGGTGTCCGAGGAGCTCACCGGCGTGGGGTTCCCGGATCTGGTGCGGGGCGACTGAACCGGTCCGCCGCACCGCCTCGTCCCTGAACAGCCGCGCCCCCGTACGGTCGGAGAGCTCCGGACGGGGGCGCGGCGGCGGTGCCACCGGGGAACGGGTTACGGGACCAGGGTCAGCTCGTCCACCGCGGCCTCCGCCACACCCTCCCGGGAGACGGTGAACGGCAGGGTCTCGCCCGCGGCCCACGCCTCCAACTGGTCGTCGTAGTTGGGGTGGAAGGCGTGCCCCGAGTTGCCGGTGAGGTGGATCCAGGTGGAGGCGTCCCGGTCGGCGAGGTCCACCACCATGCGCATGGAGGGCACGGCGGAGATCTCGTAGCCCTCGGCCGTGTTCCAGCCGGTGGCGTTGACGATGCTGGACCCGCCCGAACTCTCCACCGGGCCGCGGTTGAGCAGCCACTCGACCGGGCCGATCCCGGAGGTGCCGAAGGACTGGTTGGTCGCGGTCAGGGTGTGCAGGTCGCCCCAGCGCCAGTCGGCCGGGTCCCCGCCCAGGCGCTCGGTGAGCTCCTCGGCGGCGGCGTCCATCGCGGCGGCCAGGACCTCGTCGCGACCGCTGGCGCCCTCGCCGTCCCACCAGGCGGACTCGGGGTCGGCCAGCAGCCGGTTGACCACGTACATCCCGCGCGAGCTGCCGCTCATGGCCACGCCGTCGCCCAGCTCGTCGAAGAGCAGCGGCAGCAGGTGGCGCCAGAACGCCTGGTAGAAGGCGGCGCCCGCCGAGTCGGGGCCGGTGTGGCCGTCCCAGCCGCGCAGCAGGTCCTGCGCCTGGGCCGTGACGCCGTCCACCTCGACCTCCAGCAGGTGGGGGAGGGCCTCGGCGGCGGCCAGGTGGTAGGAGTCCATGTGGATCGCGGACATGTCCGCCGAGGTCACCGGGCCCTCGGTGATCGCCTGGTCGAGGAGGTCGTTGATCCGCTGGCTCCGGTAGCCGTAGTCCCAGTCGTCGGTCAGGTGGTGGGGGTACTCGCTGTCCACGAGGGACTGGTTGGCGGTCACGATGACCCCGGAGCCGGGGTTGTACACGCTGGGAAGGTCGTCGAAGGCCAGGTAGTCGCCCCAGTCGTAGGCGGAGTCCCAGCCGGGGGCGGGCCAGCGGCCGTCGCCCTCGCCGCGCACGGGGACGCGGCCGGGCGCCTGGTAGCCGATGTTGCCCTCGGCGTCGGCGTAGACGAGGTTCTGCGCGGGGACGTCGAAGCGGCTGGCCGCCTCGCGGAAGTCGGCCCAGTCGCGGGCGCGGTTGATGGCGAAGATGGACTCGGCGGTGGTCCCGGGCTCCAGGGCGGTCCACTGGAGGGCGACGCCGTACTCGAAGCCGTCCGCGCCGTCGGCGGAGTCCGCCCCGCCGTCCTCCGCCTCCGCGGGTTCGGCGATCTGCGGGTTCTCGGTCACGGGGGCCAGGTGCGACCCGGCCTCGGCGTCGGAGATCAGCGGGCCGTGCCCGGTCAGGCGGACGGTGATGTCGACGTCCTCGCCTCCGGCGACGGCGATCGTCTCCTCGACGACCTCCAGGGGGACGCGCTCACCGTCCACGATGTGGTGGTCGCCGTCGATCCGCTCCACGTAGAGGTCCATGACGTCGGGGTTGAGGTTGGTCAGCCCCCAGGCGATGGACTCGTTCTGGCCGATGACCACGCCGGGCAGGCCGGAGAAGCTGAACCCGGTGACGTCGTAGGGGCAGGCGTCGGTGATCTCGTTGCAGTGCAGTCCGACCTGGAACCAGGTGGAGGGCATCGACGCGCCCAGGTGGGGGTCGTTGGCCAGGAGCGGCAGGCCGGACTCGGTGTGCTCGCCCGAGACCACCCAGGAGTTGGAGCCCAGGTCGGAGCTGGAGGCGGGGCCGAGGAGGCCGGGGATCGCCTCAAAGATCCGGTCGAGGCCGTCGACGGCGGCGAGGGCGTCCTCGGGGAGGCCGGGCCCCGTGGACGCGGCGGCGGGGGTGTCCGCGGACTCGGGGACGCCGGTCGTGCCGGAGGTGTCGGTCGGGGCCGCACCGGGGGCGCGGCGCTCGTCGGCCTGCGCGGCGTCGGTCCCGGCGCCGTTGAGCTCGTCGGTCGCGGTGATCGGCGTGTGCTGGTCGACGGGGTAGGCGGGGTAGAGCTCGTCGATCTGGTCGCGGGTGAGGCCGGAGGCGAGGAGGACGGCGCGCTCGGTCTCCTCGCTGAGGTTGCCGCCCAGGTCCCAGGCCATGGCCTTCAGCCAGGCGAGGCTGTCGGCGGGCGTCCAGGCCTCGATGGCGTAGTCGTCGGCGGTGACGGCGAGCAGGCCGTGCTCCAGGCTGGCGGCGGTGCCCTCGTGCTCCCCGATCCAGGCGTTGACGCCCTCGGCGTAGGCGTCCAGGTGGCCCTGGGTCTGCTCGTCGAGCAGGTCGTACTCCTGCTCGGCGACGCGCCGCCAGCCCATCGTGCGCAGGTAGGCGTCGGTCTCGACCTGGTCGGGGCCGAACAGCTCGGCGGTCCGGCCCGCGGTGACGTGGCGGCGGAAGTCCATCTCCCAGAAGCGCTCCTGGGCGTGGGTGAACCCCTGGGCCATGAAGAGGTCGTGCGAGGTGTCGGCGTAGACGTGGGCGACGCCGTACTCGTCGCGCAGGACGCTGACGGGGGAGTCGAGGCCGGGGAGGGTGAGCTCGCCCGAGGTCTCCGGGAAGGAACGGCGGACGGCCCATATCCCCAGCAGCGTGGCGGTCAGGGCCAGCACCACGACGGCTGCGAGAAAGCCCAGAAGTACGCGAACGAGGGCACGGCTGCGCAAGACACTCATGCCGGAACACTAGAGTGCGCGGCGCCACGTGATCCAGGTCTCTGGAGCGGTCGACCCAATTGTTACCTACGGGTAAATACCGTGCGGCGCAGGTTTCCCACGTTCCGGAGTCACCCGTCTCGTTCGCCCCGCCCGTCCTGTCGCCGCGCAGTGCCAGACTCCGTCGGGTGACCGGGCCCGCGACCGGGCGTCCGGTGCACCGCGCGACGGAAGGGACACGGGAGACCAGTGCGTATCGAACGGCACGAGGTGCGGGCCGAGGCCCTGGCCAAGGCCACGAGGGGCTTCGCCGACGAGATCGGCGGCGCCGTCCATCGGGAGCAGGAGGCGGGGCGGTCCCTCCACGGTTGGGACTTCATCGCCGGTGATCTGCTCGCCTACGCCGGAGCGCGGTCGGCGGAGCGGCCCGGGATCGACGCCGACGCCTTCACCGCCCTGTACTCGGCGGCCGAGGCCCGGATCGGGGCGCTCAAACTGGACCACGCGCCCGCCTCCGCCTCGTTCTCCGTGGACACCACCTACACGGGCACCGGAGTGATCTACGAGGGGAGGGGGGAGGGCACCAGCCCCAGCACTCCCTCGGCCTGGAAGTGGATCCGGACCCTGTACCTGTGCCTGGTCGCCGGGATCCACGAGCAGAACGCGAGTGCCCTCATCTCCCTCGCCTCGACCTTCGACGAGGGGGAGGTCCTGGCGCGCGCTCTGACCTACTACCTCTTCCCCGAGACGGGGGCCGAACGGGACCAGATCCTCGGCTACGTCGACACCGCGGTCACCGGGATCGCGGGTGAGGGGAAACTGCCCCACCCCGACCTGATGCAGCTGCACACGCTGCTGTCCGGCGAGGAGGAGCTCTTCCGGAAGCTGATGACGACCCGGATCCAGGCCCACCGTGACGGGGCGTCCGAGGATCACCCCGCGTCCCTCCTGCCGATCGAGGCGATCGCCTTCGCCGCGATGGCGGTCCGGATCGAGGGGTGGGAGCAGCCCCTGGACACCGACTACCTGCCCCGCCGCCTCGTCCTGGGGGAGGAGAGGTGGCGCGTTCCCCGCGTCGGTGCCTACGGCGCCGACAAGGACGCCGGGGCGCTGCGGGAGCTGGCCGAGGGGCGGTTGGCCGTGGAGCGAGAGGCCGACGTGCCCGAGCACATCGACCGGATCCTGGAGCGCTGCGACGAGTACAGCGCCGAGAACCTGGGAAAGGACTGGGCTCCCGGGGCGGTGCGGGAGCTGCGCCCGTGGTCGATCCACCGCCGCGCCGAGGACGAGCTCAGCTGCTTCCGGTACCGCTCGCTGGTCGACCCGCGGGCCCGCGACCCGCGTCAGCTGGAGGCCCTCACCCACGCCTCCCAGTACACCGCCGGGGTCTTCGCCGCCGTGACGGCCGAGGAGGACGTCGAGGTCACCTTCGGCCGGACCACCGGCTTCCTGCGTCCCATGAAGCCCAGCCGCGACACCAGGGAGGAAGCGCGCGTGGCCGCCGTCGAGTACGCGGTGCTCTCCGGCTCCCGGGAGCGGCTGGACGCGCTGCTGGCCCACCCCACGGGCACCTTCGACTCCGCTTCGGCCAGGATCGGCGTCAACGTCTACCAGCGGTACCGGGCGGCGTCGCTCGCGTACCTGCGCGCCGAGACGGCCCGGTGCGGCACCGCCGAACCCGGGGCGCGGGACGCCGCGGAGCTGGTGACGGAGGCCCGCGCGGCGACGGACGACGCGCTGACGGCCCTGTCCCGCCACCGGGCGGCCCCAAACTCCCCGCCACCGCCGGTCGTGCTGCTCTCCCAGTTGGTCGCCGGGGACCGGGAGGGGTTCGCCCTGGCGCTGGCCGACGCGCTGGAGGCGCACAGGGACGCCTACGGCGTGGGTGAGATGCGCGGAAGGACTGAGGGATACGTCAACACGCGTCTGCTCGCCCTGGCCTGCCTGGCGCGGGCCCGCGGCTGGGACGTCCCCGTGGAGAGCGACTACCTGCCGGCTGGCGTCCTGGACCACGCCGCCGGGCTCTTCGCCGGCGCCTGAAAGCCCTGTGGCGTAGGGGATCGGGGTGGTCTAGGTTGGCCGCGAACGACGGTCGACGAACGAAGGGCCCCATGACCACCCCCTCCCCGAACCACCCCCTGGACACGTCGGTGCCGCACTCGGCGCGCGTGTGGAACTACTGGCTGGGCGGTAAGGACAACTACCCGGCCGACCGGGCCGTGGGCGACCAGATCCGTGCCGCCAACCCGATGATCGCCGAGATCGCCGTCGCCCAGCGGGCGTTCCTCGTGCGCACGGTCCGCCACCTGGTCACCGAGGCCGGTGTCGACCAGTTCCTGGACGTGGGCACCGGGCTGCCCACCGCCAACAACACCCACGAGGTCGCCCAGGCGCACGACCCGGCCGCGCGGATCGTCTACGTCGACCACGACCCGCTCGTGCTCACGCACGCCCGGGCCCTGCTCACGGGCAGCCCCGAGGGCGCGACCGACTACATCGACGCCGACCTGCGCGACCCCGAGCGGATCCTCCGGGAGGCCGCCGGGACGCTGGACCTGTCCCGTCCGACCGCGCTGTTGCTGCTGGGCATCACCGCGCACGTGGTCGAGGACGGGGAGGCCTACGCCCTCGTCCGCCGACTCGTGGACGCCCTGCCCGTCGGCAGCTACCTGGTGCTGTGCGACGACACCGACGTCATCGCCCCCGCCGAGATGGACGAGATGATCCGGCAGTGGAACGAGGCAGGGGAGAACCCCCGGGTCAACCGCACGCCCGAGCGGATCGCCGGGTTCTTCGAGGGCCTGGAGCTGCTGGAACCGGGCGTGGTCTCCGTGACCGAGTGGCGTCCGGACCCGGCCGAGGTGGGCGCGGTCCGGCCCCTGGACGACTTCGGCGGGGTCGCCCGCAAGGGGTAGCGGGGTGCTGGTGTCGCGTCCGCGGCCGGGGGTCCGGCGGGGTTCGTACTTGCGCGATGGGACCTGGACATCTAATGTCCATGATTATGCGGATGTCCGAAGGGGTCGAGTGGGGCCTGCACAGCTGCCTCAACCTCACGTGGGTGGGCCCGGAGCGGGCGGTGCCCAGCGCCAGGCTGGCGGAGTTCTACGGGCTGCCCGCGGCGTACATGAACAAGCAGCTCCAGGCGTTGGCGCGGGGCGGGATCGTGTACTCGACCCCCGGTCCGCGCGGCGGCTTCCGGCTGGCGCGCGCCCCCGAGGAGATCACCCTCATGGACGTGGTGGGTGCGATCGAGGGGCGGGAGGAGGCGTTCCAGTGCACGGAGATCCGGAACCAGGGGCCGGGCGCGCCGGACGAGCCCCCGGTCGGTTCCTGCCAGATCGACCTGGCCATGCGCAGGGCCGAACTCGCCTGGCGGCGTGAGCTCGGGGCGCAGACGCTCGCGGAGATCAAGGCGTCGGTGGAGCGCACGGCGCCCGAGGCTCCGGTGCGCGTGCGGAGCTGGTTCGCGGCCGACTGACCTCGCGGCCGACCGACGACGACGGGCCCCTCCCCGGGAGGGGCTTTGCTTGGGGGTAATCCTGGATGTTTCCTATCTATGTTTATGAGTTCTCAGTGTTCGAGGTGGTGACGTGAGCGCCCCGAGCGGGGGCGTGCGCGGCGGAGACGTCTCAGGCGGGGACGCCGTCCGGACGGACGCCCCCGGCAGCCGTAACGCGTGGTTCGCGGTGTCGGCCGTGGCGCTCGGGATCTTCGCGCTCATGACCACCGAACTGCTCCCGGTCGGACTGCTCACCGTCGTCGGCGCGGACCTGTCCGTCAGTGAGGGGACGGCCGCGCTCATGGTCACCGTGCCCGGGCTCGTGGCGGCCGGGACGGCACCGGCGGTCGCCGTGTTCCTCGCGCGGGTCGACCGGCGCACGCTGCTGGCCGTGTTCATCGCGCTGATGACCGCCGCGAACGCCGTCTGCGCGCTCGCCGACCACATCGCCCCCGTCCTGGTCGCCCGGGTGCTCGTGGGGGTGGGGATCGGCGGGTTCTGGGCGATCGCCGGGGGGCTGGCGCCCCGTCTCGTCCCGGAACGCCACGTGCCGCGCGCGACGGCGGTGGTCTTCGGCGGGGTGTCCTCGGCGTCGGTGCTGGGTGTGCCGCTCGGGACGCTCGTCGGCGACCTCGCCGGGTGGCGGGCCGCCTTCCTCGCGGTGGCCGCTCTGGGGGCGGTGGCCCTGGTCCTCCTGCTCGTCCTGTTGCCGACCCTTCCCGCCCGGGCCGCCACGCGCCCGGCCGACCTGCCCACGCTGCTGGTGCGGCACCGGGGGGTGCGCACGGGGGTGGTACTGACGCTGCTGCTGGTCACCGGACAGTTCACCGCCTACACCTTCGTCCGGCCGCTCCTGACCGACGTCGCCGGGGTGGACGCGGCGCTGACCGGCGTACTGCTGCTGGTCTACGGGGTGGCGGGGATCGCGGGGAACTTCCTGGCCGGGAGCGGCCGGGACGTCCGCCGCACCCTCCTGTTCATCACCGCGGGGCTGACCGCGGCGCTGGGAACGCTCGCGTTCCTCGGCGGTGTTCCCGTCGCCGCCGTCGCGGCGCTCGTCGTCTGGGGCCTGGCCTACGGCGGGGTGTCGGTGGGTGTGCAGACCTGGATGCTGCGGCACGCGCCGGAGGTCCCCGAGGCCGCCACGGCGCTGCTGGTCTGCGCGTTCAACCTGGCCATCGCCCTGGGTGCGCTGCTGGGCGGGCGGGTGGCCGACGGGTTCTCCGTCGCCGCGACCCCGTTGGCGGGGGTCGTCCTCATCGTCCTGGCGGGCGCGGTGCTCGCCGGGTTCCGCACATCGAGTCGAAGGAGCTGACATGGCGCACACGCTGAGCAACCCCGAGGGCCTGCACGACCCGGTGCCGTTCGGGTACTCGCACCTGGCCGAGACCTCGGGAGAGCTGGTGGTCGTCGCGGGGCAGTACGGGTCCGACCCCCAGGGCGGGGTGGCGGTGGCGGACTTCGCCGGGCAGGTGGAGCTGGCCTTCGCCCACCTGGGCACGGCGCTGGAGGCCGCGGGGTTGGAGTACCGGCACGTCGTCCGGCTGGGGACGTACGTCGTCGACCACGACCTGGGCAAGCTGGAGGTCCTCGGGGAGCGCGTGCACGCGATCTGGGGCGGGAAGCCGCCCGCGCAGACCCTCCTGGGGGTGGCGACGCTGGCGCTGCCGGGGATGCTGTTCGAGGTCGACGCGTTGGCCGTTCGGGGCTGATGCTCGTTGTGCCGCTCGGGCGGCGGCCGTGCCGGTCGCCGCCCGAGCGGGAGGGCGTTCGGCTCAGGTGGCGGGGGAACCGCCGGTGGCGAGGTAGACGCGGACCAGGCTGGCGAGTTCGTCGAACTCACCCTGTCGTGGGGGAGGGGCGGGGACCGGGGCCAGGAGGTCACCGACCGGGACCCGTGGCCGGGGGATGGTCGCCGTCGCCCGACGCTGGGGGCGCGGGTACATGTAGGGGCGGACGAGTGCCCCGCCGGTCTCGTCGGGGTCGGTGGCCGAGGGCCCCGGGATCGCGGGGAGTGGCCTGGACTCCTTGGGTGCGCCGGGCGGGAGTTCGCGTCGGTCCGGAGTGGGGCCGATCGCGGTTCGAGTCGGCGTGCTGGGGACGAACACGCAGGCCAGGGCGGTCGCCAGCGCTGTGGTGACGAGGGCCCAGAGTTGGCCCGCGAGGGTTCGGTGCCGCCTGCGGTGGCGGCCGGTAGTGTGTGGCACGGTCGTCCTCCTGCTTGGTTCAGGTGGTTGATCACGCCCCGGCTCGGTGGTCCTAAGCACCGATCGGGGCATCTGTGTCTCTGTGGCCTGGGCGGGTGTCATCGGCCTTGTGGGGCTGCGCTTCCCACCAGGGCTTCAGGTGTCCAGGTCGCGATCGGGGTCGATCAGCGCCCACACGGTCAGCGGCCCGCCCGGGCACCCGGTCCACCACCACTTCTCCGCCAGCGCGGCTACCAGGCGCAGCCCGCGCCCGGACGGCTTCGCGTCGTCAACGTGCTCGGTCAGGGCCGGAACCGTGATCGGCCGCAGGGCCCGAGGGCCGTCGTCGGTCACGGAGACCAGGACGACCCGGCCGGGCAGCACCTCCACGGTGACCTTGACCCGACCGCACCGGCCGCCCGAGGCGGTGTGGACAACGGCGTTGGTCGCCAGCTCACTGACGACCAGCTTGACGACGGTGGTCGCTTCCTCGTCCAACCCGGTGGCCCCCGCGCACCAGGTTCGGATCCGGCCGACCTGCGCAGGTGTCCCGTCGAAGTACGCGGCGGACACCCCCAGGCGCTGGCTCCTGACACGGACCGGCAACCCACCCACCACCCGCCGGTCCTGGCTGTGGCCGCATCGCGGCCTCGGCACCTCGAATCCGGACATCGCAGCTCCTCGGGTATCAGGATCTGGGCCACTGCGTAGTCGGTGACCGCCAGGTCCACGACGGCGCGGTGGCCGGTACACGGAGGTTCAGCCGCCTGGGGCACACTGAGCGTGTGACCGACAACCGCTCCACCAACAGCGGTCCGCGCGGGATCGAGTCGATTTAGGGGGGCTAAACCTCGTCTTCGACGACAGTAGACCCACCTTTCCGCGATTGCAATAGGGGGGCTAAAGTCTGGTGGAGCAACCGATCATGAGGACGCACCTTGGACGCCAGGACATTGCACGACATCGCCGCCATCTCGGACCCGGTAGAGAGAGCCCGCGCGGCCTCCTCAGCAATGACCACTTTGCAGGGGCAGAGCGTGGAACTGTCACGGATCCGGCGTGGCGCCATCGTGGAGGCCCAGAGGTCGGGCATGCGCCAGGACGAGATCGCCCGGCAGCTCGGAGTCTCGCCGGGCCGGGTGAGCCAGATGAAGAAGGCGGGCAGCAGCACGTCCCACAAGGCGCCCGAGGGGCCACTCGAACCTCGCCCCCGTGTCCTCGTGCAGCGCGCACTCCCGACGCCGCCGAGTACTCGCGGATCCAAGAGCCTCTATCTCACCGAGGCCGAGCAGCAGGGGCTCGAACCGAAGCGAAAGATGCTCTTCGTCGGTCGAGAGCCCGCTTCCGAGCATGTCGCCACCGGTCTGCGCACGGAACCAGGCGATGATGTGGTCGCGCGGCGGAAGATGTTCTGGGCGAACGATGTCCCGGTGCGCATCTCGACCTCCTATTTCCGCCTCGACGTGGCGGAGGGGACCCGGCTGGCGGGGGAGGGTTTCGTCCTCCCCACCCTCCAGGACGCGATCGAAGGCCTCGGGCACGCCTTCGGGCACGCCACGGAAACCCTGACCGTCCGACCGCCGACGCCCTACGAGGCGGACCTCCTCGACGTGCCCGACGAGTGGGTCGTCCAGGTGCTCCGGGTCAGTTACTCCGCCGAGGACGTCCCCGTTCACGCTCTGGAGACGATCTGCGCCGCATCGCGGCATGTCTTCCCGATCGGCCAGGCCGTCGGTTCCGACCAGTTCTGACCCGGTGAGACTGGCGGCCTTGCCGTGGACGCCACAAGATGGCGCGAGAGCAGCTACAGCTACTCCAGCTCTGAGCGGACGGGCCTCGTCGCAGTCCTCAAAACGACGCAGGGGTAGCCGGAGCGGGACCCACACAGGGATCCCCGCCCCGGGACGGCTTCCTACAGTCGCTCGGGAGCGGTGATGCCGAGCAGGTCGAGCCCCCGCTCCAGAACGGCCGCTGTGTGCGCGGCCAGCGCGAGCCTGGACTCGCGCACCCGCCCCTCGGACTTGAGCACGGGGCAGTTCTCGTAGAAGGAACTGAACGCGGTCGCGAGGTCGAACAGGTACGTGGCCATCCGGTGCGGCTGGAGGTGGGCGATGGTCGTCTGCACCGCCTCCGGGAAGCGGGCCAGGCGCAGGGCCAGGTCGCGTTCGGCCTGCTCGGTCAGCGTCACCGGTGACCCGAGCGGCGGGGCCTTGTCCGCTCGGCGCAGGATCGAGCGGATCCGGGCGAGCGCGTACTGGAGGTAGACGGCGGTGTTGCCGTCCATGGCCAGCATCCGGTCCCAGTCGAAGACGTAGTCCTTCTCCCGGTCCGAGGACAGGTCCGCGTACTTCACCGCGCCGACGCCCACCGCTCGCGCGATGTCCTTCCGTTCCTGCTCGGGCAGGTCGGTCCGGTCGGCGCCCACGGCGCCAGCCCGCTCCACGGCCTCGTCGAGCAGGTCGGTGAGCTTGAGCGAGGCACCGGCGCGGGTGCGCAGCATCCGGCCGTCCTCTCCCAGGACGCTGCCGAACCCCACGTGGGTCGTCGTGGTCTCGGGACTGATCCAGTCGGCTTTGCGTGCGGCGGCGAAGATCATCGCGAAGTGCAGGGCCTGCGGGGCGCCCACCACGTAGATGAGGTGGTCGCCCTTGAGGTCCCGGGCCCGGTGACGGATCGTGGCCAGGTCGGTCGCGTCATAGCCGAATCCGCCGTCGCGCTTGCGGACGATGAGCGGCACCGGGTGGTCGTCGCGGCCGGTGAACCCGTCGAGGAACACGCACAGGGCGCCGTCGCTGTCCTGGGCGATGCCGCGCCGGGTCAGCTCGTCGGCGACGTCGTTCAACCAGGGCTGGTAGGTGCTCTCGCCCTTGTAGTCGTCGGGGGTCAGCCGGGCGCCGAGCAGCTCGTAGACGGCCTCGATGTGGTGCTTGGACTCGGTGAGCAGCCGGTCCCACAGCTCCAGCGTGGCGGGGTCTGCGGCCTGGAGGGCGACGACGCGGGCGCGGGCGCGTTCGGCGAAGTCCTCGTCGGCGTCGAACTTGGTGCGCGCCTGCTGGTAGAAGACGTTCAGGTCACCGATGCTGAACTCGTGTTCGGCCAGGCCCTCGTCGATGAGGTGTTCGACCAGCATGCCGAACGGGGTTCCCCAATCGCCGATGTGGTTCTGTCGGATGACCTCGTGTCCGGCGAACTCCATGAGTCGCACCAGGCTGTCACCGATGATGGTGGACCGCAGGTGACCGACGTGCATCTCCTTGGCCATGTTGGGCGAGGAGTAGTCGATGATGACCCGCTGTGGGCTGGTGGCCGGTACGTAGCCGAGGCGGACGTCGGCCGCGAGTCGGCCGGTGTGCTCGCCCAGCCAGGACGTGGACAGGGTGATGTTGATGAACCCCGGACCGGCCACCTCCGTCTCCTCGGCCATGTCGGCCAGGTCGAGGTGGGCGACGATGGTCTCAGCGACCTCGCGGGAAGGGCGTCGGAGTCGCTTGGCCAGCGTCATAGCGGCGTTGACCTGGTAGTCCACACCCTCACGCTGGGAGGGTCGGACCACGGCGTCCTCAAGCCCGCACGCCACGCCGAACGCGGCACCGACGGCGACTACGACACGCCAGCCGATCTCGTCTCCGATGTCCCCTGTCACGGTGACTCCGTTTCCTGTTGTGCTTCCCGGGGCCGGGCTCGAGGTTTGGCCCAGTGTGGCAGGCGCGTCGCGCCCGGTCACCTGGATATTTCAGGAGTCCGGATCGAAGCGCAGGTCGGTGACGGCGGACAGGTCGATGCCGTAGCGGGCGTAGACCTTGGTGGTGTTCTCTCCCGTCAGGTCGGCTTCGGTGTAGCCGAGCAGAGCGGCGACGCGCACGACCTCGGCGCGGCTGTCGGCCTCGATCTCCAGGTAGGCGGGGATGCGCGGCCAGGTGTCGATCTCCAGTCGGCCGCCGTCAAGGGTGAAGCTGTGCCGGTGGTTCTCCTGATAGGCCCTGGGGCGGTAGCCGAGCTTGCCCAGCAGGGTGTTGGCGGTCTCGAAGTCACCGACCTCGGTCTCGGTCTCACGGGTGCCGCCGATGGCGTCGGACTCGACCTCCTTGACCGTGAGCGTGACCCGGTCACCGGTGTCGCGCAGGCGCACCCAGCGCGAGGTGTCAGCGGGGTCGATGTCGTAGACGTAGCGGCGTTGCAGCATGTCGCCCAGATCGGTGCCGCCTTTGCCCAGGATGAGCCGGGCCACTTGGTCGGGGTCGATCTCCAGGACCTTGGCCTCGTACTCGATCGTGCTCATGGTGCCGGGTTCCCTCCTTGACGGGTGTGTGTTCACCGAAGGCCGGGGGAGGCGGTGGGCGGCTTCCTGGGTACGGTGCTCTCCCGTTCCCGAGGCCACGGTGCGCAGAACTCGATGGGGTTGCCCCATCACCCTCTTAACGTGAGCCGACAGCCTTTGGCCCATCGGAAACAACGAGACTCTACGGGGATAGAGTTTTCGAGTGGCTGACACCTCGATTCGCACCAGGTGCACCGTTCCCGACCGGGGCATGTTCCACGTGGGCAACGCCCGGTCCCTGCTGCTGAACTGGGTGGTCGCACGACAATCCGGTGGCCGTCTGGTGCTGGGGATCGAGGACACCGACGCCGCCCGCTCCCGCCCCGAGTGGACCGAGGGCGTCCTCGTGGCAGAGAACGCCGTCATCGGTAAAACCACAGCCGAAGAACCGCTCGCCCACAACGACGCTGAGCGTCTCTCCATCCGTAGTGAGCCGGGAGACATGCTGTGGAGCCACACTCTCACCCCGCACTGGGTACCCCGCTCAGCATGAGCATCAACCTCTCCCACGGAGCCCTGTGTCACCACGTCTTCTACGCCGAACGGGAAGTGGCCCTGCGCTGCTACTGGGATGATCATCCCGCCGAAGCCTGGCTCCACGACCTGCGCAATACTCGCTACTGACGGGAACCGGGGTGGTCCTGCCACGACGGGCAGGTCCACCCCAGGTGCGTCTCTACGGCGTCAGCCGGTTGGGGCCGCGGAAGAGGAAACTGGCCTCGCGGATGGAGTCCAGGCCGAGCAGGACCATCAGGACACGGCTGAGGCCCATGCCGAGACCGCCGTGCGGCGGGCAGCCGTACCGGAAGGTGTTCAGGTAGTCCTGCATGGGCCCGGTGTTCATGCCCTTCTCGGCGGCCTGTTTGAGCAGGATGTTGTGCCGGTGCTCGCGCTGGGCGCCGGTGGTGATCTCCAGCCCCTTCCACATCAGGTCGAAGCTGCACGTGAGGTCGGGCCGTCCGGCCGGACGCATGTGGTAGAAGGGCCGGATACTGGCCGGGTAGTCAGTGACGAAGACGAATTCGTGCCCTGTCTCCCGCTGGATGTGGGCGGCGATCCCGCGTTCCCCCTCCGGGTCCAGGTCCTCCTTGCCGCCTTCGGGGTCCCAGCCCTCGGTGCGGAGGATGTCCTGGGCTTGGGCCATGGTGATCCGCGGGAACGGCAGCGACGGGACCGTCACCTCGACACCGAACGCTTCCCGGATCGCCTCGCCGTGGGCGTCGGCGACTTTGGCCAGGGCGTGCGTGAGCATCTGCTCTTCGAAGGCCATGACGTCTTCGACGTCCGAGATCCAGGCCAACTCGATGTCCACACCGGTGAACTCGGTCGCG
The DNA here is from genome assembly GCF_055632325.1 of Nocardiopsis sp. KDC1DS13DA1. NCBI lineage: Bacteria > Bacillati > Actinomycetota > Actinomycetes > Streptosporangiales > Nocardiopsidaceae > Nocardiopsis > Nocardiopsis sp. KDC1DS13DA1. Next base: position 230,578 of record NZ_JBVMUY010000035.1, read on the forward strand.
TGCCGGGAGGTGAAGGAGGGCTCGGCGCGGAAGACGGGGCCGATTTCGAACACCTTGTCGATACCGGCCGCGATCGCCATCTGCTTGAAAAACTGCGGTGACTGGGCCAGATAGGCGTCTCGGTCGAAGTAGCCGAGCTTGAACACCTCAGCGCCGGACTCCGAGGCGGTGCCCATCAGCTTGGGGGTGTGCATCTCGGTGCACCCCTGCTCGTAGGCGTACTCGCGCATGCCCTGTTCGAGGGTGGTCTGCACGGTGAAGAGCACCTGGGCGGGGAAGCGGCGACGCACGTCCAGGAAGCGCCAGTCCAGGCGCTGTTCGAGCCCGGTGTGCTCGTCGATGGGCAAAGGAGCCTCGGCCAGGTTCAGGATCTCGACGGACTCGGGGATGATCTCCAGTCCACCGAGCTTGACGATGGGGTTGTCGACCACACGGCCAGTGATGCGGATGGCTGACTCCGTGGTTAGGCGCTCCAGCTCCGCCTCAACAACGTCACCAGCGCCCCCTCGCTTGTGCGTGACCTGGGCCATGCCGGTGTGGTCCCTCACGACCACGAACTGGATCTTGCTCTGCAGGCGGAGGGTGTTCACCCATCCTGAGATCGAGACAGACTCTCCGACGTGTTCTCGCAGGTCAGCGACCAGTACACGGTTCGTCGGGTGGATCACAGCAGTCCTCCAAAGGACTCGTCATGATCCCTTGGGAGTGCGGGCGAGAAGGGCAACTCGCGGTGCCACCGCACTTTCGTCGCTCGGACGGCGACCTCGTTCGGGCCCTGTGACGGGAGCCATCCGGCGGAGCATGGGGCCGCAGAGGACCGTTCCTCCCCGCACTCGGGAGGGTCTTCACCGTGGGGCGCGAGACCGCCTTCCCAGCTACCGGCAGTTCTCTCGGCTCACGCGATCCCGCGGCTACTCGTCTCCGTCAACGCGTTGCGAGAAAGGATAGGAGACTGCAAGCGGCCAACGCAACGAGGCAAGACATGACTACTGAAAGTTGGGATTGGGCGAGGACTCGGTATACAGGTGTGGCCGATACCCGAATCACGGTTCTGATGTTCTTCCCCACCCGGAGGAGCCAGCTCAGCTCTCGTGGGGACGGGCGCCGCCGCGATCGCCGCTTACTCTGACGAGACTCTGACCTGGGGAGCTGAGTCCCTGAAGGGGCCCCTTGAGTGGTCCGGGGCTGCTTAAGAGCTCAAGCTCGGCAAGGCTCAGGCCCTGGTATGCGTGGTGATGCCCGGCCACACGGTCGGCCTCCCGTTGTTTGAGTCGCTGGAACTCCTCAGCCGTGCGCGCATGGTCACGACTCAAGGCCGCGTTTGACCAACTCAACTCCTGGCGGGCCGAGGCCAGACGGTGGTCCACCAGCCAGGAGGTGAAGACCTCCACGAGATTTGTCACTCGGTGATCACCCAGCGCACCTGGTCAGGATGTGGGCCCTGAGCTGTGCCCTCGATCCATCTGAGCTGACCGGGTACGAGTTCCACGACGTGGACACGAGTGAATCGACCGCCATCATCGGTCTCTCCCCCGGATTATCCACGCTGTCCGACGTGGGTTGGAGGGGACAACTTTTTACCTGGAGAACGGCCGAGCTGTTTCATGGATCGGCCACTCTCTGAGTCCCAAGAGCTAGTCCGGTGCGTGTGTGCTCATCGTCCACCCCTTGAAGGAACCCTCGTGCTGGTACACGACCCTGATGTCGAGGGAGCTCAGAAGGTCGAGCAGATCCTGATGTGGCTTCTTGGGAAGGAGTACAGCGAGGGTGGGGTGAGGAGGGGTGATGTGTCTCCGGTAGTCCATGAGCTGGCCGATCGCCATCCGGATGGCTTCGCGTGAGCTCGTGCCCTTCGCTTCGTACAGGACATGAGAACTGGCATCGTACAAGTCTGTCACCAGGCTCGATGAGAGGCCAGCGACTCTGATCTGAAATCTGCCGACCCTGTGCTCGTGCTGTTCGAGGAGCTTCTGAAATTCCTCAGACAAGGAAGCCTCGCGGCGGACCATGGGGGTGCGAGGGATCGCTGACCGGGTGATCGGCTTTCCCTTGTGCGACTCGGGTTCGATCAGTGAGCTGGTCGTAATGTCTGGGGGGATCGAGACAACTTCTGTCTCGGTTAGGGCCGCGATGGTGTCCTCTGGGCTGGGAGGGAGCGCATCGATGGGACGGAGCCGGAACACGATGACACGCCGTTGTTTGTCCTTCTGGTTGGGAGCATGGCGTAGGACGTATGGCTTCTTGCTATCGAGTTCAAACTTGCCGATGTATCTCTGGCGCTTCGCTTTTCTTCCAGGGATTGTCCCGACGGCTTTGAAAATGCGCAGGTCACGATCATCATCGATATGTGTGAGGATGGCACGGTTTCCTACGCCGTAGCGACCGAGGAAGACCTGGTCTTCTCCACCAGCACCCGTGTACTCGAAGATAGGTCCGAGCTCATCCCCCTCAGGAAGCCACCCATCGTAGTATCCCGACTTCTCGCCGGAGGCGGGATCTGTGTAGAGCAGCACATTGGCGCGTCCGGTCTCCTTGAGCACCTTGGTGCATGGTTGGATCCCTTGCCCTTGCCCACCATGAAAGAGGGCCTTCATCTCCTCGCGTGTTGTGAGTCGTCCGGGTTTGAGGGGATCGTCAGCCATGTGCTTAATGTACAGTTCTGCGCTGCATCCCGATCAGTGACGTAAGTCCTGGGTATTGCCCCGCAGCGTCTTCTATCGCGGCACTCCGGCCTCCTCGCGCACCCGCGCCACCACCTCCGCCGCCGGGGCGTCGGTCGCGGACCGGAAGCCCTCGCCCGCCCACAGCGCCATCCCGCCGGTGTCGCCCGCCCCGGCCGCCGCGGCGCGCAGCGGCCTGGTCATGTGGTGGACCTCCGGGTAGGCGGTCGGCGCCTGCGCGTGCTCCCACATGAACCGGTTGGCCAGCCCCCGTGCCGGTCGCCCGGTGAACGCCCTGGTCAGCGCGGTCTCCGTGAACGCCGGGTCCACCAGTGCCGCCTTGTGCACGGGGTTCGCCCCGCTCTCCGGGCACCGCAGGAACGCCGTCCCCAACTGCACGGCCGTCGCCCCCAGCTCCAGCGCGCGGGCGGCGTCGCGACCGTTCATCAGCCCTCCGGTCGCGATCACCGGCACGTCCACCGCCGCCACCACCTCGGGCAGCAGCGCGAACAGCGGCGACCCGCCCCCTCCGGCCGGGTCGAACACCGCGCGGTGCCCTCCGGCCTCCGAACCCTGGACGCACACCCCGTCGGCGCCGCGTTCCACCGCGATCCGCGCCTCCCCGACGGTCGTCACCGTCACCACGGTCGCCGAACCCACCGCGCGCAACCGATCCAGCACCTGGGCCGACGGGCATCCGAAGGTGAAGCTCACCAGCGGCACCGGGTCGGCCGCCAGGAGGTCGACCTTGGCCGCCCACGCGTCGTCGTCGCGGACCGGTTCGCCCACGGCCCCGCCGCGCCGCCCGGTCTCCGGGCCCAGCTCCTCCCGGTAGGCCGCCAGCACCTCCGGCGCGGCGGGCTCCCCCGAGGGCACGAACACGTTGACCCCGAACACCGCCGTCCCCAGCGTCCGCACGGCCGCGATCCGCTCCGCCAGGGCGTCCGCCGACAGGTACCCGGCCGCCAGCGACCCGAGCCCGCCCGCCCCGGACACCGCGGCCGCCAGCTCGGGCGTCGAACCGCCGCCCGCCATCGGCGCCTGGACGATCCACCGTTCCCGCAGCAGCTCCGCCAACACGAGTTCCCCGCCTTCCCCCACGTCCGATGGAACGGACGCTAACAGCGGTTCCCGCGGCGGGGGGTCACCGGCCCGGCCTCACGCCTCGGGCACCGTCCCGAACAGCGGCAGCAGGACCGTGTCCACGATCTCCTCGATCATCGCCTCGCCGATCGGCTCGTGGTGGAAGACGAAGTGGTTGCGCACCAGCGCCTGCCCCACGTCCAGCCGCATCGGGGTGACGGCGCGTGCGTCGACCTCCCCGCGCTCCACCGCCCGCCCGGTCACCTCCGCCATCATCCGGCGGCCCATCCCCTGCCCGTGCGAGCGCAGCTGCGCCGCGCGCTCCGGATCGCGCAGGACCTCGGCCATCAGCCCCCGCAGCCCCTCGCCCGCGGGGCCGGCCAGGGTGCGCGCGGTCCGCCGCAGCACCGCCAGCAGGTCCCCGCGCAGGTCACCGGTGTCCGGCAGCTCGCCGGGGGTCGGGACGACCGAGTACACGGCGTCCATCACCAGCTCGGCCCGGGTCGGCCACCGCCGGTACAGCGACGCCTTGCTGGCCTGGGCGCGTTCGGCGACCCCCTCCATCGTCAGCGCCGCGTAGCCGCGCTCCTCCAGCTCCTCGACGGTCGCCGCGAGGATGGCGGACACGAGCGCCTCGCCCCGGCGGCGGGGGCGTTTGCGGTGGTCGGTGGTCTCGGGATCGGCGGCCATGTCCCGCATCCTACGAAGCCCGGACGACGCGGCCCGCCGACCCGTCGACGGTGACCCGCGTACCGTCGGTGAGGACGGTCGTGCCCGTGCCCGACCCCATCACCGCCGGGATGCCGTACTCGCGGGCGACGATCGCGGCGTGCGACGCGACCGCGCCCGTGTCGACCACCACCGCGACCGCCCGCTGGAACAGCGGGGTCCACGACGGGTTGGTGTAGGGGCACACCAGCACGTCGCCGCTCTCCAACCGGTGGAAGTCGGCGGGGCCGCGCACCACCCGCACCGGGCCCGTGGCCGTACCCGCGCTGGCCGGGGTCCCCGACACCAGCGCGTCGCCCCGGTCCCCGGCCGGGAACACCCGCGCGGGGTCGATCAGCCGGACCCCGGTCAGCTCGGCGCGCCTGGCGGCCCGGACACGGACCAGGGAGCGCAGTCGGCAGACCTGGTCGTCGGGCATGTCCTCGACGTCGCCGACCTCCAGGACCTCCTCGATGCGCAGGTGGAACACGTCGAAGGGCTCGTCCACGACCCCCGCCGCCCGCAGCCGCGCGCCGATCTCCAGCAGCGCCCGCCGCAGGGCCGGGAGTCCCGCGGTGAAGTAGAAGTGCGAGTCCTCCCGGAACGCCAGGCCGTTCTGCGCGGCCCGCACCCACCGGGTCACCCGCGCCCGGGCCCGCTCGCCCCGCAGCAGGGGGTGCTCCAGCAGGGCGGCCAGCGCCCCCTCGGACCGGGACCCCGGATCGTCCTCGCGCTCCTCGCCGACCAGCACCCGGACCAGGCCGACCACGCTCTCCGGTGACTCGGCCAGGGTGGGCGGGCTGACCAGGAGCGGTGTGGTGGTCTCACGGCGGCCGAACTCGCGCTGGAAGGCGTCGAGGTCCTCGGCGAACGCCCCGATCGAACCCCGTCCCGACCGCAGCTCCCGCACCACGTGCTCCGGGTCGGCGGCCTCGAAGAGCGCGCGCAGTTCGGGTGTGGCGCGGACCGTGTCCGCCAGGTCCTGGAGCGCCCGGTTGGCGTCCTCGGTCCGCGTCCGGGCCCCGCCCAGCAGGTCGCCGAGCAGGGACCGCCGGCCGAGGAGCGCGGTGGCGGCGGTCAGCCGCGCCACCGACACCCCGGTGCTCGGCAGGTAGTCCAGGCGCAGGTCGCGGCAGTAGTCCAGGAGCGCGAGCACGCGGTCGGGCACCCGGACCACCTCCGCCCACGGCAGGGTCGCCGGGTCGAGGGCGTCCAGCTCGTCGGCGCGGCGTAGGAACTCGGCCAGCCGCGGGTCCTCCCGCCAGGTGCGGATGTCCGTCGTCCGGGCCCTGCGCGCCAGCCGGAAGGGCGTGGCCAGCGCGCGCAGTGTCGGCCGGGGCGCCCGCGGGGTGAGCTGGGTGACCACCCCGTCCTCCTCGACGAGGAAGTCCTCGAACCCCCCGGTGATCCCGTAGTCCTCGATGATCTCCCGCATCATGTTCGCCGGACCGCGGCCGAGCCAGGTGCTCACGTCCATCGGGTAGGGGCGCACGGGCAGGTACTCGGTGAGGACCGAGGCCAGGAGCCGCTGGCGCCGGTTGAGCGGCCCGGTCACCGGGGGCAGGGCGGTCATCGGCCGGGACTGGAGGATGTACGCGCGCCCACCGGTCAGGCTCCACTCGATGTCCTGGGGGCGGCCGAAGTGCCCGGCGATCGTGCGCGCGTGCGCGACCAGGACCGAGAGCTGGTCGTCGGTCAGCAGCCGTCCGGCGTCCCGGCGGCCCGCGGCATCCTCCCGGCCCCCGTCGCCGCGCTCCTCCCGCACGACCCCGCCCCCGGCCTCGGAGCGGATCACCACCTCGCCCCGGCCCGGGGCCCACGCCAGGAGGCGGCCCCCGTGGTCGAGCACGTAGTGGTCGGGTGTGACCAGGCCGGACACCACCGCCTCCCCGAGCCCGGCGCCGGCGTCGACGACGACGCGGTCGCGCTCCCCGCTCACCGGGTCGGCGGTGAACATGACCCCGGCCACGTCCGAGTCGACCATCCGCTGCACGACCACCGCGATCCGCACCTCCGAGGCGGCCACCGACCGCTCCGCGCGGTAGGCCACCGCCCGGTCGGTCCACAGCGAGGCCCAGCACCGGCGGACCGCGTCGACCACGGCGTCGGCGCCGACCACGTTGAGGTAGGTGTCCTGCTGCCCGGCGAAGGTGGCGCCGGGCAGGTCCTCGGCGGTGGCGCTGGAGCGGACCGCGACCGGGACCTCCTCGCCCAGGTCGGCGTAGGCGGCGGTGACCGCCGCGCGCAGGTCCTCGGGGACGGGTGCGGACTCCAGTTCGGCGCGCAGCGCTGCGGGGTCGGGGGTCGCGTCCGCGCCCCGTCCGGTGAGCCGCTCCTCCAGCCCGATCCCCGCGGCCACCCGCGCGTAGGCGTCGGTGGTGACCACGAACCCGGGCGGCACCGGTAGCCCGGCCCGCAGGAGTTCGCCGAGGTTGGCGCTCTTGCCGCCGACGGCCGCGAGGTCGTCGGCGCCGAAGGCGTCCAGGGGAGCGACGGAACGTGTGTGGGTCATCTGGGAGTCTCCCTGTCTGGATCCGCGTGCGCCGTGCTGCGCAGGGGGAGGTGGGGAAAGGCGAGGGTGAGGAGGAACGCCAGGCCCATGAGCGGCGCCATGGCCAGGAGGGCCGACGGCACGGCGGAGCCGAACGCCTCCGCCACGAGGGTCCGGGTCGGTTCGGGGAGGGCGGCGATGGCCTCCGGGGTGAGCGACCGGGGGTCGCCGACACCGGCGGGGACCCGGTCGCCGAACGCCCGTGTGACCAGGGCGCCCACCGCCGCGACGCCCGCGCTCGCACCGACCTGGCGCAGGAAGAGGACCGACGAGGTGGCGGCGCCGAGGTCGGCGCGGCCGACCGCGTTCTGGGCGGCGAGCATGACCACCTGCATCACCATCCCGATCCCGAGTCCGAGGAGGACGAGGAGCCCCGTGAGCGCCGCCGTGTCCGACTCCGCTCCGAACACGCCGATCAGCGCGAGCCCGGCCGTCGCGACGGCGGTCCCCGCGACCGGGTAGCCCCGGTAGCGGCCGGTGCGGGTGATCAGCCGACCCGACACCACCGTGGTGACGAGCGTTCCGGCCATGAGCGCGGTCACCAGCAGGCCCGCCCGTGTGGCGCTCATGCCCAGGGCGATCTGCGCGAACGCGGGTACGTAGGTGAGCACGCCGAAGAGGCCGAACCCCACCAGGAAGCCGACCGCGACGGGCAGGGCGAAGGCCCGGTCGCGCAGCAGGCGCGGGGGGAGGACGGGGTCGCGGACCACGCGCGCGGTGACCGCCCACAGGGTGAACGCGGCGGCGGTGCCCGCGGCCAGGGCGGGCAGGGCCCACGCGGGGTAGCCGCCGGGCCGGGCGAGGGCGTCGCAGAGCAGGACGGTCCCCACCACGGTGGCGCTCAGTGCGGCGGCGCCCGCGTAGTCGACGGAGGGGCGGTGCGCGGGGCGGGGGAGCCGGAGGGTGAGGCTGAGCACGACCAGGGCGGCGAGTCCGAGCGGCGGGTGGATCGCGAAGATCCAGCGCCACGACAGGTGGTCGACCAGCAGGCCGCCGACCAGCGGGCCGCCGACCGCCGCCAGGACGTACACCGCACCGAACAGGCCCAGGTAGCGGCCGCGTTCACGCGGGCTGACGATCTCCCCGACGGTCGCCTGTGCGCCGATCATCAGCCCGCCGCCGCCCAGTCCCTGCACCACCCGGGCGGTGAGGAACACGCCGAGGGTGTCGGCCGCGGCCGCGAGCAGGGCCCCGGCCGAGAACAGGACGACGGCCGCCCGGATGAGCGGCGCCCGGCCGTAGCGGTCGCCGAGTCGGCCGAAGACCGGCATCACGGCGGTGGCCGCGACCAGGTAGGCGGTGACGATGGCGGGCATCTGGTCGAGTCCGCCGAGGTCGCCCGCGATCTCGGGGAGCGCGGGCGCCATGGCCGTCTGGTCCAGCGCCGCGAGCAGCATCGCCATCAGCAGCCCGGGGAGCGCCAGGGCCACGGGGGTCGGCCGTCGCGGCACGGTCCTCGCCTCCTCACCCGCTTAGGAAACGGATCGTTCTCTAGTGAGAGTAGACCTCCATCTTAGGAAACGCAACGTTTCTTCTGGGTGGATCAGAGGGGGCGGTGGCGGGAACGCGAACGGCGCCGCTCCCGTGGGAGAGCGGCGCCTGGACGGGTCGGAGGTGATCGCGGTCAGTCTCCGGCGGGGGACTCCTCGGTTGATTCCTCCGGCAGGGCGGTGCGCAGACGTTCCATCGCGGCGCGGTCGCCGTCCTTGACGAGGTCGGGGAGCATGCGTTCGAGGTGCCCGAGGGCCGTGGCCGGATCCCCCGCGCGTTCGGCCGCCCGGCTCATCACCCGCAGGGTGTTCGCGTTCGGTGACCTTCGCGCCAGGTCCTCACGGGCGAGCTCCACGGCCTCGTCGTACCGGCCGAGCCGTTCCAGGACCAGCATCAGGGATATGCGGGGGTCGAAGATGGAGGCGTCACGAGGGTCAGCCCGGAAGCGGACCCCACCGGGCACCTGGGCGTCGTCCGTGAGTTGGAACCACTCCACAGCATCGCGCAGGACCTCGGCAGCCTCCTCGTCGCGGCCCTGGCCACTGAGTGATTCGCCCAGATGCCTCAGGATCCTGTACCGCGGCACACGCGGATCGAGGTCGTCCTCGTCGGCCATGCGCAGCAGTGGTTCGGCGGCCTCGTGGAAGCCCCAGGTGCTCAGCCATCGGCCCGCGCGCCAGGCCGGAGTGGTCAACCCCGCCTCCGCCGCGACGATCCACAGACGCACGGCCTCCTGGATGTCGTCGTGTCCGTCCCACTGGTAGGACTTGTCCGCCGCCCACCAGGCCGCCCGTGCGACGCCCGCTCTCGCGGCGTCCCGGAACCAGCGCTCCGCCTCCTCCTTGTTGTCGAAGGTGACCGCGCGCCTCGATCCCAGCATGAGCCGGGCCAGGTACTCCATGGCCTCGGGGTCGTCCGCCTCGGCGGAGGGCCGAACGAGATCGGTGACCGCGTCCGGCTCCGCGTGGCAGGACTCGTGCAGCATGCGGCCCAGCGCCAGTCCCGCACGGGTGTCTCCGACATCCAGGGCGCGCCGGTACAGGGAAGCGGCTTCGGGGCAGGCGAGGCTTCCGCGCAGCAGCTCGGCGGCCTCGAACGCGGCGGTGGTGTCACCGTCGTCGGCGGCCTCGCGCAGACCGGCGAGCCGGTTCGCCTGCTCTTGGGAGAGGGCCGCGTCGTCGGCCTTGGCCCGCCACCCGTCCAGGTACTCCTCGATCCGCTCGTCGGTGAGAGTGGACGGATCACGCTCGGGGTTGTCCCGCAGACGTCGCGACCAGCTCAGCGCCTCCGTGATTCGTCCCTCCCGCCCTGCCAGCACCACGAGTCTCCACTGGGCGCCGACGTGCCCGTCCTCCGCCACACGCTGGTACCAGCGCCGCGCCTCGCTCGTCCGGCCGAGGCTGTGGTTGAACTCGCCCAACTGGTACACGCCGTACCCGTTCGGGTCGGGGAACCGGTCGAGATGCTCCTCCACGATCGCGGCGGCGTCGGCGTACCGGCCCGCGTTCGTGTGGATCTCGCCGTACACGGCCACCCACTTGAGGTCGCCGAGGAGGCGCGACACCTCCACGTAGAGCGGCCGAAGCCCGTCCAGCTCGGACGGGACGGCCTGCCACACCCAGTCGAACCGCTTCTTGCAGAACACCAGTAGGAACTCCTGGAGCGCGGGGGCGAGGTCGCCGTCCCCCTCGGCCGCCGTCAGCGCGTCCTCGGCGGAGTCGGAGCAGAGGCCCTCCAGGTACTGGGCGGCTTCGGTGCTGAGCCCCTCTCCCCGTTCGAGGGACCGAAGCACCGTCCAGCACAGGTCCGTGTGGTCGTTGACCTCCCCGATGAGGGAGGTGAGGTTGTCCGCGTACTCGTCACACCTGTCCGACGCCTCGCTGAGCCATGGGGAGGATGAGCGGCCGAGCCGGGCGAGCAGCAGGGCTCCCCGGGTCAGGCACTCGTTCTCGCCGAGGTCGGCTCCGCGCCGGTACCACTCCAGGGCCTCCTCGGGATCGCCGACCCGGTGGAGGACACGGGCGAGCCCGAGGGCGCACCGGCCGTTCGTCTCGGCGCCGATCCGGTACCAGTGTTCGGCCGCCGTCCACTCTCCGCGTTTGAGGGCGAGGTCGGCCCTGTGGCACGCGGCGCCAAGATCGCCCGCTTGGGCTGCCCTCTCCCACCAGGGGATGGCCTGGTCGGTGTTGTGGGGGTGTGCCAGTCTCTCCAGGTGTTCGGCGTAGGCCCGCGCCTCCCGGGCTCCGCCCGCTGCGGCGGCGGCGCGCAGGTCCGGGTCGTCTCCGATGGGGGGTCGGTCCACCCGCATGGCCTCACGCGCCTTCTCGAACCGCCGACCGCTCTTTGTCCGCACCCAGCACTTCCCGTTCCAGTCGGATCCGTCGTCGTCGGGTGATGATGCACTCCAGCTCCGACAGGTTCCGCCCCGCGTCGTCCGTCACGCCCGTCCCGCGGCGGTCGGCCGGTCCACGAGGCGGCGCAGCTCCCACGGGTCGTGCGCGCAGAACACGGTCACCTCGTCCCCGTGCCGGCGGACCAGCTCCCGCAGTCGGGCCTGGTTGCCCAGCCGCAGTTCGGGGTCCACCTGCGCGGACTCCTGGACCAGGTCCGTCACCGGGTGCCCGGTGGGGCGGTCCGGGTCCATCTCGCCGTGGAAGTAGTAGGCGTCCCCGGCGTGCAGCAGCCACCGGCCGCCGTCCCGCACGGCCACCCCGCTGTGCCCGCGCGTGTGTCCGCCGAGCGGGACGAGCAGCACGTCCTCCGGGAGGCCGTCGAGCGGCCGGACCGCGTCGAAGCCGAACCACGACTCCCCGCCCGCCGCGCGGCTGGCGGGGTAGACCGACCAGCGGGGCCCGTGCGCCCAGTGCTCGGCCCGGTACCGCTCGGTCCCGGCCGGCAGCGCGTCGTCCCCGGTGGCCGCCGCCAACTCCTCCGCGTGGACGTGCACCCGGGCGTGCGGGAAGTCCGCCAGGCCCCCGGCGTGGTCCACGTCCAGGTGGGTCAGGACGATGTGCCGCACATCCTCGGCCGCGAACCCCAGTCGCTCCACCCGGCGCAGCGCGGTCTCCCGCGGATCCAGGCGCGGTGCGGCCATCGCGACGAAGTCCGGACCCAGCGTCCGCCCCCCGCGCAGGACGTCGTTCATCCCGAAACCGGTGTCGACGAGCACCAGGCCGTCGTCGGTCTCGACCAGCAGGCAGTGGTTGACGGCGGGCAGGGGGTCCAACGGGCCGAACGGCGGCGCGGGGGAGTCGAGTTCCAGCATGGAACCGCAGTTGAGGTGGTGGAGGGTCATCGGGTCTCCTTCGTCCGGTCGGGGCGGGGCGGAGCGGTTCCGCGGTGGGGCCCGCGCCAAGAATAGACCGACTGATCTATATATTTCTATCCCGGCCGCTGCCGGTTCGCCTCGCCGGGGCCGTCCCGCCCCGCCGCCGACCCGCGTGTACGCTCGGCCCGACACCGCATCAGCCCAGGAGGAACCCACCATGACCGCGACCGCAGTCGTCACCGGAGCAAGCAGCGGGATCGGCGCGGCCACCGCACGCGGGCTCGCCGCCGAGGGCTACGACGTGGTCCTCCTCGCCCGCCGCGCCGACCGGATCGAGACCCTGGCCAAGGAGCTGACCGAGGCCGGACACAGCGCCCGCGCCCAGGTGTTGGACGTCACCGACCGCGCCGCCGTCGACGCCTTCGCCGAGGCCCTGCCCGCCTGCTCGGTCCTGGTCAACAACGCGGGCGGCGCGGTCGGGACCGAGACCGTCGCCACCGCCGACCCCGCGGACTGGCGCACCATGTACGAGGTGAACGTCCTCGGCGTGCTCAACATGACCCAGGCCCTGCTGCCCAAGCTCGTGGCCAGCGGTGACGGCACCGTCCTGGTGGTCTCCTCCGTCGCCGGGCACGTCGTCTACGAGGGCGGCGGCGGGTACGTGGCGGCCAAGCACGGCGCGCACACGCTCGCGGCCACGCTGCGGCTCGAACTCGTCGGCCAGCCCGTGCGCGTGTTGGAGGTCGCCCCGGGCATGGTCAAGACCGAGGAGTTCACCCTCAACCGCCTGCGCGGGAACGCCGAGGCGGCCGAGGCGGTCTACGCCGGGGTGCCCGACCCGCTGTCGGCCGAGGACGTCGCGGACACCATCGTCTGGGCGGTCACCCGGCCCCCGCACGTCAACATCGACCTGCTGGTGGTCCGTCCGCGCGCGCAGGCCGCCCAGCACCGCATCCACCGGGTGGAGGAGTAACCACGCCGGGCGGCCGGGACCGACCGGCGTGGCCGGGGGCCGCGGAATCCGGCTTGACCCTGACGCCGCGTCAACTCCTAACGTCGGCGGCATGAGCGAGAACACCACTCCCGAGATCGACCGCACCATCTACCCCATGCCGATGTTCGCCACCCTCCGGGTGAGGGACCTGGCGGCGGCCGAGGCGTTCCACCACGCCGTCGGCTTCGTCTCCCTGGCCACCGTCCCGGGCCCGGACGGGTCCCCCGCGGTGGTGCACCTGCGCCGGGCCCGGTACCAGGACCTCCTGCTCGTCCCCGGCGAACCGCAGCGCGGCAGCACCACGGTGAGCTTCAACGCCGCCGGTCAGGACCTCGCGGAGCTGGCGGAGCAGATCCGCGCCGCGGCGACCGGGGGCGCCCGGGTCGAGGGGCCCGAGGACACCGCCTGGTTCACCACCGACCTGACCGTCGACGACCCCGACGGCAACCGGCTGATCCTCACCGCGCCCCGCGAGGCGGACACGGAGCGCGCCAGGGAGTGGGCGGCGACCTTCGAGGGCGACTACGTGGTGGAGGGATAGTCTCCGGCGACGTCCGCCCCCACCGCCGCCCGGTTACCCTGGCCCCCATGGAGTGGACCATCCACCAGGTCGCGGTCAGGGCGGGCGTCACCAGCAGGACCCTGCGCCACTACGACGCGATCGGCCTCCTGTCGCCCTCCCGGGTCGGCGCAAACGGCTACCGGTACTACGACTCCGCGGCCGTCGCCCGTCTCCAGCGCGTCCTCCTGCTGCGCGACCTCGGCCTCGGCCTGTCCCTCATCGCCGACGTCCTGGACCGCGAGGCGGACGAGGAGGCGGCCCTGACCGAGTACATCGCGCTCCTGGAGGCCGAGCGCGACCGCCTCGACCGGCGGATCAGCGCGGTCCGGTACACCCTCGACGCGCACCGGTCGGGCCGCGACCCCTCGATGCGGATGATGCTGGAAGGGTTCAACGACCCCTACGAGGAGGAGGTCGTCGCCCGATGGGGTGAGGACGTCTTCCGCAGGAGCAACGCCTGGTGGCACGGGAAGAGCACCAGGCAGCGGATCGAGTGGAAGCGGGAGACCGACGTCCTCGTCACCGACTGGGCGCGGGCATGGCGGGACGGCGCGGACCCCGCCTCCGGCCGCGCGCGGGAGCTGGTGGACCGGCACGTGGAGTGGCTCCGCCAGATCCCGGGGACCCCGGTGGCCGAGGGCGACCGGGAGCGCTCCGTCGAACTCCTGCGCTGCCTGGGCGACATGTACGTCCGGGACCCCGCCTTCGCCCAGACCTACGGGGGGCCGGAGGGCGCCGCCTTCGTGCGCGACGCCCTCCACGCCCACGCCGAGCGCTCCGTGTGACCCCCCGTCTCCGGTGACCCTCCCGGTGGCCGGTCGCCTCCGGTGCCCACCGGTGTCGGCGGCGGGCACCGCCCGCCTTCCCACCCCCGGAGGGCCCGTGATACGTGTGATGTGTTCCACACGGGCGGATTCCGCGCGATTCCGCGCCCCGGTTCCCCGCCCGTGTCCCGGCACGGCAAGGAGCCCGGATTGAGTTCTCGCGTTCCCCGGAGCAGTTACTCCTCAGGCACCTCCGACACCCCGCTCCTCGGCGACACCATCGGCGCGAACCTCGCCCGCACCGCCGCCGCACACCCGGACCGCGAGGCCCTGGTCGACCGCGCGGGCGGTGTGCGGCTCACCTACCGCGAGTTCGACGCCGTCGTCGACCGGGTCGCCCTCGGGCTGCTCGACCTCGGTGTCGCCAAGGGCGACCGGGTCGGCGTGTGGTCCCCCAACCGCGCCGAGTGGGTGTACACGCAGTACGCGACCGCCCGGATCGGCGCGGTCATGGTCAACGTCAACCCCGCCTACCGGACCCACGAGCTGGAGTACGTGCTGGGCCAGGCGGGCATCTCCGTCCTGGTGGCCGCGCCGTCCTTCAAGACCTCCGACTACGCGGCGATGATCGACGAGGTCCGGGGGCGCTGCCCCGACCTGCGCGAGGTCGTGCTGTTCGACACCCCGTCGTGGTCGTCCCTGCTCGCGGCGGGCGAGGCGGGGGACCGGTCGCGGCTGGCGGAGATCGAGGCGGGCCTGTCCCCGGACGACCCCATCAACATCCAGTACACCTCGGGCACCACCGGGTTCCCCAAGGGCGCCACGCTCTCCCACCACAACATCCTCAACAACGGGTTCTTCGTGGGGGAGCTGTGCGGATACACGCACGTGGACCGGATCTGCGTTCCGGTCCCCTTCTACCACTGCTTCGGCATGGTCATGGGGAACCTGGCCGCCACCAGCCACGGCGCGTGCGTCGTCCTGCCCGGCCCCGGTTTCGACCCCGCGGCGACCCTGGAGGCCGTCCAGGCCGAACACTGCACCTCCCTGTACGGGGTGCCCGCGATGTTCATCGCCGAACTGGCCCTGCCGGGGTTCGACGACTACGACCTCTCCACGCTGCGCACCGGGATCATGGCGGGTTCGCCCTGCCCCGTCGAGGTGATGCGCCAGGTCATGGGGCGGATGGGCATGCGCGAGGTGTCCATCTGCTACGGGATGACCGAGACATCCCCCGTGTCCACCCAGACCCGCCGCGACGACACGGTGCAGCGCCGCGTCTCCACGGTGGGCCGGGTGGGGCCGCACCTGGAGGTCAAGGTGATCGACCCGGACACCGGGACCACCGTCCCGCGCGGGACCCCCGGCGAGCTGTGCACCCGGGGCTACTCGGTCATGCTCGGCTACTGGGACATGCCCGACCGCACGGCGGAGGCGGTCGACTCCGGCCGCTGGATGCACACCGGCGACATCGCGGTCATGGACGACGAGGGGTACGTCAGCATCACCGGCCGGATCAAGGACATGGTGATCCGCGGCGGTGAGAACATCTACCCGCGCGAGGTCGAGGAGCTGCTGTACACCCACCCCGACATCCTGGACGCGCAGGTCATCGGCGTCCCGGACGAGAGGTACGGGGAGGAGCTCATGGCGTGGGTGCGCATGCGCGAGGGCGCAGAGCCGATCAGCGCCGACGGCCTGCGCGCGTTCTGCGAGGGGCGGATCGCGCACTTCAAGATCCCGCGCCACGTCCACGTGGTCGACGAGTTCCCGATGACCGTCACCGGCAAGGTCCGCAAGGTGGAGATGCGCGAGCAGGCGGTCCGGCTGCTCGGCTGACCGTGTCCGGCCGCCCCGCGCGACGCACGGGACGGGGCCTCCCCCACGGTGACACGCCGTTCGGACGGGGAGGCCCCGCGCGCGGGGCCCGGGACGGGGTCCCGGCCCCGGGCGCGCCGCGGGATCAGGCCCCGGACGGGGCGGTGTCCATGTCGGAGGCCAGCAGCTGGGCCAGACCGTCCAGGGCCTCGTCGGCGGTGTCGGTGTCGCCGCAGGCCAGGGTCACGGTCTCGTTGTGGCCCGCGCCCATGGCCATGACGGCCAGGACGCTGCGCGCGTCCACGGGGTCCTGGCCCTCGCGGGTGATGGTGACGGGCAGTCCCGTCGCGTTGACGGCCTGCACGAAGAGGGCCGCGGGCCGGGCGTGCAGTCCGAGGTGGGATCCGACGGTCACGGTGCGCTGAGGCATGTCAGTCCTTGTCTGGTCGAGGGGCGGAAGGGGCGGGTCACAGGTCGTCGATCCGCCACCGCGGGTCGGGGTCGGCCACGACGGTGGCCTCGTGCGCGGCCACGTCGTCCGGGGTCGGGATGGTCGTGCCGGGCAGGGAGACGGCGGCCGTCCCCCAGGACACGGCGCGGCCCAGCCCCTTGTCGGGAAGGCCGTCCTCGCTGAGGTAGCCCGCGAGGGCGCAGTCGCCCGCACCCACCGTGCTGCGGGTGCGGACCCGGGGACCGCGCGCCCACCAGGTTCGCTCGGCGTCCACGAGTATGGCCCCATGGCCGCCCAATGTCACGAGGGCCGTCTCGTTGCCCCAGGAGAGGACCTCGCGCGCGGCCTCGACGACCGCGCCCACCGTGGGGAGGTCGCGGCCGGTCAGTTCGGTGAGCTCCTCCTGGTTGGGCTTGAGCAGGGTCACCCTGCCCGCGTGCGCCGCCTTCGCGAGCGGTTCCCCCGAGGTGTCCACGGCGAGGGGGACCCCGTAGGCGGAGGCGAGTTCCGCGACGCGGACGTACAGGTCGGTGGGTACCCCCGAGGGGAGGCTGCCGCAGGCCACGATCCAGTCCGGGTCCAGTGACAGCTCCTGTTCCAGGATGTCGAGGAGGGCGTCGGTCTCGACGGCGGACAGGACCGGTCCGGGCGCGTTGAACTTGGTGGTGGTGCCGTCGGACTCGGTGACGGCGAGGTTGGCGCGGGTCTCGCCCCCGATGGGCACGGTGACCCGGGGCAGATCCCCGAGGAGGGCGGTGAGCTCGGCGCCGCCGCCCCCGCCGACGGGGAGGACGGCCCGTGTCGGGACCCCCGCGCCGAGCAGCGCCCGTGCGACGTTGACGCCCTTGCCGCCGGGCTGCGCGCGGGTGGCGCTCACCCGCAGGACCTCACCGCGGACGAGCGCGTCCACCTCCAGGGTGTGGTCCACGCTCGGGTTCGGCGTGAGGGTCAGGATCATGGCTCTCCCCGGTGTCTGTGCCCGGCCCGGTTCGGCTTGTGGGTATGCATTTGATTATGTTGTTTTGGTTGCGTATGTCAAGAGTGTCACTCGGGGGTGTGGGAGTCGGTGCGGACCCCCGTCCGGCCGGTGACCTGGATCTGACATCGGACATCTTTCCAGCTCATGCCCGTTCTCTCCGTGTCACTGGCGCGATCTTGGTCGACATCCCCCCTTGTTGTGTTTGTTGGGATATCGGACGGAGATGCCTCTTGTGTGTCCTGGGCAACACAGCTAAACTCACTGAAAACCACACCGAAACACAGGTGATCCAACATGTACGCGGAAGAACGCCAGAAGGTGATCCTCGAACACGCCCGCCGGGACGGCCGGGTCGACGTGACGGGGCTCATCTCGGAGTTCGACGTCACCTACGAGACCGTCCGGCGCGACCTCACGGCACTCGAACGCCACGGGGTTCTGCGGAGGGTCCACGGCGGTGCGATCCCCGTCGAGCGGTTGGGTTTCGAGCCCACCCTCAACATGCGGGATTCCGTGCTCACTGAGGAGAAGGAGCGGATCGCCAAGGCCGCGCTGGCCGAACTCCCGGACGAGGGCGCCATCCTGCTCGACGCCGGGTCCACCACCGGGCGTCTGGCCGAACAGCTGCCGGACGACCGCGAACTCACCGTGGTCACCAACTCCCTCTCCATCGCCCTCACGCTCACACCGCGGACCAACATCAACCTGATGATGCTCGGCGGTCGGCTGAGGACCCGCACGCAGGCCACCGTCGACACCTGGGCTCTGCGCTCACTGGCCGAGTCCTTCGTCGACGTGGCGTTCATGGCCACCAACGGAATCTCCGTCGAACGCGGGCTGACCACGCCCGACGCGGCGGAGGCGGAGGTCAAGAGGAGCATGATCGCGTCGTCCCGGCGCGCCGTCCTCCTCACGGACCACACCAAGGTCGGCAACGACCACTTCGCCCGGTTCGCGGGCGTCGAGGACCTCGACCGGATCATCACCGACTCCGGTCTCGCCGAGGGGCTCGCGGACGAGCTGGAGACCGCGGGTCCCACCGTCCTCACGGTCTGAACCCGACCACACACTGATTCGACCCGGCACGGACATCCCGCCGGCCCACCTCCCAGGAGGTCCCCCATGTCAGAACAGCAGACCACTACGAGACTGGCGTCGGCGCGCTCACGCGTCCAGCGGTTCGGCGGATTCCTGTCGAGCATGGTGATGCCCAACATCGGCGCGTTCATCGCCTGGGGCCTGATCACGGCCATGTTCATCGAGACCGGCTGGCTGCCCAACGAGCAGCTGGCCGAACTCGTCGGTCCGATGATCACCTACCTTCTTCCTCTGCTGATCGCGTACACGGGCGGGCACCTGGTCCACGACAAGCGGGGCGGTGTCGTCGGCGCGGTCGCCGCGACGGGCGTCATCGTGGCCGTGGACATGCCGATGTTCCTCGGCGCGATGATCATGGGGCCGCTCGCGGCCTACCTGATGAAGAAGTTCGACCAACTGGTCCAGCCGCGCACCCCCGCGGGCTTCGAGATGCTGGTCAACAACTTCAGCGCCGGGATCCTCGCGGGCGCCCTGGCGGCGGCGGGGATCTACGCGGTCGGACCCGTCATCGGCGCCGTCACCCGGGCGCTCGGGGCCGGGGTGCAGTTCCTCATCGACCTGACCCTGCTGCCCCTGGTGTCGGTCATCGTCGAGCCGGCCAAGGTCCTCTTCCTCAACAACGCCCTCAACCACGGCGTGCTGGCGCCGCTGGGGGTGGCCCGGGTGGCGGAGAACGGCAAGGCGATCGAGTTCCTCATCGAGACCAACCCCGGTCCGGGGCTCGGCATCCTCCTCGCCGTCATGTTCTTCGGATCCAAGATCAGCCGCGCCACCGCGCCCGGTGCGATCCTCATCCACTTCTTCGGCGGGATCCACGAGATCTACTTCCCCTACATCCTCGCCCACCCGAGGCTGATCCTCGCCGCGATCGGCGGCGGCATGTCCGGCCTGGCGACCTTCCTGTTCCTGGACGCCGGTCTGATCGCCACCCCCTCGCCGGGGAGCATCATCGCCCTGATGGCCGTCACCCCCCGCGGTGACCACATCTCCGTCCTGGCGGGGGTCGCGGTCGCCACCGTCGTCTCCTTCGTCATCGCCTCCGCTCTGCTCGGCTTCGGCCGGTCCGAGCGCAAGGCGGAGAAGGCGGAGCGGGTCGAGCAGGCCGAGAACGCGGAGTCGTCGGCGGCCTAACCGGAACAGAACCAAGGAGAGCACATCATGAGCAGCATCGAAGGCTCCGACATCAAGAAGGTCATCGTCGCCTGCGACGCCGGTATGGGCAGCAGCGTGCTGCTGACCTCCCAGCTCCAGCGCACGCTCAAGCCCTACGGTGTGGCCGTCGCGCACGCGCCGGTGGACCGGGTCCCCGACGACGCCGACCTGGTCCTGTGCCACACCGGACTGGCCGACCGCGCCCGCACCCGGGTGCCCGACAAGGTGGTCATCGCCTTCCAGATGTACCTGGGCGACCCGGTGTTCACCCGCGTCGAGCAGGCGATCCGGGACGGTGCGACCCTTGCCGACTGAACTGACCCTGACCGCCGACGCGGTACGGCTGGGCCGCGCCGCCTCTGACCGGGCCGACGCCGTCGACCAGTGCGGGGCGCTGCTGGTCGAGTTGGGCGCGGTCGAACCGGGCTACGTGCCCGCCATGCACGAGCGCGAGGCCTCCATCTCCACCTTCGTGGGTGAGGGGATCGCCATCCCGCACGGCACCGACGCCTCGCGGGCCCTGGTCAAGGAGACCAGGCTGGCCTTCCTCCAGTTCCCCGACGGGGTCGACTGGGGCGGGTCCACGGCCTACGTCGCGATCGGGATCGCCGCGTCCGGAGACGAGCACCTGGGCGTGCTCTCCTCCCTGGCGTCGGTCCTCACCGACCCGGAACGGGCCGCACGGCTGCGTTCGGTCGACGACCCGGCCGACGTGCTCGCGCTGTTGAACCCCGGCCAGGGCGGCTGAGGCCCCGTCCGGACCCATCCGGGGCGGACCGCCGAACCCGGTCCGCCCCGACACCGCGCGCCGCCGTCCTCGGCGCGCGGCCAGAACCACCAGAAAGGTCGCCACATGCTCGTCGCACGCTTCTACGCCCCCGGTGACATCCGCCTCGAACAGGCCCCCGAACCGACCGCCGGTCCCGGCCAGCTCAAGATCGCCGTCGCCAACTGCTCCACCTGCGGCACGGACGTGAAGATCTCGCGCCACGGCCACCACCACATCGACCCGCCGCGCGTCATCGGCCACGAGATCAGCGGCCGGATCACCCAGGTCGGTGAGGGCGTCACCGGTTGGGCCGAGGACGACCGGGTCCAGGTCATCGCGGCCATCCCCTGCGGTGAGTGCCACGAGTGCTCCTCCGGGCGGATGCCCGTGTGCTCGCGGCAGCAGTCGATGGGCTACCACTACGACGGCGGCTTCGCCGAGTACATGATCATCCCCGAGGCCGTGCTGGCGGTCGACGGCGTCAACCGCGTCCCGGAGAACGTGAGCATGGCCGAGGCGTCCGTGGCCGAACCGCTCGCCTGCGTGCTCAACGGCCAGGAGATCGCGGGGGTCGGCGAGGGCGACACGGTCGTCGTCATGGGCGCCGGTCCGATCGGCTGCCTGCACGTCCGCCTGGCCCGGGCCAGGGGCGCCGCCCGGGTGTTCCTCGTGGACATCAACCGGGGGCGCCTCGACATGTCCGCCGACATCGTCCGGCCGGACGCCGCGATCTGCGGCGAGGAGACCGACGCCGTCGCCGAGGTGCTGCGGCTGACCGAGGAGCGGGGCGCCGACGTCGTCATCACCGCCGCCGCCTCCGGCCGAGCCCAGGAGGACGCCCTGCGCATGGCCGCGCGCGGCGGACGGATCAGCTTCTTCGGCGGGCTGCCCAAGGACAACCCGGTCATCCGGTTGGACTCCAACCTCGTGCACTACCGGGAGATCTCGATCTTCGGAGCGAACGGCTCCAGCCCCGACCACAACCGCCGCGCGCTGGAGCTGATCTCCACCGGGGCCGTGCCGGTCGCGGACCTGATCACCGAGCGGATGGACCTGTCCGACGTGCACAAGGCCATCGAGACGGTGGCGTCGGGCACCGCGGTCAAGGTGACCATCGAACCCTGAGGATGACGTGTGCCCCGATCCGTGCCACTGGTGTTCCGGAGCCTTTCACGATTGGCTGTGTACGCGGCATTCGCACACACCCGTCGGCCCGGAAGGAAGGGCCGGGGTGGGCCGAGACCGATCGACGACCCGATCCAGGAGCGATGATGCCGAAGACCGGCCACCCGTCCCCAGACACACCCACCCCGCGGGAGGCGGCCCGCACGGGGTCCGAGCCGGGGGAGGCCACCACTGTGGGGACCGCCGCGGGAGGGACCGCGCCCACGGGCGCCTCCCGCCTGACGGGCGTCCCCGCCAGCCCCGGCGCGGCCGTCGGTCCCGTGGCGCGTATGGCCGCCCGGCCGACCCTGCCGGACCGCGCCCCCGCCGTGGCGGACCCCGCCGCCGAGGCGGAGCGGGCGGGTGCCGCGCTGGAGAGCGTGGCCCGGTGGCTGGACGCCCGAGCCGCCGGACTGACCGGCGACGGGGCGGCCGTGCTCACCGCGCAGGCGCTCATGGCCCGCGACCCCGAACTCGCCCGCAGGATCGGGGAGCGCGCCCAGGCGGGTGAGGCCGCCGCCTGGGCGGTCCGCGCGGCCGTCGGCGCCTACCAGGAGCTGCTCCTGGCGGCCGGGGGCTACCTGGCCGAGCGCGCCGCCGACCTCGCCGACATCCGCGACCGCGCCGTCGCGCTCCTGCTCGACGAGCCGATGCCGGGCCTTCCCGACCCGGGGCACGGGCACGTCCTGGTCGCCGACGACCTCGCGCCCGCCGACACCGTCCAGCTCGACACCGACCGCGTCCTGGCGATCGTCACCCGGCAGGGCGGCCCCACCAGTCACACGGTGATCCTGGCCCGCGCGCTCGGCATCCCCGCCGTCGTGGGGTGCGGGGCGGCCGACACCCTCCGGGACGGGACCGCCGTGGCCGTGGACGGGGACGCGGGAACCGTCGAGATCGAGCCCGACGCGGGGTCCGTCGAGCGGATCCGCGGCCGGGACGAGCGCCGTCGCGCGCTGCTGGCCGCGTCCTCCGGGCCCGGCCGTACCCGCGACGGCTCCTCCGTGTCGCTCCTGCTCAACGTGGGCGAGGGCGACCCGGAGGACGCGGCCGCCCACGACAGCGAGGGCGTGGGCCTGCTGCGGACCGAGTTCCTGTTCCTGGACCGGTCCGAGCCGCCGACGGTCGACGAGCAGACCGCCGTGTACACGCGGCTGCTCAAGGCCTTCTCCGGCCGCACGGTCACCGTCCGCACCCTGGACGCCGGGTCCGACAAGCCGCTGCCGTTCGTGGAGACCGGACCCGAGGACAACCCCGCCCTGGGCGTGCGCGGGTACCGGACCGCGCGCGACCAGCCGGGACTGCTGGCCGACCAGCTGACGGCCGTCTCGGCCGCGGTGCGTGCGACCGGTACGCGTACGCGTGTCATGGCGCCCATGGTGTCCACCCCCGACGAGGCGGCGGAGTTCGCGGCGCTGGCCCGGGACGCGGGGCTGGAGGAGGTGGGCGTCATGATCGAGGTCCCCGGAGCCGCGCTGCTGGCCGACCGGATCCTGGCGCACGTCGACTTCGTGTCGATCGGCACCAACGACCTCGCCCAGTACACGATGGCCACCGACCGCACCCTCGGCTCCCTGCCCGACCTGCTCGACCCGTGGCAGCCCGCCCTGGTGTCCCTGGTGGCGGCGGTGGGCCGGTCGGGCGAGCGGCTGGAGCGCCCGGTCGGGGTGTGCGGCGAGGCCGCCGCCGACCCGCTGCTGGCGCTGGTCCTGGTGGGGGCGGGGGTGAGCAGCCTGTCGATGTCGGCGCCCGCGCTGCCCGCCGTGCGCCACGCGCTCGCCCACCACACGCGCGAGGAGTGCCGCCGCCTGGCCGACCTGGCCCTGGCCGCGTCGGGCGCCGGGCGCGCCCGGGAGGAGGTGCGGGCCGCCGCGAACCCGGAGGTCGACCTCTGGTGACCGCCACCCCCTGACCCGTCGCGTCCGCTCCCCTTGCCTCAGGTCCCGGGAGCGGGCGCGGCGGTTCCGCCCGGGGCGGGTGGGGGGCCGGGCCCGCTCACGCCCCCCGCGTGCCCCAGTCGCCTCCCACCGCGTCCGGGATCACCGCGAGCCGTTCCCGGACGGCGGCGAGCAGGTCCTCGGGATCGGTGGAGCCGGAGGCGCTCCAGGCGTCGTGGGCGACGCCGAACGCCGCGACGAAGACCGCGGTCACCAGGTCGGGGCGCGGGTCGGTCGCGCGGTCGACCCCGGCGCGCTCGGCGACGGCCCGCGCGATCCGCTCCTTGCGGCTCCGCGCGTGGCACATGATCGCGTCGGCCACCTCCGGGTCACCCCGAAGGAGGGTGGCGGCCCGGCTCAGGAAGTCGTGCGTCTGGCGGTCGATGCTGGACCAGTGGTCCTGGGTGGCGTTGCTCAGCGCGGTCAGCGGCGGCTCGTCGGCCGGGCGGTCGCGCAGTGCGGACAGCAGCAGGTCGTCGGTGCCCTCCACCGCGGCCAGGATGATCTCCACCTTGGTGGCGAAGTAACGGAAGAAGGTCCGCTGGGAGACGCCGACGCTGGCGGCGATCTGTTCTGTCGTGGTCCCGTGGTACCCCTGTTCGAGGAACAGGCGCAGTCCCGACTCGATCAGGCTCTCCCGTAGGCGGGCCTTCTTGCGCTCGCGCAGCCCCACGGCCCCGGGCCCGTCCGCGTCCGTCATGGTTCCTCCCATCGTCGGCACTCCTCCCCTCCCGCTTCATTCCGCGCCGTGAATATTACGTCAGTCACAGTCAAAAAGCACTTGCTGCAATATGTCAGCCGCTGACAGACTTTTGTTCGGCATCGAAGATATGGGGGAAACATGACACTCGGGGACGCTCCGCCCTCGTCCAGGGCGGGCCGACTACGGGAGAGTCCGTGGTCGACACTGGTCGCCATCGCCTTCGGCGTGATGATGGTGGCACTGGACGGAACGATCGTGGCGGTGGCCAACCCGGCGATCGGGGAGAGCCTGGGGGCCTCCCTCGCCGAACTCCAGTGGGTGACCCACGGCTACCTGCTCGGCCTGGCGGTCTTCCTCATCACCGCGGGCAAGCTCGGCGACCGGTTCGGGCACCGCCGCACCTACCTCGTGGGCGTGGTGGGCTTCGTGCTGTCCTCGGTGGCGATCGGGCTGTCCGTCGGGGTGGTCATGCTCATCGCCTTCCGCATGCTCCAGGGGATCTTCGGGGCGCTGCTCCTGCCCGCCGCCATGGGCCTGCTGCGCGCCACCTTCCCCCCGGACAAGCTCGGGCGGGCGTTCGGGGTCTTCGGCAGCCTCATCGGCGCCGCCACCGCGGGCGGTCCCATCGTCGGCGGGATCCTCGTGGGGACGCTCGGCTGGCAGGCGGTGTTCTTCATCAACCTCCCGGTCGGCGTGGTGTCCCTCGTCCTCGGACTGTGGCTGCTCCCACCCAACAAGGCGACCGACGCCGGGGCGCGCATGGACGTACCCGGCATCGTGCTGCTCAGCGTGGCGATGTTCGCGCTGGTCTGGGCGCTGGTCGAGGCGCCGACCGCGGGATGGGCCGCACCGGTCACCCTGGGGTCGCTCACCGTCGCGCTCGTCGTCGGGGTGGCCTTCGTACTGTGGGAGCGCCGACCGCAGGACCCGCTGGTCCCGCTCGGGCTGTTCGCCCACCCCTCGATCGCCATCGGCGCGGTGCTCACGGCGTTCATGGCGGTCAGCCTCATGGGCGGGCTGTTCTTCGTGACCTTCTACCTCCAGGGCGTGCGCGGCATGTCCCCGGCCCAGACCGGCCTCCAACTGCTGCCGATGACCGCCACCATGGGTTTGACCTCCCCGATCGCCGGTCGGGTCCTGGACCGGGTGGGCTCCCGCGCACCGACGACCGCCGGTCTGCTGATGTCGGCGCTCGGGATGTTCATGCTGTCCCGCCTGGACGGGGAGACCGGTGTCCCCTACATCTCCGTCGCGTTCGTCCTGGTCGGCATGGGGCTGAGCCTGGTCATGACCGGAGCCACGGCCGCGATCATCGGCAACGCGCCGCTGCGCTTCGCGGGGGTGGCCTCGGCCGTGCAGCAGGCGGCCATGCAGCTCGGCGGTTCGCTGGGGACGGCGGCGCTGGGCGCGGTCATGTCGATCACCATCATGACGACCCTGCCCGGCCACTTCGCGGGCGCGGGGCTGGCCGAACCGGCCGGGGACGAGCTGACGGACATGCAGAGCGCCGTCGCCCAGGGCGGGGCCGTCGTTCCGGAGGGGGCCTCCGCCGAGACCGTGCGGGCGGTCACCGAGGCCAGCAACCTGGCCTTCATGGACGGCCTGCACCTGGCGTTCGGGATCGCCGCCGCGCTGATGCTGGCGTCGGCCGTGCTGTCGCTGTTCATGCGCCCGGGCCACCCGACCGGCGAGGACGCCGAGGGCTCGTCCGCCGGAGGCGCGCCCGCCGTCCACGTGTAGGCGGACCCGCTCCGGGGCGGGGCGGTCCGGGTGCGCGACACGGGTCGGCACCCGGACCACCCCGCCGGCACACCGTCAGCCCCGGGCCTGGCGGGCGATCCGGTAGAGCACGTTCGGCCGCAGGGGACCCTCCGGCGCGGCGGGGTCGTCGAAGTCGTCGGCCGGGTCCCGGGTCATCCCGATCCGGCCCATGACCGCCCGCGAGCGGAGGTTGGCGGCCGTGGTCACGGCGAGGATCTCGGGGAGGGCGAGGGCGCCGAACCCGTGGGCCAGGCACGCCAGCGCGGCCTCGGTCGCGTAGCCCCGCCCCCAGGCCGGGCGGGCGAGCCGCCAGCCGATCTCCACCCCCGTGAACGGCATGTGGCCGTCCACCTCGTCCAGACCGGCGAAACCGACGAACTCGCCCGTGTCCCGCACCTCCAGCGCCCACCACCCCCAGCCGCGCCGGTCGAGGTCCGCCTGGAAACGGGCCACGGAGGCCGCGCTCTGCTCCCGGGTGAGCGGGTCACCCAGGTGCCTGCGGACTTCGGGGTCGGCGTTCATCGCCGCCCAGGGGGCGAGGTCGGACTCCCGCCACGGACGAAGGGTGAGGCGGTCGGTGCGCAGTCGGCTCATGCGGTCCAGCCAAGACGGATCCGACCCCGTGCGCAAGCGCTGTCCCCCTGGGAACGGCCTCAGCCGATCCGGGTCATGGACGACTCGTAGCCGCCGCCCCCCGGGTAGGTCCACGGACCGCTCACCGTGTCGCCGTCCGGGCTGAACACGCCCCGGTAGAACGCGGGCGACCCCTTCTCCCCGGCCCAGATGGTGAGCGTGTCGCCCTCCAGTTCGTAGACGTAGTCGAAGGTGTTGCCCTGGGCGTCGTAGAAGCGCGAGCGGATGTCCTCGCTCGACCGTTCGGCGCCGAACGGCCTCTCCCGGCCGATGACCTCCATTCCGGTGATCTCCTGCCCGTGCTGGACGAGCCTGACGTCCTGGATGAGGAAGTGCCGCCCCGGCATCCACCGGAAGGTGACGGTCCCCTCGGCGCCTCCGCCGACCTTCCAGGTGCCCACCAGACGGCCCAGGGCGCTCAGGGCGGGGTCAGGGGCCGCGGTCCTCGTGTACTCGGTCATGGCGGTCGCCTCTCCTGCGTTCCCGGAGGCGGCTCGGTGCCGCCGCCTCGCTGTGACCCGTATGACCGTCGCGCTCCGGAAGAGGAATCGGTCCCGGGCGAGGAACCTCCGGGCTACCGCTCGCGGGTCGACGACAGCCCGAAGGCGGGCAGGATCTCGGGGCCGAACGTGGTGGTCTCCGCGATGAGGCCGTCCTCGACCCGCAGCACGTCGACGTTGACCGCCCGGTACACCCGTTCTCCCGGAGCGCGCTCGTAGTTGGCGGCGGCCGGCTGGCGGTTGGCGTCCAGCGGCACCGTGATCCACTCCCCCCACGCCTGGTCGCCGGTGAGGACCGGACGCCACAGGTCGAGGATCGCCGCGCGCCCGTCGTGGACGAGCGAGGCCGGAGGCATGGTCTGGCGCGCGTCCTCACGCAGCAGGGCGGCCAATCCGTCCAGGTCGGCGTTCTGGGACGCTTCCACGTAGCGGCGCAGGACGGCGCGCTCCTCCTCGCCGGGCGTCGTGGCCGGACCCCACTCCGCCCGGCGCGGCGGCAGGACGTCCCGCAGGGTGGCCCGGGCCCGCTGGAGCGCGCTCTTGACGGAGGGAACGGTCATCTCCAGCGCACTCGCGGTCTGGTCGGCGGGCCAGCCCACGACGTCGCGCAGGATGAGCACGGCGCGCTGGCGCGGCGGCAGGTGCTGGAGGGTGGCGAGGAAGGCGAGTTCGACGGTCTCGCGCGCGACCGCCCGCGCCTCCGGTCCCTCCGCCTCCGGCGCGGCGCGGTCCAGGAGGTCGTCCGGGTAGGGCTGGAGCCAGGTGACCTCGGTGAACGGCGAGGCGCCGGGCGCCGTGGCGTTCGGATCCCGACGCGGGCGGCGCCGGTCCAGCGCGTCCAGGCACACGTTGGTCGCGATCCGGTACAGCCAGGCGCGGAACGTGGAGCGCCCCTCGAAGGTGGCGCGGTTGCGCCAGGCCCGCAGCAGGGCCTCCTGCACCATGTCCTCGGCCTCGGTGAAGGAGCCCGTCATGCGGTAGCAGTGCACGCGCAGCTCGTGGCGGTGGCGTTCGGCGTGCTCGGCGAAGGCGGCCTCGTCGTCGGTCGCGCTGGTGTCCGGCACGCTCGGCCGCCCTCTTGAGGGAGCCCTCCCGCGGAGGGCTCCCACGTGTTCGTCGTCGGATCAGGTGGTGTAGTCGGCGTTGATCCGGATGTAGCCCTCGGTCAGGTCGCAGCCGTACACGGTGAAGGCGCCGTCGGCGATCCCCAGGTCCGCGGAGACCACCACCTCGTCGCCCTTCATGTGTTCGGCGGCGCGGGCCAGGACCTCGTCGCCGGCCTCGGCCGGGAACGTCTCCACGTCGCCGAACAGGATCCGCACGCGGTCCGGCTCGACGTCGGTCTCGTCCTCGCACTTGCCGATCGCCATCGCCACCCGGCCCCAGTTCGGGTCCGCGCCGTGCACGGCCGTCTTCACCAGCGGCGAGTTCACGATCGCCTTGCCGATCCGCTTGGCCTGCGCGTCGTCGCGCGCACCGGTCACGCGCACCTCGACCAGTTTGCTGGCGCCCTCGCCGTCGGAGGCGATCATCCGCACCAGCCGCAGCGCCACCCCGTACAGCGCCTCCTCGAACTCCGCGGCGTCCACCGGCCCGGCGAGCCCGTTGGCGAAGATCGCCGCGGAGTCGCTGGTGGAGGTGTCCGTGTCGATGCTCAGAGCGTTGAACGTCCGGTCCACCACCCGGCGGAACACCGCGTCCAGCACCGGCTGGTCCAGTTCGGCGTCGGTGAAGAACCAGGCCAGCATGGTCGCCATGTTGGGCTCGATCATGCCGACGCCCTTGGCGATGCCGGTCACCGTGGCCGGCCCCACCCGGGCCGAGGCCGTCTTGGGGCGGGTGTCCGTGGTCATCATGGCCGCCGCCGCACGGTCCAGGTCGGCCGGGGGGAACTCGGCGGGCAGCGAGTCCAGGTGTGCCCGCACCTTGTCCATCGGGTACGGCTTGCCGATCACCCCGGTGGAGGCGATGAGGATCTCCTCGGGGCCCACCCCCGCCGCGCGCGCCACGCGCTCGCGGACCTCCCGGGCGTTGGCCTCACCCGTCATGGTGGCCACGTTGGCGTTGCGCGCGATGACCGTCACTCCGCGCGCCCGGCCGTCGGCCGCCGCCTGGCGGCTGATCACCACGCTCGACCCGGCGAACCGGGACCTGGTGAACACGGCCGACACGTGCGCGGGAACCTCGGACACCACGGCGAAGAAGTCGTCCTTGGGGTCCTTGATCCCGATGTTGCCCGCGACGCCGCGGAATCCGGCGGGTACGGGGGTCTGGCTGCTCATCGTCCTCCTCCGAGCTCGATGGGCGACACCTTACTTCCTGCCCTGACCAGCGGGCATTACGGGCGCGGCCGATGAGGGTTTCGTACCGCGCCTGACCAGCGCGGGTGTGACAACGGGCGGGTAACGGGGTATCCGCCGAGAGGGTGACCACCACGGGGGAGGAGTGTCGTGCGTGACGGTGACTGGCTCACGGAGACCGGGGGGCGGATCCGCGGAGTCCTGAAGGTGATGGTGGACGCCGGATGGCTGCCGGGCGGCGCAGCGGTCATCGGGACCGGCGGGATGTGGGAGTTCGTGGCGGTCGGGAGGGTGGACGGGGAGGCCGAGACCGCCCCGGACGTGTTCTACGACGCCGCGAGCCTGACCAAGGTCATGGCCACCTGGCCGCTCGTGGGCCAGGCCGTCGGTGAGGGGGTTCTCGACCTGGACGCCCCGATGTCCGAATACCTGCCCGTGGGCGACCTCCCGGGCGCTGGTGTGACCACCCGCGAGATCCTCACCCACACGAGCGGACTCAACCCGGTGACCTGGCTGGAGCGCTACGTCGGCACCGACCAGGACCTGGCCGAGGCGATCCTGGCCGATCCCCTGGAGGATCGCGGCCACCACCAGTACATCGACCGCGGCTTCATCCTGCTCGGCCTGCTCCTGGAGCGCCGCTACGGCGTCCGCCTGGACCGGCTGGCCGGCGACCTGTGGGACGAGTTGGGGATGCGCTCCACGACCTTCGGTCCGCTGGCGCGCTCGCCCTCAGTGGCGCCGACCGAACGCCGCCTGGTCGGCGCCGCCCCCGCGTGGGGGGTGGTCCACGACGAGTCGGCCGCGCTCATGGGCGGGGTGGCCGGGCACGCCGGGGTGTTCACCACCGCGATCGACCTGGGCGCCTTCGCCCGCGAACTGCTCCGGATCGGCGAGGGCTGCGGCGGACCGGTCCCCTCGTCGTTCGCACGGGAGAGCTGGCAGCCGCACGTGGACGCGGGGCACCGGCTCTGGCGTGGGCTGGGATGGCTGCTCACCCCGGAGGGGGTCGTTTACCACAACGGGTACACCGGGACCAGCCTGTTCATGCACCCCGCCAGTGGCCGCTACGTCGGTGTGCTCACCAACGCCGTGCACTTCGGCCGGGAGCGGACGGGTCTGGGGGAGCTGCGTTCGGCGGCGCGGGCCGCGCTCACGCCCCAGGCCCACGGATCGACGCCGTGAGGTCGGCGAGGAGGTCGCTCAGCCCGGCGGGGCCGGGAACGACCAGGTCCGCGGCGTCGGCCACGGCGGTGACCTCGTCGGAGGAGGAGCACACGGTCATTCCGGCGACGCCCCGGGCGCGCAGGTCGGCCACGGCGTCGAAGGCGGGCAGGTCGCCGAGGTCGTCGCCCGCGTAGAGGACCGTGCGCGCGCCCGACTCCACCACCAGCGCGGTCAGTGCCGCGCCCTTGTCCACACCCTGTGGACGGAGTTCGATCACCATCCGCCCGGGCTCCACACGCAGATCCGCCCGCTCGGCCAGTGCCTTCAGGGAGGGGGCCAACAGGGCGAGCACGCCGTCGGGGTCGGCGGTCCTGCGGGTGTGGACCGCCAGGGAGCGGCCCTTGTCCTCGACCCACGTGCCCTCCGGCGCGCCGGCGCGGTCGATGAGGCCGGGGAGCTCACGCCGCACCAGGTCCACCCCGGGCGGCGGGTCGGCCGCCAGGACGCGCCCGTCGGTCCAGCGCTCGGCCCCGTAGTGCCCGAGGACGACGATGCCGGGGACCCGGTCGAGTCCCCCCAGGCGCACGGCCGTGTCGGCGGGGCGGCCGGTGATCACGGCGACGGTGCCGATGAGCCCGGCCAGGTCGGCGAGGCGGTCCACGATGCCGGGGAGGGGAGCGGAGTCGCGCGGGTCGGCGACGATGGGGGCGAGCGTGCCGTCGAAGTCGAAGGCGGCCAGGGCTTCGCCCGGCTCGGCCAGCAGGGAGTCGAGCGCGGCGCGTCCGGCGTCCGTGCTCGGTCGGGGCAGGGACATACGCGGGCCTTTCGGGTCGCGGAGGTCGGGGCCGTCCGGGCGGTCAGGCTACCCTCCGCCCGTCACCGTCCTCGGCGGACGTCTCCGGCGCGGTCGCCTCCCACCGGGTGGAGAGGGGGCACCCGCGGCGGAGGGCGGGCCGGGGTGACCAGGGCACCCGGACGGGATCAGAGCCGTATGCCGAGTTGGCGTGCGTTGCGTTGGCGCCGTCTGTCGGCCCGCAGCCGACGCAGGCGTTTGACGGTCATGGGGTCGAAGGCGAGTGCCTCGGGTCGCTCCACCAGCCCGTTGAGTAGCTGGTAGTAACGGGTCGCCGAGAACCCGAACTCGTCACGGATCGCCTGTTCCTTGGAGCCCTCGAACTTCCACCACTGGCGTTCGAAGGCGAGGATGCGTTGTTCGCGTTCGGCGAGGGCCGACTGACCGTCCTCGGTCGGACCGATATTTCGCATGGGACACCCCCTGGACGGGAAATTGGATGGTCCGGATCGGCGCGACTCATGCTAGCGACTCGACATGCCGGATGCGGAGCGCGGACGTGAGGACTAGCACGGGGGATACAGTTGCGTTTCCTCACCGTCTGGCCACTTGTACACGCCGGAATCCTGTGCTCGTGACAGAATTGCGGTGGTCCGGGGGAGGGCCGTGAGACGCCGACCGCAACGTTCGAGGGAGCCCGTCGTGCTCGGGGGCAACAACCGTAACAGGACACGCACACGTCGCTTCGGAGCCGCGGGATGCGCGGTCGTCACCGTGATCGGTCTCACGGCCGCACCGGCGGCGGCCGACGGCATCCCGGACCTGCGTCCCGAGCAGTGGGGGCTGGTGTCGATCGGCGCCGAGGAGACCTGGGAGATCACCCAGGGCCAGGGCGTCACCGTCGGGCTGCCCGGTGTCCCCGTCCCGGAGGAACACCCCGACCTCGTGGACAACGTCCTCGTCGACACCGAGTTCGGCGCCAACGAGGGCGACCTCGACGAGGGCACCGCCCTGGCGGTCCTGGTCGCCAGCCACGGACACGGGCGCGACGCCGCGGGCGGCGTGCTCGGCGTGGCCCCGTCGGCCCGCCTGCTGGCCCTGCCCACCGACGACGCGCTCGCGGACGCGGTCCGCAGCGCGGCCGACGAGGGCGTCCAGGTCATCCTGCTGCCCGAGGCCGAGGGCGGCGGGACGACGGACGGGGCCGCCGGGACCGCCGGTGCGACCGGGACGGGCGCCGTCGGGGGAGCGGCCGTCACCGGCGGCACGGGTACGGCGGGCGGTACGGGGACCGCCGGCGGCGCCGGGGAGATCAGCGCGGTGGACGCCCCCGACGACGACCTGCGCGCCGCGACGCGGGAGGCGACCGCCTCCGGCGCCCTGGTCGTGGGCCCCGCCGGGGGCGACGACCCCAGCGTCCTCTCCGTCGCCGGGGTCGACGAGAACGGCGCCCTGATCCCCGGCAGCCCCGCACCGGACACCATCGAGCTCACCGCCCCCGGCGCCGAGTTGGACGTCGCGGCACCGGACGGAGGGGAGGCCCGGGTGACCGGGACCCCCTACGCCGCGGCCATGGCCGCGGGGGCCGCGGCGCTGCTGCGCTCGGAGTATCCGCTGCTGGGCGTCGACCAGATCCGCCAGGCGCTCGTGGAGGGTTCCCAGCAGGGCCCCGACGGGCTGCCCACGCTCCACCTGCCCACAGCCCACGCCCAGGCCACCGAGAGCGCCGGGGACGTTCCGCTCGACGACCTGGCCGACCAGGCCGACGGGGGGCCGCGCGTCCCGCTGTGGGCCTGGTTCGCCAGCGTCGGAGCGGTGCTGGTCCTGGGTGTCCTCCTGGCCGTGGTGTGGGTGCGGCGCTCGACCGCCGACCCCTACGGCGTGCGCGAGGAGCGCCGCGAGGAGGAGGAGGGGATCGCCGCCGAGCGCGGCAGGGAGGCCAGGGAGCAGGAACCGCCGTCGCGCCGCAAGGGCGGTCGGCGCCGCAAACCGCGTGGGAGGTAGCCGGCTGTACCGGCCCGGGAGCCGGGATCCCGGGCGTGCGGCCCCCGCACGATCGCGCGACCTCCGCACGATCGCCTTCGGTGTCGCGGTGAAAGCCGAGGGTGACCCCTCGTGCGCGTGCATATGTAAGCACGCTCAGCTGTCTTGACGTGGGCGCGCCAGGGGAGAAGGCTTTGTGGAATGTCACCCCTTGAAGCGTCTCCGTTGCCCTCGCGAGGCGACACGGTGGCCGGGATACGCCCGGAGCACCGCAACCTCGTCAACGGGCGTGTGCACCTGTCCCCGTACGACCCCAAGTGGCCCTACCTGTTCAGGCGCGAGTCCGAGCGGGTCGGCTCGGCTCTCGGTGACCGCGTCCTGCGGTTCGAGCACGTCGGGTCCACCGCCGTGCCCGGCCTGGCCGCCAAGCCCTGCGTCGACCTCCTGCTCGTCGTCGCCGACTCCGCGGACGAACCCGCCTACCTCCCCGACCTGGAGGCCGCCGGGTACAGCCTCGTCATCCGCGAACCCCACTGGTACGAGCACCGCGTGCTCAAGGGCCCCGCCGTCAACCTCAACCTGCACGTCCTCACCGACGGCTGCGTCGAGATCGAGCGGATGTGCGCCCTGCGCGACCGGTTGGTCGCCGACGCCGACGCCCGCGAGCGCTACGAGTCCCACAAACGCGCCCTGGCCGAACGCACCTGGGACCGGATCCAGGACTACGCCGACGCCAAGTCCGAGGTCATCGAGGCGATCCTCGCCGAGGCCGGGGCGCCGGGCCCCGACGCCGGCCACGGAGGGAGCGGGCAGCACGCGGATCCGGCCGAGTTCTGAGCCCCGGCGCCCGTCGACGACCCGCCCGGGGCCGACCGTGCCGCCGCGGCCCGCCTGCTCCCGGTCGGCCGCGGGCCGAGGCCGACGGCGGCGGCACCGGGACCCGTCCCCTCAGCCCAGTGACCGCAGTTGGTCCTGGAACCACCGGCGGGGCGGCAGCGCCACGGCGGCCTCCCGGAGCCGCTCGCGCCGGGCCCGGCGCTCGTCCGCGCCCATCGACAGCGCCCGGTGCAGCGCCTCAGCGGTCTCCGCGGTGTCGTAGGGGTTGACCAGCAGCGCGTCCCGGCCCAGTTCGTCGGCCGCACCCGCCTCGCGCGACAGCACCAGCACCGAGTCCCGCTCCGACAGCACCGGACCCTCCTTGGCCACCAGGTTCATGCCGTCCCGGATCGGGTTGACCATGAGCACGTCGGCCAGCTGGAAGGAGGCCAGCGAACGCGGGTAGTCGTCGTTGACCTCCAGCACCAGCGGCGCCCACTCGGCCGTGCCGAACTCCTCGTTGATCTCCTTGGCGACGCGCAGCACCGCGTCGGTGTACTCCTGGTACTCGGGCACGTCCCCGCGGCTCGGGTAGGCGAACGCCAGGTGCGTGACCCGACCGCGCCACTCCGGGTGCGCGGTCAGCAGCTCCCGGTACGCCTCCAGGCCCCGCACGATGTTCTTGGACAGCTCCGTGCGGTCCACCCGAACGATCAGCCGGGTGTCCCCGACGACCTCCTCCAGCGTCTCCCGGCGCTCCGCGACGCGGGGGTCCGCCGCGCTCGCGCGCAGCCCCTCCTCGTCCGCGCCCAGCGCGTGCACGCCGACCTCGACCACCCGTCCGCCGTGCTCGACCGTGCGCTTGGCCGGGTCCACGTCGGCGTTCAGGATCTGCGCGCAGCAGCGCAGGAACGCGTCGGCCCAGCGCGGGCTGTGGAAGCCCAGGCGGTCGGCGCCGAGCATGCCCTCCAGCAGTTCGCGGGCGACCTGGTCGGGCAGCATCCGGAAGTACTCCGGCGGGGCCCACGGGGTGTGCGAGAAGTGCGCGATCCGCAGGTCGGGGCGGCGGGCGCGCAGGATCCGCGGCACCAGCGCCAGGTGGTAGTCCTGCACCGCCACGCGCGCGTGGTCGGCCGCCCCGGCCACCAGGGCCTCGGCGAACGCGTTGTTGTAGGCGGTGAAGTCCTCCCACCGCCGACGGAACCCGGAGCCGAAGGACGGCTTGTTCGGGGTGTCGTACAGCATGTGCTGCGTGAACCACAGGGTCGAGTTGGCGACCCCGGTGTAGGCGCCCGCGAAGGTCTCCTCCGGAATGTCCAGCATGTGGACGCGCATGCCCTCCAGGTCGTGCGCGCGGTCCAGACGGGCCCCGGGGGCCTCGGCGGCGGCGCGGCGGTCGGAGGGCGACAGGGCGGCGCACACCCAGAGGCCGTCGATCTCGGAGGCCACCGAGATCATCCCCGACACGAGCCCTCCGCCGCCCCGGCGGTACTCCAGGGAGCCGTCGTCGGTGGTCGAGAAGGACACGGGTCCCCGGTTGGAGGCGATGAGGATCTGTGCCTTGTCCACGTGCTCGTCCTCTCGGTGGCGCGGAAGGGTCTGCCGCCCGTGAGCGGGGGTGGCGCGGGGCGGGGTGTTCCCTGGAGTCTCGCCTGCGGGCCGGGGGCCCAAACCCGTGCGCGGGCAACGCGGGCGCGCGTCACACCGCCGAAACGGAGCACGTGCACCCGGACAGCCCTGACCAGGGGGCATCTCAGCATGTGAGCGGGTTCGTGTAATCCAGGTCACCACATGTGGAAAGCCGGTCAACGCGTCGGTTACAGTGACCATGCGGATTCGACAGGATCGGCGCACAATTTCATATTGCTCATCCAGAGGGGTGGAGGGACCGGCCCTGCGAAGCCCCGGCAACCATCTCAGCATGCGATACTCGCGCTCCTCGCGAGGCGGCTGGGGCAGGTGCCAACTCCGGCCTGGGGTCAAGGTGGCCACCAGGAAAGATGAGGGGAGACGCCTCGCCATGGCGATTGCCGCCACCGAACCCACCTCCGTCCGCTCCTTCGGCCCCGCGACCGCGCTGTCCTGTCGCGAGTGCGGCGAGCGCTACGACCTCACCCCCCGGTTCGCCTGCGAGTTCTGCTTCGGCCCCCTTGAGGTCGCCTACGACTTCGGGACCGTCACCCGCGCCGACATCGAGAGCGGCCCGAACAACATCTGGCGCTACCGCTCCCTCCTCCCGGTGCCGGCCAACGTCGCCGAGCTCCCGAACATGAACCCCGGCCTGACCCCCCTGGTCCGCGCCGACCGCCTCGCCGCCGAGCTCGGCCTCGACTCCCTCCACGTCAAGGACGACTCCGGCAACCCGACCCACTCCTTCAAGGACCGCGTGGTCGCCATCGCCGTCGAGGCCGCCCGCACCTTCGGGTTCACCACCCTGTCCTGCTCCTCCACGGGCAACCTCGCCGGTGCGGTGGGCGCCGCCGCGGCCCGCGCCGGGTTCGAGTCCTGCGTGTTCATCCCCGCGGGCCTGGAGGAGGGCAAGGTCGTCATGGCCGCCGTCTACGGCGGCAAGGTCGTGGCGATCGACGGCAACTACGACGACGTCAACCGCTTCTGCTCCGAGCTCATCGGCGACCCGGCCGGTGAGGGCTGGGGCTTCGTCAACGTGAACCTGCGCCCCTACTACGGCGAGGGCTCCAAGACGCTGGCCTACGAGATCGCCGAGCAGCTCGGCTGGCGGCTGCCCGAGCAGATCGTCATCCCGATCGCCTCGGGGTCCCAGCTGACCAAGATCGACAAGGGCTTCCAGGAGCTCATCAAGCTCGGCCTGGTCCAGGACCGCCCGTACAGGATCTTCGGTGCCCAGGCCACCGGGTGCTCCCCGGTGGCCAAGGCCTGGGAGGCGGGCCACGACGTCATCCAGCCGGTCAAGCCCGACACCATCGCCAAGTCGCTGGCCATCGGCAACCCGGCCGACGGCCCCTACGTCCTGGACATCGCCCAGCGCACCGGCGGATCCGTGGAGCACGTGAGCGACGCCGAGGTGGTCGACTCGATCAACCTCCTCGCCCGTACCGAGGGCATCTTCGCCGAGACGGCGGGCGGGGTCACTACCGGTGTCCTGCGCAAGCTCGTGCGCGAGGGCAGGCTCGACCCGAAGGCCGAGACCGTCGTCCTCAACACCGGTGACGGACTCAAGACCCTCAACGCCGTGGACGCGGGCGTGACCGCCACGATCGCCCCCTCCCTGACCGCGTTCGCCGAGGCCGGCCTGCTGTAACGGACGACGCGGCCACCCGCGACGAACCCGCGGGGCCCGGAGACCGTTCCCGGACCCCGCCCCACCCGACGAAGGAAGAACACCCACATGAGCGCCAGCGTCCGCGTGCCCACCATCCTGCGCACCTACACCGACGACGCCTCCCAGGTGACCGCCGAGGGTACGACCCTCGCCGAGGTCATCGACGACCTGGAGGCCAACTACCCGGGCATCCGCGCCCGGATCCTCGACGACGCGGGCAAGGTCCGCCGGTTCGTCAACGTCTACGTGGGAGACGAGGACGTGCGCTTCGAGAAGGGCCTCCAGACCGAGGTGGCCGACGGTGCCCAGGTCTCGATCATCCCCGCCGTCGCCGGGGGCTGCTGAGTCGCGGCCCGGACGGCGTTCCCGCGGCCGGGGCGGTCCCGCCTCCTTCCCCCCGGGGGAGACGGGGCCGCCCCGTCCGCGGTGTCCGGGGCCGGGCCGTCCCCGGTTTCGCCCCTCGTAGGCTGGGACGCATCGAGTTCGGACGAGGGTGGCGATGTCGGCGACACGGTTGTTGGTCCTGGGCGTGGTGCGGATGCACGGTCAGGCGCACGGGTATCGGGTGGGGCGGGAGCTGCTCTCCTGGAACGCCGGAGAGTGGGCCAACGTCAAGTGGGGGTCGATCTACCACGCCCTGCGCAAGCTCAGCCGGGAGGGCAGGCTCCGGGAGTTCGTCGCCGAGGGCGACGAGGTGGTGGACCGCACCTCCTACGAGATCACCGACGACGGCGAAACCGAGTTCCACCGGTTGCTGCGCGCGGCGTTGAGCCACTCCGGCCACGACCACGCACTGCTCTGCGCGGGGGTCACCCTGCTGACCGCGCTGCCGAGGGACGAGGCGATCGCGATGCTGGAGCGCCGTCTGGCCGGGCTGGAGGCGGTCGGCGCCGAGGTGGACGCGGAGCTGGGCCGGGAGCGCGGCAGGCCGCCGCACGTGGCGGAGCTGTTCGGGCTCTGGCGGACGACGGTCGGAGCCGAGACCGGGTGGACCCGCCAGCTCATCGCCTCGCTGCGTGAGGGGCGCTACACCATGGCCGACGACGGCCCCGGCGCCTTCGGCCTGCCTCCCGGCGCGGGCTGACCGTCTCCCTATCTCTCGCCGCCCGCGGTCCTGAGCAGCCACGCGTTGGCCTCGGCCGCCTCGTTCGTGCGCTGGGACAGGGCGAGCCGGGCGGCCCGGAGGGCGGTGTCGGAGGCCAGGTCCGGGGCTCCGGCCAGGGCTCCGTGGGAGCGCCCGCGGGTCTCGGCGAGGACGTCGGCGTAGGCGTCGCCGGTTCCGGCCAGCCGTTGGCACTGCTCCCACTCCTCGTGCGCGGCCAGCGCCCGGTCGACCGGTCTGACGTAGGACTCGATCCGCGCGACGGCCGCCCTGTGGGAGGCGCGCGCCTCGGTGAGCACCGCGACCTGGGGGCGCATGGCCGCGCGGACCCGGTCGGAGGCGGCTCGGGAGCGCAGCGCGTCGATCTCCTCCGCGAGCGGGGCGATACGCCTCATCGACTCGGCCAGCCGCCACTCCTCCTCCCGGAGCACCAGCAGCGCGTCCCGTCCGTCGAAGCCGGGCGCCAGGACCTCCCGTGCCCTCTCCACGCTGCCGGCGGCCCGCTGCACCCGCCGCAGGCGGGCGCGGTCGTCACCGGCCAGTTCGCCGGGGAGGACGAACCGGTCGCGGGGGACGCGGACCTCCCGGGCGGGCGCCTTCGAGATGAAGATCCCGCAGGTCAGGAGGTGGAGGCAGCCGAACGGGAGCCACGTCCCGAAGGCGGACATCGCCATGGCCCAGATCCACCAGGGGAAGATGCTCATCGCGCCCAGCCCCAGCGGGGTCCGCCACCGGCCCTCCTCCGCCCTGGACGGCAGGTAGAGGAACAGGCTGGCGCATCCGGCGCCGACCCCCCACCACCGCCCGAACAGGTGCTCGACGACCGCGATGAGCGCGATCGCGAG
Source organism: Nocardiopsis sp. KDC1DS13DA1 (assembly GCF_055632325.1). NCBI lineage: Bacteria > Bacillati > Actinomycetota > Actinomycetes > Streptosporangiales > Nocardiopsidaceae > Nocardiopsis > Nocardiopsis sp. KDC1DS13DA1. The sequence continues at coordinate 269,931 of NZ_JBVMUY010000035.1, forward strand.
CACCAGGACGACCGCGCCGCGCACCGCCCGGTCCCGGCGGGCCCGGTGGACGACGGGCTCGGTTCCGGCCTCGGCGGGCAGGAGCGAGTCGGGATCCTCGCGCACGGCCTCGTGCATCGCCGCGGGAAGCGTCGGGTCGAGGATGGGGCGGTCGCTCATGTGGTGGCCGATCCGTGTCTGTGCGGCTCCGGGGGAGGGCCGCCGTCGTTGTGGATCGGACGCCCTGGCGGGGCCCCGGGTTCCGTCGGCGAACCACCGTGACGGTGTCGGCGCGCGGCCGTCGGCGGTGTCGGGTCGTCCGAGGGTTCGTATTAAAACTTGAACACCAGCTTCGGGTGGGGCACACTCGTCCTCGCATTCAAGTTTTAATACTGGAGCGAGGATGATCCACACACGAGAGCTGACCCGGACCTTCCGGGTCGGCAAGCAGACGGTCGAGGCCGTCCGAGGCGTCGACATCGACGTCGGGGAGGGCGAGTTCGTCGCCCTCCTGGGGCCCAACGGGGCGGGTAAGTCCACCACGCTGCGCATGCTCACCACGCTGCTCGAACCCAGCTCGGGCACCGCGCGCGTCGCCGGACACGACGTACGCGCCGAGCCCGCCGAGGTCCGCCGCCGGATCGGGTTCGTCGGCCAGGGGCACGGTGCGGGCGACGACCAGCGGGCCCGCGACGAGCTGTACACCCAGGGCCTGCTGTACGGGCTCGACCGGCGCACCGCCCGCCGCCGCACCGGCGAACTGCTGGAACTGCTGGAGCTCGACGGCGCGGCCGACCGGGTGGGCAACGCCCTCTCCGGCGGCCAGCGCCGCCGCCTCGACATCGCGATGGGGCTGATCCACCGGCCCGGGCTGCTGTTCCTCGACGAGCCCTCCACCGGACTCGACCCCCAGAGCCGCGCCAACCTGTGGGAGCACGTCGCCCGCCTGCGGGAGGAGTTCGGCACGACCGTCGTGGTGACCACCCACTACCTGGAGGAGGCGGACGGCGCGGCCGAGCGGGTCCTGGTCATCGACCACGGCCGGGTCATCGCCGACGGCACCGCCGACGAGCTCAAGGGCGGGGTCTCCGGCGACCTGGTCACGTTCACCGCGGAGGACGGGTCCGCAGCCAGGCTGGGGGCGGAGGTGGCCGGGGCGCTGCCGCGGGCGGGCGCGGCCGAGGTCGTCGAGGCGCCGGGGCGCGATCCGGAGGTCCGCGTCCGCGTGGAGCGCGGCGACTCCGCCCTTCCGGGGCTGCTCCGGTCGCTCGACGCGGCCGGGGTCGCCCCCCGGTCCGTGAGCGTGCACCGGCCGACGCTCGACGACGTCTTCCTGACCCTGACCGGACGCAGCCTGCGCGAGGAGGAGCGATGAGCACGCAGACGAAGCCCGCGGCACGGCCGACGGGCGCGCCGACGGTGGCGGCGCGGGGGAGGACGACGGTGGCGCGCGACGTCTGGATCGTCTTCCAGCGGCAGGGGAGGCTGGTGCTGCGGCGTCCGGCGCTGATCCTGTTCGGGATGTTGCAGCCGGTGCTCTACCTGGTGCTGTTCTCCCCGCTCCTGGACGGGCTCGGCGGTCCGACGGGAGAGGGGTCCTGGCGGTGGTTCGTGCCGGGGCTCCTGGTCATGCTCGCGCTGTTCGCCAGCGGGTTCGCGGGGTTCGGCCTCCTGCCCGAGCTGGCGTCGGGCGCGCACGAGCGGCTGCTGGCCTCACCGGTGAGCCGGGTCGCGCTGCTGCTCGGCCGGGTGCTGGCGGACGCGACGATGATGTGCACGCAGATGCTGCTCATCCTCGTGCTCGTCGTCGCGTTCGGGTTCCGGATCCCGCCGCTGGGAGCCGTCGTGGGACTGGCGCTCCTGGTCGTGCTCGGGGTGGGACTGTCCACCCTGTCGTACCTGGTGGCGCTGGCGGCCGGGCAGACCTACGTCTTCGCGCCGATCGTCCAGGGGGCGCTGATGCCGCTCATGCTGCTGTCGGGGGTGCTGCTGCCGATGGACCTGGCGCCGGGGTGGCTGTACGCGCTGTCGCGGCTGAACCCGGTCTCGTACGTGGTGGACGCCGAGCGCGCCCTGTTCGCGGGCGAGTGGGGGTCCGCGGTGGGTGTGGGATGGGCCGTCGCGCTCGGCCTGGCGGCCGCGGCACTCACCCTCGGCGCCCGCTCCACGCGCAGGTCGGCACGGTGAACCGGCCGGTCCGCCGCACGGCGGACCGGCCCGCACGTCCGTGTCCACTCAGCGCGAAATCCGCACGTCGCATCGGATCGTCGCAGGTAAACGCTGGTGAGAGGGCTGTGGAAATCGTGACCACATCGTTTGCACTCTCCATGGGCGAGTGCTAAAAAGGGACCTGGTTAGCACTCGACTTTCCTGAGTGCTAAGCCGGATCGAGGCTGCGAGATCGCGGTTCCCGACAGCGGGGTTGTCGGGGTGGCCGCGGTCGTCCGTCGCGGGCGCACGCCTCGTCCCATCGCGTATCAGCCCGGTCACGGGAGGACAAGAACTCAATGGCAGCCAAACTGATCGCGTTCGACGAGGAGGCCCGTCGCGGCCTCGAGCGCGGTATGAACCAGCTCGCTGACGCCGTCAAGGTCACGCTCGGCCCCAAGGGCCGCAACGTCGTCCTGGAGAAGAAGTGGGGCGCCCCCACGATCACCAACGACGGTGTCTCCATCGCCAAGGAGATCGAGCTCGAGGACCCCTGGGAGAAGATCGGGGCCGAGCTGGTCAAGGAGGTCGCCAAGAAGACCGACGACGTCGCGGGTGACGGCACCACCACCGCCACCGTGCTCGCCCAGGCGCTCGTCCGCGAGGGTCTGCGCAACGTCGCCGCCGGCGCCAACCCGGTCGGTCTCAAGCGCGGCATCGAGGCCGCCGTGGCCCGCATCAACGAGGAGCTCGGCAACCTCTCCAAGGACGTCGAGACCAAGGAGCAGATCGCCTCCACCGCCTCGATCTCCGCCGGCGACACCCAGATCGGCGAGACCATCGCCGAGGCGATGGACAAGGTCGGCAAGGAAGGCGTCATCACCGTCGAGGAGGGGCAGACCTTCGGGCTCGAGCTGGAGCTCGCCGAGGGCATGCGCTTCGACAAGGGCTACATCTCGCCCTACTTCGCCACCGACCTTGAGCGCATGGAGACGGTCCTCGAGGACCCCTACATCCTCATCGTCAACTCCAAGATCTCCAACAACAACGAGTTCCTTCCCGTTGTGGAGAAGGTCCTCCAGGCCGGCCGTCCGCTGATGGTCATCGCCGAGGACGTCGAGCAGGGCGCGCTCCAGACCCTGGTCGTCAACAAGATCCGCGGCACCTTCAAGTCCGTCGCCGTCAAGGCCCCGGGCTTCGGTGACCGCCGCAAGGCCCAGCTCGGCGACATCGCCGTGCTGACCGGCGGCCAGGTCATCACCGAGGAGGTCGGCCTCAAGCTGGAGAACACCGAGCTCGACATGCTCGGCCGCGCCCGCAAGGTCGTCGTCACCAAGGACGAGACCACCATCGTGGACGGCGCCGGTGACGCCACCGCGATCGCCGGTCGCGTCAACGAGATCCGCAACGAGATCGAGCGCACCGACTCCGACTACGACCGCGAGAAGCTCCAGGAGCGTCTCGCCCGCCTGGCCGGCGGCGTGGCCGTCATCAAGGCCGGTGCCGCCACCGAGGTGGAGCTCAAGGAGCGCAAGCACCGCATCGAGGACGCCGTCCGCAACGCCAAGGCCGCGGTCGAGGAGGGCATCCTGCCCGGCGGTGGCGTCGCCCTGCTCCAGGCCAGCGTCCCGGCCTTCGAGAAGCTCGACGTGGACGGCGACGAGGCCATCGGCGCCGACATCGTCCGCCGCGCCATCGCCGAGCCGCTGAAGCAGATCGCCGTGAACGCCGGCCTCGAGGGCGGCGTCGTGGCGGACAAGGTCAAGAACCTGGAGCCCGGGTTCGGCCTCAACGCCGCCACCGGTGAGTACGCCGACCTGTTCAAGGAAGGCGTCATCGACCCGACCAAGGTGACCCGTTCCGCTCTGCAGAACGCCGCCTCCATCGCCGGTCTGTTCCTGACCACCGAGGCCGTCATCGCCGAGAAGCCGGAGAAGGCCGCGGCTCCCGCCGCCGACCCGACCGGTGGCATGGGCGGCATGGACTTCTAGGCTCCGCCTGGAGTCCGAGGTCCGGATACGCGACCTCGCCCGCGACGACCGGGTGGCCCCTTCCGGGGCCGCCCGGTTTCGCTGTTCCCGGGGTCCCCCGCCGACCGGACGCACGCCGGGGGCCGCGCCCGAGAGCCCGGGCGCGGCCCCTGTGCGGATACGGCGAAGCCCGGCGCCGTCCTGCGGGGAGGGCGGAACCGAACGCGGGGGCTGGGGTGGCGGGACTGGTGGCGGCCGGTCCCCGGACGTGTTACCGGTCGCGCGTCGCGAGGAACGCGACGAGCGAGGACAGGAGCCACACGGCTCCCGCCAGTGTCAACGTGACGGTGGTGGGGGCTCCGGCGACGTGGGCCAGGCCGCCGAGTGCCAGAGGCGGGAAGACCGTGCCGAGAAGGGCGAGGAGCGCGGCTGACGCCCTCTCCACCGGCGAACCGGAACGGGCCCTTCCCTGGAGTCTGCCCCAGGCCCCCTCTGCTCCGATGCTCCCTTCCACCGAGTAGGCCACGGGAGTCCTGTCGAACTCCACGTCGGCGCGGACGCGTGGATCCTCCTCGTCGAGGCGGATCTCCCTGGCGTGGGTCTCATCCCGAGTCTCCCGCGACTGCGGGAACCGTCCCCGGGGTTCTCCCATGGGCCCTCCAGCGTTGAGTTGTGATCGCAGGTTCGGTGTCCGGCGGTGTGCTCGGGGCCTGCCGTCGGCACCGCGTGACGCCGCGGCGTCGAGTGTCCACGGTTGGATCCTAGCACGGGAGGCGCTTCTGATGCATTTGATATACATCAGAAGTATGCTCTTGACACGGTCAATCAGATGCTGTTTATACTGATGACTGCTACAGAGATCGATGTCTATTGATCACCGCGCGGATGCGCCCGCGGGTGGTGAGGGGGGTCGGCGTTCCTGGTGACGGGTCGACGATTCTCGCCGTGTCCCCTTTCGGAGGGCTGGTCTCCGCACGCGAACGGTGCGCGGAGTGCCCGGCGTGTCCTCACGAACTCTGTCGTTCCCCGCAGTCGAACCCCGGAACGAGGTCGTGTCATGTCGCCCAAGAGCACGGGAAGCGAGTTGAGAAACGCCTCCCAGAGCGCCGGACGCCCTGGTGGGCGCCGACCGGGAGGCCCGCAGGTGCGGGTGACCGTCAACCTGACCGCGCGCTCCGCCAAGGCGCTGGAGGAGGCCGTGGCGGCGACGGGCGACACCCAGACCGACGTCATCAACCGTGCCCTCCAGGTGTACGCGTACCTGGAGGAGTCCATGGCCCAGGGGGACCGGATCTACGTGGAGAACGCCGAGCGCCAGGAACGCGAGCGGCTCCGGTTCTTCTGAGCTGGCGTTCCTCGTGTGCCCGGACTCTGTGGTGCGGAGGGGGCCCTCGTTGGCCGGGCGCACGCCCGCGGAGAGGCGCACCTCCGGCAGAGCGCGTCGGGTGTCCACAGCTCCCGCTCTCCGCCCGAACCCGCACGCTCCACAACCGCGGAGGAGGCGGTTCCGCCACGGGATCCGTGATGCCGCGGCGGCACCGCCTCCGGACCCCTTCGACCCGGAGCCGGACACCTCCCGGCTCCCCGGCCCCGACCGGTGGTCTTCCCGACCCCTTCCGCGTGGCCGGTCAGACCCGGATGAGCGTCAGGTACGCGAACCCGAGGGTCTGGCGCATGCCGTGGACGCGGGCGTGCCGGTGCCGGTCCGCCCGTTCGCGGACCTCGTCGGCGTTCGGCGCGCCGGGGTGGTGCGCCAACCACTCCTCCCAGCCCAGCGCGTGACGGTTCTCGAAGTCGTCCCACTCCTCCGCCGAGGCCTCGGACAGCGCGAGCAGGCGGAAGCCGTGCGCCAGGGCGAGGTCCACGAGTTCGGGCAGCGGCCGGTACTGGGCCGGGGGGATGAAGGGCATGGCCGCCGCCTCGGCGTCGGTCGGCGGACGCCGCCAGAAGCACTCCCCGAACAGCAGTCTGCCGCCGGGGCGCACCAGGCCGCCCAGGGCCGTGAGCGCGTTCGCGGTGTGCTCCAGGGGGTCGCCGCCCCACACGTGGGTGGCGCCGCTGTTGACCACCACGTCCGCCGGTTCCCCCTCCCACGCGCCGGCGTCGGCCGCCACCAGCTCGACCCGGTCCGCCAGACCGCGTGCCACGGCGTTGGCCCGGCCGTGTTCGAGACTGCTCTCGTCGAGGTCGACACCGAGGCCGGTGGCGGTGGGGTCGGTCGCCAGCGCGCGCAGCAGGAACTCGGCCCATCCGCAGCCGAGGTCCACCACGCGGCGGTCGGTGAGCGGGCCGAGCGAGCGGATCAGCCGGGCGGCGTGTTCGTCGCGGAGCGGGGCGTTGAAGTCCGCGTTCCGGTACAGCGGCGGGATGTCCGGGGTGGTCAAGGTTCCTCCTGGAGCCGGTGTCGTGGGTCGTCGGGTTCGTTCCGGTGCGGCCTCAGCCGCCGTGCCAGGCGCGCCACAGCCGCGCGTAGGTCCCCGCGCGCGCGAGCAGCTCGTCGTGGGTGCCCAGTTCGCTGATCCGGCCCTCCTCCACCACGGCGATCCGGTCGGCGTCGTGCGCGGTGTGCAGGCGGTGCGCGATCGCGACCACCGTGCGCCCCGCGAGCACGCCGCCCAGGGAACGCTCCAGACGGCGGGCCGAGCGCGGGTCGATCAGCGACGTCGCCTCGTCGAGCACCAGGACCTCCGGATCGGCCAGGACGAGTCGGGCCAGCGCCAGCTGCTGCACGTGGGACGGGTCCAGTGCGGTGTTCCCCGAGCCGACCCGCGTGGCCAGCCCGTCCGGCAGCGCGCGCACCCAGGTGTCGGCGTCCACGGCGGCCAGCGCCTTCCACAGCGTGTCCTCGTCGACCTCCTCGCCGTCCTGCGCGAGGGCCAGGTTCTCCGCGATCGTTCCGCGGAACACGTGGCTCTCCTGGCTCAGCAGGATCGCCCGGCGCCCGCGTCCCCCCGACGGCGGCACCGTCGGCTCCGTGCCGCCCGCCCGCGGTCCCGCGCCGTCCCCGATCGGCGGCACCGGCGCGGTCCCTCCGATCCGGACGGTGCCCGAGGTCGGCGGGTGGACGCCCGCGATCAGCTTGCCCAGCGTCGACTTGCCCGCCCCGCTCGGCCCGACCACGGCCAACCGCTCCCCGGGCCGCACGACGAGGTCGACCCCGTGCAGCACCTCGGCGTCCGTGTAGGCGAACCGCACGTCGTCGACCTCGACCGTCCCCGGGGCCGTGCCCGTGCCCGCGTCCGCGGTCGCGGTCGCGGCCGGAGCGGGGGTCTCCTCCTCGACCAGCCCGACCCCGAGCAGCCGCCGCAGGCTGGTGAAGCCCATCATCACACTGTCGATCTCGTCCACCAGCTTCTCCAGCGGCCGCGCCAGCTGTGAGCTGAGGAAGACCGCGGTCGCGATCTGGCCCACGCTGACCGCGCCGTCCAGGTGGAGGGCCCCCGCGGTCAGGAACGTCAGCGCCACGGGGAACTGGTAGGAGAACTCCAACGGCGGATACCACACGCTCCGCAGCCAGAGGGTGTACCGCTCGGCCAGGTAGGCACGGTGCACCCGCTGGTCGTTGAGCCCGATCTGACGGGCCTGCCGTCCGAGCGCCTCGATCGTGCGCGCTCCCTCCACCGTGTCCGACACCCCCTGGGTGAGGTCGGAGTAGGTCGCCAGCTCACGCACGTACCCGTCCGGTGCCCGCCTGACGTACCACCGTGTGGACACCCACAGCACGAGGACGGAGGGCACCAGGGCCAGCAGCAGCATCGGGTGCACCACACCGATCGCGGTGACCACGACCACCACGGTCACCACGCTCACCACCATCAGCGGCACCGAGTGGCGCACGGTGTGGCTCAGGTGGCCGATGTCGCGTCCGGTGCGCGCCACCAGGTCACCCGTTCCGGCGCGCTCCACGGTGCCCAGCGGCAGGCGCAGGACGTCGTGCACGAACTCCTCGCGCAGCTCCGCCAGCACCCCCTCGCCGAACCGGATCGACAGCGCCACCGACACCAGCACGAACACGGCGTTGACCAGCAGCGATCCGATGATCGCCACCGCCAGCAGATCGACGCTCCCCGCCGGCCCGCCGGCCCGTACGGTGTCGATGACCCGGCCGAGCGCCCACGGGGCGACCAGGGCGCTCAGCGCCGCCACCCCGTACAGGCCGACGACACCGGTGAGCGTCCACCCGTGCTCGCGTCCCGCGCGCCGCAGCCGCCGCCAGACCATGGCGGCCGGGGCGACCGGAAGGCCGTCGACCGGCTGCCAGTCGGCGGCCTCGGGCAGGTGCGGAGCCGGACGTTCCGCGGTCCGGGTCATGGGATCTCCTCCGTCGTGACCTCGCGCAGGACGGTGTCGGCGTACTCGGGCACGTTCGCGAGGAGTTCCGCGTGCCTCCCCTGGGCGACCGTCCGTCCCTCCCGGACGAAGAGCACGTGGTCGGTACGGGCCAGCAGCAGAGGGCTGGTGGTGAACAGGGCGGTCGTCCGGCCGGACCGCTCCACCGGGAGCTTCCGCGCGATGGCGGCCTCCGAGTGGGCGTCCACGGCCGAGGCCGGTTCGACGAGGACGAGGATCTCCGGGTCGAGCCCCAGCGCCCGGGCGAGCCGCAGCCGCTGCTGCTGCCCGCCGGAGTACTCGCGTCCGCGCTCGGTGAGGACGGCGTCCAGCCCCTCCGGCGACTGGCGCACCACGTCGTCGGCGTGCGCGGCGTCGATCACCCGCGCCAGCCGCTCGTTCGACAGCCCGCCGTCCGGGGACAGTTCGTCCCGGAGCCTGCCGGACAGCAGGTGCGCGTCGTTGGTGGCGACCAGCACACGGTCGCGCACCGTGCGACGCGGCAGGTCCCGCAGGCGCACCGCGCGACCGGTGGAGCGTTCGACCAGCTCCGCGTCCCCCTCCTCGCGGTAGCGGCCGAGGCGTTCGGCGATCACCGTCGCGTCGGAGGGGTCGGCGCACACGACGCCGGTCGTCCGCTCCGCCGTGACCGTCACCCCGCTGGCCGGGTCGCGCAGGTCGCACGGGGCCTCCGGTGCCCGGGCCGGGACCGCGGGGTCGGGGTGGTCGTGTTCCAGTGACAGGACGCCGACGATCCGGTGGGCGGCGACCCGCGCCGAGACGTAGAAGGACGCCGTGAAGGTCAGATGGCGCACGGCCGTGCTCAGGGCGGTGGTGTAGCCGTAGAAGGCGACCAGTTGGCCCACGGTGAGCTCGCCCGCCAGCGCGAGCCTGGCCCCGTACCAGACGATCCCCACCAGCAGCAGCCCCGGGAGCAGCTCACGTACGGCCTGGAGGGTCGCGTCGGTCCATCCGACCCGCACCCCGGCCGCGCGCACCCGCTGGGACTCGTCCCGGTACCGGCGGCCGAGGGTGCGCTCCCCGCCCACGCCGCGTAGGACGCGCAGTCCCGACACCAGGTCGCCGGCGATCGTGGTCAGTTCGGCCTGGCGGTCGCGCTGGTGCTGTTGGCGCCGGGAGAGCACCCGCAGCACCGGCACCGTCGAGAGCATGATCAACGGCACCGCGACCAGGACGACCAGGCCGAACGTGACGTGCGACGCCAGCATCAGGGAGCTGGTGACCGCGATGGTGATGACCGCCCCCGGCAGCAGGGCGTTCATCTCGTAGAAGTCGCCGATCCGGTCGATGTCGTCCGTGCCGACCGCCACCACCTCACCGGAGGGCAGCCGCCGGGTGAGGGTCGGGCCCAGGTTCACCGATCGGTCGGTCACCGACTGCACGGTGCGGTAGGCGGAGGCGTACCAGTTGAACGCCTGGGCGCGGTGGAGGAGGTGGAGGAGGGCGACGCCGGCCAGGACGAGGGCGGTGAGGACCCCGAACCAGGACAGGAGGGCGCCGGTGTCACCGTCGGTGAGGCCGGAGTCGACCGCCGCGCCGAGCGCCGCCGAGACGAGGACACCGCAGGTGGTGAAGGCGCCCGCGGTCAGGGCGGCCCATGTCAGGGGGCCCCGCTGCCGGCGGGCGAGCCAGAGCAGGTAGCGGTCGGCGGACCGGTGGTCGGGAACCCCGGGCGGTTCGGGAAGTACGCGCACAGTACAGGGACCCTAACCAGGGGTCCACCGCATCGGCCACTGGTTTTCCGGCCCGCGCTCCGGGGCGCGGAGGGAGCGTTCGCCCCGGATTCAGGGAAGACCCAGGGGGATGCCGGATGCCGGTCGGGGCACCGCCGCGGGACCGTGGAGGACATGAACGGTATCCACGGATCCGGGCGCGCGACGACGGCTGCCCGGCCGGAACGCCCTCCCCTGCTCGTCCGGGTCGTCCTGGTGACGGCGGGCGCCCTGCTGGTCTGGCTGCTGATGGCGTGGGTGGACCGCACCCTCCTCCCGGCCGAGGAGGTGACCACGGCCGGCCGCGTGGTGAACGCGCTGGTCGTCTTCGTCCTGGCCCTACCCCTGGTGTGGGCCGCGCGCCGGTTCCTCGACCGGCGTCCCTGGAGCGGGCTCGGGCTGACCGGGGGCAGGCGGGGCCGCCGGTCGTTCCTCGTCGGCGCCGCCGCCTGGGCACTGCCCGGCGCGGCCGGGGTCGCGCTGTGCGTCGCGATGGGGTGGTCGTCCGTCACGGCCGCCGTGCCCTGGACCGAGCTGCTGCCCGGGGTCCTGCTGCTGGCCGTACTGGTCCTGGTGTTCGAGGCGGTGCCGGAGGAGCTGATCTTCCGCGGCTACCTGTACCGGAACCTCAACGCAGCCATGCCCGCCTGGCTCGCTGTCCTGGCGCAGGCCGCGCTGTTCGCACTGTTCGGCAGCGGGCTGTGGGTGGTCCTGAACGGGTGGGGCGTGCTCGCCGAGCGGCTGCCGCTCCTCCTCGGCATGGGGATCGTGCTGGGCGGGATCCGGCTGGTCACGGGGAACCTGTGGGCGTGCGTGGGCTTCCACCTGGTCTTCCAGACGGTCGCGCAGACCATGCTGAGCAGCGGCTACCTGGAGGTCCGGGGGGTCGAGGCCCTGATGTCGATCGCGTTCCTGGCCCCGTTCGTCTTCGGTGTGCTGACCGCGATGCTGCTGTCGCTCACCACCGGTGACTGGGGGCGCCGGGTGCCGGACCCGATCGCCCGCGACGGCTCCCCGCGCTGACCGGCGCCGCCCGGTGGGCGGGACGGCACCCGCGGAACGGGGGTCAGCGGACCGCACCCTCCTCGTGCAGGAGTTCCACGAGCCTGCGCACCGCCGGGGCGCACCGCCCGCGCTCGCCGAACCCGATCCACTCCAGGTCGGAGATCTCGTTGTCCGCCGCGAGCTCCCCGTCGTGGTCGGCGGCGTAGCAGGTCAGCCGCACGCGGGTGCCGGGGGCCTGGGCGTGCGCGGCCTCGTCGATCACCGCCACCCTGCGGAAGGTCCCCGGACGCAGCTCGACACTGACCTCCTCCCGGGTCTCCCTGGTCACCGCCGCCTCGTCGCTCTCACCCGGCTCCCGCTTCCCACCTGGGATGTAGAGCAGGTCCTTGCCCTCCGACCGGACGCACAGCAGCCGGCCGTCGCGGACGTGGACCCAGGCCAGGGCGTCGATCACGGCGGGTACCCCGGAGGGGGCGGAAGCATTCGCTGACATGGTGGCCACTTTAGGACGGTCCGCGTTCGGGGAAACCCCCACCCCGCGTGACGTGAGGCACTAGCATCCCCGATGCCGACGGTGGCGACCGACCGATCGGTTCCGGCCTCACGGGTTCGCGAAAGGACGTCCGGATGACCACCTTCGGCGGCGGGGACGCGACCACATCCGACAGGACGGGACCGCTGCGGCCGCTCCTGGCGGACACCTCCAGCGGTGGCGTTCCGCCGCAGACCGACGCCCGTCGCGAGGCGGGGGAACGCGCCTACAACCTCTACAGCGCCGCGATCGGGGCGTGCCTGTCCCGGGGGGACACCGCGCGGGCCGGGGTGCTGCTCGGGGAGGAGGCCCTGCTCCCGTTCCGCACCGCCGAGCAGCTCGACCGGGTCAGCGCCGAGCTGTCCCAGGCCGTGGAGGACCTGCGCCGCGTCCCCGTGCCCGTCCCCGGGGGCGCCACACCCGGGGACCCTGGCCCCGGCCCGGACCGGGACGGGCTGGAGGACCTGTTCGACCTGGCGCTGCGGCAGCGCCTCACCGGTCCGGCGCGTGCACGGCCCCGGGTGCTCCTCCTCGGCGGACAGCCGGGCTCCGGGAAGTCGACGCTCCAGCGCCTCCTGCTGTCGGTCCTGCCCGAGGGCACGGTCAGCTACGACGGGGACGACCTGCTGCGCCTGGCGCCCGGCTACGAGTGGGCGATGCGCACCGACGACCGGACCGCCTCGCGGACCCTGCCGCGGCAGGTCGCCGGGCTGCACCAGTTCGCGATGGAGCACGTGCGCGCAGGGCGGACGGACGTCGTGTGCAGCCATCCGCTGGGGCGCGCGGACTGGGCGGCGGAGTGGACGGAGGGTTTCCGGTCGGCGGGGTACCGCGTGGAGGTCGCGTTCGTGGCCACGCACAGCAGCAACAGCGCGTCCGGGGTCGTCGACCGGTACGAGCGCTCCCGCCGTGAGCAGGGTTTCGGCCGGTGGATCACTCCTGAGGGCCACGACCGGTTCTACCTGGGCGTACCCAACAGCATCGAGTTCCTGGAGACGCACCGGCTCGTGGACTCGGTGTTCGTGCTCTCCAGGACCGGTGAGGTGCTCTACGCCAACCACCTCACCGAGGCGGGCGACTGGCGGTCCGAGCCGTTCGGCAGGATCGCCCTGGAGGCCGAGCGGGGGCGCCGGGAGCTGTGGCGGACCGACGGGGCGGTCTGATCCCGGTGCGCCTTTTTGGCATCGTTCGACACCATGGTGATGGATTTGTCAGATATGGTTTGAAGTGGAATTTATGGTGTAATTATTGCGCGTCAGAATATGTTTTCCGTCGGTATATGATCGACGGGTGAAGACCATTCGATTGAGTTTCGCGACCCTGGTGTCCTGCGCTTTTCTGGCCGCCCTCGCCCCGCCCGTCCAGGCGCAGTCCGACGTGGCGGACCCGACGGGGGCCGTGCTCGACCAGGTCAACGGGCTCCGTGACCGCCACTTCGCGCCTCCGCTCGCCCCGGACGCCGGGCTCGCCCAGGGGGCGCAGGCCTGGGCGGACCGCGGGGTGTTCGAGCGCAGTTCCCCCGCGGAGCGCGGCGGAGCCGCGGAAACCCTGTTCTACCAGCGCAGCCGCGATCCGTTGCCCTGTGACGAACGGGTGCTGAGCCGGGCGGTGGACGCCTGGTACGACGAGATCCGCTGGTACGACTTCCGCACGCACAGCGGTCGGTTGCCCACCGGCGATTTCACTCAACTCGTGTGGAAATCGACCGAGCGTGTCGGTATGGGAATCGCGGCCACGCCCCAGAAGGACGGCTTGTACGGCTGCATGGTGGTGGGCCGGTTCGACCCGCCGGGAAACTACGTCGGGCAGTTCGACGAGAACGTGCTGCCGCCGCGGGCGTAGGGTCGCCCCGGGCCGCGCCGTCACGGCGCGGCCCCGCTGCGGCCCGCCTCAGTCCTGGCGGCTGGTGACCTCCAGCAGGTGCATCCCGAACTGGGTCTTCACCGGACCCTGGAGCACGCCGACGGGGGCGGAGAAGACGACCTTGTCGAACTCGGGGACCATCTGTCCCGGAGAGAACGAACCGAGGTTGCCCCCGTCCCTGGACGAGGGGCAGGAGGAGTACTTCCTGGCGACCTCGGCGAAGTCGGCGCCGTTCTCGATCTGCTGCTTCAGCTCCAGTGCCTGCGCTTCGTTGTCGACCAGGATGTGGCGTGCGGTAGCCGTAGCCATGTGCTGTGTCCTCGTTCGTTCGTGAGTATGTCCCGCCGGCCCCGTCGAGGGGCTGGCGGACCTGTCGATGGGGACCGGTTCCGCGGCGGCCGTACGGACGCCGGGCGACCCCCGGATGTCCCGGCCCGACGGGGCCCGCGAAGGGCCGGTGGCGACCGGTGCTTCGGGCGGCCCGCGCGGGTGGGGCACACGCCATCCTAGAACCCCGCGGCCGGTCACTCACGTAGGACTGTCCAGGCGGTGCCGCACCGCTCCCCCTCGTGCGCCGGGCGCGCCCACGGGCCCGTGCGGACGGCCTCTGTGCCGAGCCCGCCCACGGTGGCGCGGCGGTCGTCCACGACATGGACGACCGCCCGATCCCGAGCGGTGAACGCGGCGGGACCGGGCGCCGTCCGGGTTCCGTCCGACGAAGCGTGTCTCCCGCGTCCTCCGCGGCGGAAGGAGCGCAAGGGCGCGGAAGCCTTCGTGCGGAATCCGCCGGGGAGGACGCGGGGTCAGACCCGGTGCAGCCAGAGATAGACCGTGGCACCGCCGTCGCAGGTGTAGTCGTCGTACCTGTCGTGGCTGGACACCTGCTGCTTGCCCACCTCGTGGCAGCGCTCATAGGTCCAGTACCAGGAATAGTACTCCCAGCACGGCGGTTTGTTGCCGTTGCTCTCGCACTGCGGAGTCGGCTCGACGGCCGCGGCGGGGGCGGCCAGTCCGAACGTGGCGGCCGCCGTCAGAACGGCGACGGTGAGTGCCCTGGTGAGTTTCATGTACCACCTCGATCGCGGGCCCGGGCGGAGCGGAAGGACACTCTCCCGGGCGGTGAGACGAAGCGGGCCGCGCCGGAATGGTCGGCCCGGGCTGATGATAGAAACCCAACTGGCAAAGAAAGGGCAAAGCAAAAGCAAACCTGCTGTTTGCCGAGTATTTTTGGTTTTTATTTTCCCATGTGGCATTTAGCGGCTTCGGTCGGTTTCTTCCTTTCTTGCCGCCGTGATGCCCGGAGGCCGTTCAGCCCTCGGGGCGGACCGAGCGCATCGCCTCCCGGTCCTCCTCGCCGAAGCGCTCCTCCAGCTGCTCGGGTGAGGCGTCGAGGTCGATCTGGGGGAGCGGCACCCCGCGCGCGGACTCGATCGCGCCCAGCCGCCGCAGCGCCCGGTTGCCCGCGTACTCGACCAGTTCGCCCGGCGGCAGTTCGTAGCGCTGGTCGGCCGGGTCGTCGGAGGGCGTGTCGCCCCGCTTGACCGTGGTCATCACGTGCGGCAGCAGTTCGTCGAGCCGACCGCGGACCACCTCCCAGTTGGCGTCGTCGGCGGCGACGTGCCTGCGGCAGGTGAAGGTGCCCCACGCCATGTGGCGGCGCTCGTCGTCCCCGATCCTGCGCACGATCTCGCGCATGCCCGGGAAGATGTCGCGCACGGTGCACACGTGGTTCCAGGCGTAGTACCCGGTGAGCGCGAGCGAGCCCTCGATGACGTGGTTGTACGTGACCGACGCCCGCACCTGGTTGCGCGGGCTCGGGTCGTCCAGGAGCGCGTTCAGCGACCCGGGCAGCTCCTCGTAGAACAGCGCGCGGTAGCCGGGGTTGGCGTCGACGTACTCGTGCAGGTCCTCCTGCACTCCGAGCGCGTCCAGCCACAGCCGGAACGCCTGGACGTGCTTGGCCTCCTCGAAGGCGAACTGGGTCAGGTACATCTCGTCGCCGAGCCGGCCCTCCGCCGCCATCGCGCGGATGAACGGCTGGATGTCCTCGGTGACCGCCTCCTCACCCGCCACGAAGAACGCGCACAGCCGCAGGACGCGCGTGCGCGCCGCGTCGTCGAGCCGTTTCCAGTCCTCGGCGTCCTGGCTCAGGTCGATGTCGGCCGGGTTCCAGAAGCGGGCGTTGCCCTTGGCGAACAGGCGGAGCGGAAGGGAGTCCCAGTTCAGGCCCCCACCGCGGAGCGAGTGGAAACCGGTTCTGTGTTCGTTGGCGGCCGTCGGCGTGGCCGGGGTGTCGGACATGGGATGACCTCCAGGGGCGGACTGTCCTCATGATTGGACACAGATGACTCTCGTGTAAAGAGAAAGCGTGCCGTGGATCACGAAAAAACAGAATCTGGTTCGGCAGGGCTGGTCGGGCGCCGACCAGAGGGACGGATACGGTCAACCTCGGCGGCGATCACGCCCCTGCCGAAACGGTACGGTCAGTGGGTGCCGCTCAGACCGACCGCATCGATCGGGGGACGACGTGTTCTGTGGTGATCCCGGCAGCGAGGGTTACACGACCTGCGCGACCCAGACACAGCTCTTCGCGTTGGCCTCCGGGGTTCCCGCCCTCCTCGGGCTGGCCCTGTTCGTCGCCGCGTTCACCGCGCCGTCCGTCCGGGGCGACCGCCTCCTGCGCACCCGCACCCTCACCTACTCCCTCATCGCCTGGGGGATCGCCGTGGGCACGTACGTCATGGGCGGACTGCCGTCGCTGTGATCCGGCGCCCCGCACGGCCCGGGCACGCGGAACCGCCGGGGCGGCCGCGCGCCGGCGGCGGACCCGTCAGATCTCGTCCCCGGACAGCAGATCGCCCGCGTCCGTGATCCGGTAGGCGTACCCCTGCTCGGCGAGGAACCGCTGCCGGTGGGCCGCGTAGTCCTGGTCGAGGGTGTCCCGGGCCACCACGGCGTAGAAGCGCGCGGACCGGCCGTCGGACTTGGGCCGCAGCACCCGGCCGAGCCGCTGGGCCTCCTCCTGGCGGGACCCGAACGACCCCGACACCTGGACGGCCACGCCCGCCTCCGGCAGGTCGATCGAGAAGTTCGCGACCTTGGACACCACCAGCGTCCGCAGTTCACCGGACCGGAAGGCGTCGAACAGCCGCTCCCGCTCCCTGTTGCGGGTCTCGCCCTTGATCACGGGGGCGTCCAGCGACTCGCCCAGCTCGTCCAGCTGATCGATGTAGGACCCGATCACCAGGACCTGGTCCTCGGGGTGGCGCCGTACGATCTCCCGCACCACCGTCGTCTTGGAGTCCGACGAGGCGCAGAACCGGTAGCGGTCCTCCGGCTCCGCGGTCGCGTACGCCAGGCGCTCTGACTCCGACAGGTCCACGCGCACCTCCACGCAGTCCGCCGGGGCGATCCAGCCCTGGTTCTCCATGTCCTTCCACGGCGCGTCGTAGCGCTTCGGGCCGATCAGGGAGAACACGTCCCCCTCGCGGCCGTCCTCGCGCACGAGCGTGGCCGTCAGGCCGAGGCGGCGACGCGCCTGGAGGCCGGCGGTCATCCGGAAGATCGGCGCGGGCAGCAGGTGCACCTCGTCGTAGACCACCAGGCCCCAGTCGCGGGCGTCGAACAGTTCCAGGTGGGTGTACACGCCCTTCCGGCGCGCGGCCATCACCTGGTAGGTCGCGATGGTGACCGGCCGGATCTCCTTGCGCGTGCCGGAGTACTCGCCGATCTCGTCCTCGGTCAGCGACGTGCGCCGGAGCAGCTCCGACCGCCACTGGTGCACCGACACCGTGTTCGTGACCAGGATCAGCGTCGTCGCACCGGTCATCGCCATCGCCGCGGCGCCGACCACGGTCTTGCCCGCACCGCAGGGGAGCACGACGACGCCGGAACCGCCCGCGTGGAAGCTCTCCGCGGCCTCCTTCTGGTAACCGCGCAGCTCCCACCCGTCCTGGTCGAGGTCGATCCGGTGCGCCTCGCCGTCCACGTACCCGGCCAGGTCCTCGGCGGGCCAGCCGATCTTGAGCAGCGCCTGCTTGAGGTTGCCGCGCTCGCTCGGATGCACGGCCACGGAGTCCTCGTCCAGCCGCTCGCCGAGCATGCCCCTGAGCTTGCGGGCGCGCACGACCTCCTCCAGCACCGCACGGTCGGAGGACTCCAGGACCAGGCCGCGCACGGGGTCTCCGACGAGTCGCAGCCGCCCGTAGCGGTCCATCGTCTCGGCGATGTCCACCAGCAGGGAGTGCGGGACGGGGAACCGGGAGAACCGGATCAGGGCGTCGACGACCTGCTCGGCGTCGTGCCCGGCCGCCCTCGCGTTCCACAGCGCCAGCGGGGTGATCCGGTAGGTGTGCACGTGCTCGGGGGCGCGTTCGAGCTCGGCGAAGGGCGCGATGGCACGGCGGCACTCATCGGCGGACTCGTGGTCGACTTCGAGGAGCAGAGTCTTGTCGGACTGGACGATCAGGCAGGACACACGGACCTTCCCAGGAGGGTGGGGCGACGGGCGGGCGCCTGGTGTAACGCGCCCGCCTCCCCGATCATGCCCGGACCGGGTGAGCGCCCCGGTCGCCGGGGTCAGCCCTCCGTGGCGATCACGACGGCGACGAGCAGGACGAGGAGGACCACGCTGACCCCGTTGGCGATCCAGGAGTAGCGCTTGAACCGGGCGGCCCGCCCGTGGTCGCGCCGCTCCGCGAGGGCGATCGCGGCGAAGACGATCCCGGGGATGGCGAAGACGTTGCACAGGGAGCTCACCATGATGATGGCCAGGACCAGGGAGACCACCATGCCGGCCTGGCCGGGCGGCTCCCGGTAGGACCCACCGTAGGCGGGCGGGATGCCGTAGGCGGGCGGGGGACCGTACCCGGGGGGAGCGCCGTGTCCGGGGGCGAAGGCCGCAGGAGGGGGCGGGGGACCGTACCCGGGGGGAGCGCCGTAGCCGGGCGGTGGACCGTCACCCGGCGCAGGGCTGTAGCCGCCCGTGCCGGCGTCGTAGTCGTAGCCCTCCGGGCCGGGGGGCCCGTGCTGCCAGTCGTCCTTCATCGAGGGGTTCTCCGTGCTCTCGGGGGAGGGGCGAGGATCCGGGTCAGGAGTAGTAGGCCGTCACGGCCACCAGGACCAGGACCGGGACGAGGAACACGACGAACATCGCCAGGTAGGCGAAGTTGCAGGCCCAGGTGTACCGGAGGAACCGCTCGACCTCGGCCGTGTCGGGGATCTTCACCAGGGCGGTGACGCCCAGACCGATCCCGGGGATGTTGGTCAGCAGGAGGAAGAACCACAGCCCCAGGGACACGCCCAGTGCCGGTATCGCCAGGGTGAGGACCGCGACCACCAGGGCGGCGACGGCGCCGCCCACACGCGGAGGCGGTCCGACGGGCCGAGGAGCCGCCGGGGGCCGGACGGCGGACGGCGGCGCGGTCGCGGACGGCGGCCGGGCCGGAGGAGGACCGCCCCGGACACCGCCCGTGGGCAGGGGATGTCCGGGAGAGGAGACCTGTTCCCTCTCCCAGAAGGCCCTGGGGCCGCCTCCGCCGCTCACAGTCCGCCGCGCTCCCCGGTCGTCGCCCTACCCCGCATTCCCGTTCCTCTCGGTCAGACGCCGCGCCCGGATCCGTGGTTCACCCGTCCGCGATCAGTAGTTCGTGATCGGGACGATACCCCCGATCCACGACCCGGCCTGTGTGAGTGTCACGAAGGTCAACACCATCATGACGAAGAACATCACACCCGCCGCCCCCAGGCAGTACCAGGAGTAACGCGTGAGGGTCTCCGCCTGGTCCGGACGCCCCCGGTCGCGGGCATGTCCGGCCCGTACGGCGAACACCATCCCCGCGACCCCGAAGAGCCAGTTCGCGCAGCACAGGAACGTGATCGCGTGCAGGATCAGGGCCATCGTGGAGCTGTTGGCGCCACCCGTCCCCGGGCCGGGCCGGTCGTTCCGGGCCTCGCGGTCGGCGTCGTGGCGGTCGGTGGACTCGGGCCTTCGCGCCGCCTCGCGACCGCGCTCGCCGTCGCGTCCGTGGTCGCGGGGGGACGATGCCCCGGGGGGCAGCGATGCGTTGCTCATGGGGGTGTCTCTCACCGTCAGTGGGTCGACCAACGACACCACACTAGCCCGCCCGTCACCCACCACCACCCCAAGCGGACACTTCGTGTTCGGTCGGGGTCTTCCCCTCAACGGACGCCTGCGGCGGGGTGTCCCCGGGCCCGTCACCCGCCACCACCCCAAGCGGACACTTCGTGTTCGGTCGGGGTCCTCCCCTCAACGGACGCCTGCGGCGGGGTGTCCCCGCGCCCGTCAGTCCGCCTCCCGTTCCAACTCGGCGACGGCGGTGATCCGGTGGATCGCGAACCGGTGCACGGCCGCGCGCGTCGTGTCGTAGGCGGTCAGGAAACCCCCGTCGACCCCCGACGGCCGGACGATCCGGCTCACCTGGCGGCCGTCGGTGTCGGTGTAGCCGATCCACACCCGCCGCTCCTCCCCGGCCGCGTGCGTGAGTACCTCCATGACCGCGTTGGCCCGCGACCCGGGCGGCCCGTCCTCGGGGAGCGGAACCGGCCGCCGCTCCGCCGTGGCCGCCTCGTCCCCGGCGCGCACCGCCCGGACCGCCGCCCCCACCAGCGCGGCGGTCGGCACCGGCTCGACCGGGGGCGGCACGTCCGCCGGTTCGGCCCGCCGCACCTCCGGGCGGCTCAGGCTCATGCTCCCGTCCCCGCTCTCGGGAACCGGGTGGTAGCCCAGCTGTCGCAGCCGTTCGACCAGGGTGGAGCGGCTGACCCGGCTCGCGACCACCGTCGGCGCCAGGCGGACCAGTCCGAGGTCGCCGGCGCGGCGGTCGGCGACCAGCTCCTCCAGCGCCGCCGGTTCGTCGCACCTCAGGTAACTGGAGGCCGAGCCCGCGCGCAGGCGCCCGTGGCGGCGGCCCACGTCGGACACCAGGTACCGCAGCGCCTGGGGTACCGGTGTGCGCGAGTGGCGTTCGAGCAGGGAGGTGATGTCGGCGACGCCCCGACCCGCGTCGAGCGCCCGCCGCACGGAGCCCTCGGTGAAGCGGAAGACGGTGGCGCCACCGGTCGACTCCACGTCCGCGACCAGCGCGAGTTCCCGGGCCAGCTCGGTCACCAACGGCCCCGGGGCGATCGCGGTCATGTCCCCCTGGAGGAGGACGTGGTCGAGCGGGCGGGGCAGTTCGGCGGCCAGCACCCGCGCGGCCGCGTCCCCGTCACCCTCCAGCAGCGGCCGCGCGTGGTCGGCCAGGGCCCCGCGCCCGGTCAGGCCGAGTACGGCCGCCTCGTCCGCCGCCGCCCGTACGAGCTCCGTGTACACGGGGGACTGCCGACGGGGCCGACGCCAGGCCAGGCGCGCGTTCAGCGAGTCGGGCAGCGGCGCGAACCCCGGCTCCGCGGTCGCCAGCTCGCCGAGCACGTCCCGGCGGGCCTGTGACGCGGCCGGTCGGGTCAGCCCGGGGCCGAGCACGTTGCGCGCCCGACCGCCGGAGTCGGTGGACCCGGTGAGCGCGGCGACGCGGTCCGACTCCAGCCAGGCCGACGCCAACCGCAGCCACCGTTGTTCGGGAGGGCTCTCCCGCCACAGGTCGTACTCGCGGGTGGGCAGCCACTCGCCGGCGACCCGGTCGTCGGCGCCGATCAGCCCGGCGGAGTGGGCGGCCTCCACCAGCAGGGCCGCGGTGCTCTCGTCGGTGTCCATCGTCTGGGCGGCGCGGCGCAGGTCCCGGACGCCCATACCGCCGTTGCGGAGTACGGCGGCGGGGTCCTGTGACCAGTGTTCCAGGAGTTCCTCGACCGCGCGCAGCACCGTGAACGCCTGTCCCGCCGCGGCCCGGGTGACCGCGTCCCCCGGGTTCTCCGTGCCCTGGAACGGCGGCGGCGCGACGGTGACCTCCCGGAACAGCTCTCCCGAACGCAGCGCCAGGCCGACCTCGCGCGGCAGGGTCAGGGTGTCGTCACCGGTGGGGACGAGCAGGGCGCGGGCGACGAGTGTCTCGACCGGGGACGCCGCCGTGGCCAGGTCGATCTCGCGCCGCGCGTCCGACACGGTGCCGTTCGGCGGACCCCACGCCATGCTGTCCAGGAGCCGGTGGGCCGGTGCTCCGACCTGGGCGACCAGCCCGTTCACCCGCGCCGGGTCGGACAGGAGGGTGGCGACCGTCTCGACCGGGGTCGCGGCGGTGCTGTCGGGCGCCAGGTCGTCGGCGAGCCGCTTGACCGTGCCGTGCGGAAGGACGGCGAACAGGGCGCGCGCGGGCGGGCCGAGCCGGGCGGGGTGGGGGAGGAGGTCCCGCAGGACCTGTACCGGGCGCAGCCGCCCCTGGTCGGGCCAGACCAGGGCGAGCCGGTGCAGGGTGTCCAGGGCGCGCGTCAGCGGGTCGTCGGCGGGGACGGGGCTCAGCCCGAGGGCGGCGGCCAGGTCGGCGGGAGGGGCACCGACCGGTTCGGAGAGCCGGTCGTCGCCGAGCGCCACGACCGACTCCAGGACCTGGAGGGTGAAGCGGTCGAGCCGCTCCAGCACGCGCAGGACCGCGTTGCGACTGGTCGCGCGGGCGGCCAGGGCGCCGATGTCGGCGGGCACCGGCTGGGCGAGGTCGGGCCGGGCGGCCAGCAGCGCGGCGAGGTCGTCGTCCGAGCGGCTGCGCAGCCAGGACGTGAACGTCGGGGGTCGGCCCGGGGAGACCGCGTCACGGCTCTCCGCCCCCGGTCGGTGCCGGTCGGGCTGTGCGTTGTCGCTCATCGTGTCCACGCTAGGCGATGCCGTGCCGCGCGTCGCGCCTCCTCCTCGCTACCATTCGTCACAGGGCACAAGGCCGAATTCGAACAGAATTCGACGGCCAAAACCAAGGATAAGGGTTAAAAGCCAGGTCATTGTGGGCCAATATGGGGGCATGTCCCAGCGCTCGGAACAAGTGGTACTCGACTATCTGTCCGAGGTCGGCCTGATCCTGCACGGTCGGATGACCGCCAGGGAGCGCACCGCCTACCTGGCCGACCTCCGCTCGCGGATCGACGCCCGCCGCGCGGCGGAGGGCGACTCCGGTCCCGACGCGGTCCGCGACGTCCTGCGGTGCTTCGGCACGCCGCAGGACCTCGTCCGCAGGGAGTGCGAGGGCCGTGACCTGGACATCCAGGACGACGAACTCATCCCTCCCCAACCCGCGCAGGCCAACCGGGAGCCGCCGCCGTGGCGCGGCGGGCCCAACCGCGGTCTCATGGCGCTCCTGGACCGGAACGGAGGAGGGGAGGAGACCGACACGTCCGGGACGGCCCGGCCGGGACCCCTGCGCGGTGCCGTGCTCGTGGTGCGCACGTACCCGGGGGAGGCCGCCGCTCTGGGGCTGATGCTGCTGACGGTGCCGTGGCGGTGGGAACTGGCGTTCGTGTGGGTGCTCGCGGCCGCCCTGATCGTGCTCAGCCGGGTGTGGAGCACCCGCGACAAGTGGGTCGGCGTGGGGCTGCCGGTGGCGTCCTGCGTGGTCGCGATGCTTCTGTGGGACGGCGAGGCCAAGTTCGTCGACCGGTACATCCAGGAGTCGCTGCCCGCCACGGGGGTGATCGGGCTCGGCCTGGCGTGCCTGGTGGCCGTGTTCTACCTGTACCCGAGGGCACTGCGGTCCGCCCTGGCCGCCGACCGGGCCCGGGAGGGGACCGCGGAGCGCTGAGGCGGCCCCGCGCCCGCGCCGGTCCGCCCGCACTCCGCCCGGGTCATCGCTTGGCAAACGCTCGGAATAACCTTCTCCGCCCCGCCGGTGACGGCGCGTCCGAATCCACGACTTCGTGTAGACCTGTCCCTACGCAGACGCGTCCGCACGGCCGGCGGCCGCGTCCCCAGAGGTGACCCGGTCTCCAGCCCGGGGCACCGCAAAGGTCGCGTGGCCCGCGCCCCCGCCGAGTCCCGTCCCACACTCCGCGCTCAGCGGTGCGCGGGCCACCGCCGACGTACGAGGCCCGGAGGCCGACATCCTCCGGGCCTCGTCGTGTCGGCACGGGGTTCTCGGTTCCGCCGACCGGACGGGGGTGCCCGGAACCCGCCGGGACACCGCTCCCGGCGCGCGTCCGCGCGGCCACGGCGGGTGAGATATGCCCTCGCGTCCGAAGGGTCTCTCCCAGTACCTTGGTCACCGTCCCCGGCAATCCAGGGGCGCCACGGGAACGGGTGGGAGGGCGGGTCAGGATGCTCCCCGGTGTCCGCTCCCCGGTGCCTGACAGCGAAAGCGTGAGGTCACTACGTGCCCACCGGCAAGGTCAAGTGGTACGACGGCGACAAGGGTTTCGGTTTTCTCACCCGCGACGACGGCGGCGAGGTGTTCGTGCACTCCTCCTCCCTGCCCGCGGGAACGACGTCCCTCAGGCCCGGCCAGAGGGTCGAGTTCGGTGTGGCCGAGGGACGCAAGGGCGCGCAGGCGCTCCAGGTGCAGCTCCTGGAGGGCCAGCACTCGGTGGCCAAGGCCCGGCGCAAGAAGCCGGATGAGATGGTCGTCATCACCGAGGACCTGATCAAACTCCTGGAGGGGCTGTCGGAGGGGTACCGGCGGGGGCGCCAGCCCGAGCGCCGGGAGTCGTCCAGGATCGCGTCCGTCCTGCGTGTGGTCGCCGACGACCTCGACGTCTGACCCCCCGCCCGCCCGGTGTCCCACGGCTCCGGGCGCGGCCCCACCAGGGCGACGAGACCCGGTCCGGGGGAGGAACCGGGCGAACCTTGACCCTCGACATGGTCAAATCGGTGTGCGCGATCAGTGAGAATGGGGAACGTGAGCCCTTCTCGACGTTCTCCTGTACCGGACAAGGCCTGTATCGAGGCGGTGGACCTGGCCCGCTCGGCGGCCGCCGAGGTCGGGCGGCCCGAGTGGGTGGGAGAGCACAGCGCCCCCCAGGTCGAGGGCACCCGGCTGGTCACCCACTACTTCACCTGCATGGACCCCGCCTACCCGGGGTGGAACTACGCCGTGACCGTGGTCCGCGCCTCGCGCGCCAAGGCGGTCACGGTCAACGAGGCCGTTCTGCTCCCCGGCGAGGGCGCCCTCGTCGCGCCCGAATGGGTCCCCTGGAAGGAGCGGCTGCGCCCCGGTGACCTCGGCGCGGGCGACCTCCTGCCCACGGACGAGGACGACGAGCGCCTCGTCCCCGGCTTCGCCCAGGTACCCGAGGGCGAGCTGGACGAGGAGGGCGCCGACCAGCAGATGCTGTGGGAGCTCGGCCTGGGCCGCCGCCACGTGCTCTCCGAGGCCGGCCGCGAGCAGGCCGCCGAGCGGTGGTACAACGGCGAGGCCGGTCCGCGCAGCCCGATCGCCACCGCCGCCCCCGCCCGCTGCGCCACCTGCGGATTCCTCACCCCGCTCGCCGGTGAGCTGCGCCAGATGTTCGGCGTGTGCACGAACGAGTTCGCCCCCGACGACGGCAGGGTCGTCTCGCTCGACCACGGCTGCGGCGCCCACTCCGAGGTCCGCCACCCGGCCGACCGGAACGGGCCGGTGGCGCCGGTCGTCGACGAACTCGGCTACGACCACATCACCTTCGAGGACACCGCCGAGCTGGAACTCGTCTCCGCCGACTCCTGATCCCCGCCCCGGCCGTGTGCGCCCCGTGCGCACCGGCACGCGGGGCGTCAGGAGAACCACAGGTACGTGATCGCGACCGCGGCCGCGAAGATCAGCGGGACGATGACCAGCCACACCAGGAACGACCACACCCTGAAAGCGAGGGGGAGGTCCCTCACCCGCCTGTGGCGCGGATCATGGCCGCTGCGCTCCTCCTCCACGACGGCCCTGGGGAACCACCGGTGGAACGGGCGCAGGTGGAGCACCACCGCCACGAGAACCAGGTCGTAGAAGGCCAGTGCGGCGCGGACCGGGACACCCTCGGCCCACAGCGCGGCGATCGGTAGGACCATGACGAGGGGGACGGCCGCGATCCGCCACCGGGACCGCCTCGTCGGCATCCACGGCACCATGACCGCCCAGAACAGGGCGGCCGCGCCCGCCGCGGCGGTCCAGTAGTAGGTCACGGGGATGTCCAGAAGCACGAGTGTCACCGTTCCCGTTCGAACAGGGGGTCCGGGCGGGACGGGACGGTCGCCGCCGTCGGACCCCGGACGGTCGTTGGGAATCCGACGCGGCGGACACCCGGTCGGTTTCACCGGCGGTCGGGTCCGTGCTCGCCCCGTTCGGCGCGTACCGGAGTGTGACTCTCCCGGGCATGGCCTAAGGTCGTTCTGCCGTCCGCGTGCGATCCGGGGCGGCCCCGCGCCCGGCTGGTCCGCACCGCAGGAGGAACCCACGATGGCCGAGTCGGTGACCGCTGGTGCGGTCGACCCCTTCAACACCGCCGAGCTGCGCCGTCGCGTGCTCGCCGCCTGGGCCGACGCGCCCGCCCGGTTCCGTGAGGACGCCAACGCCGAGGAGGACTTCGCGCTCGGCGGCTACCGCGACCGCGTCGTGGTCGAGCTGGCCCAGAACGCCGCCGACGCCGCCCGTCGCGCCGGCGTTCCCGGCCGACTGTCCCTCGCCCTGGAGGACGACCGGTTCACCGCCGCCAACACCGGCGCCCGCCTGACCACCGAGGGCGTGGAGTCCCTGTCCACCCTGCGCGCCTCCACCAAGCGCGGTGAGCACGGCTCCGCGGGCCGCTTCGGCGTCGGGTTCTCCGCGGTCGCCGCGATCAGCGACGACGTCACCGTCTCCTCCGGCGGCTCCGCCGTGTCCTTCAGCGCCGGGCGGGCCGGAAAGGCCGTCGCCGAACTGCTCACCGGGGGCACGGCGCACGACGACCTGGCCGACGAGGTGGAGCGCCGCTCCGGGCACGTGCCGATGCTGCGCCTGCCCTTCCCCTCGACCCCGGTCGAGGCGGAGGGCTACGACACCGTCGTCACGCTGGCCCTGCGCGACGCGACCGCCCGCGAGCGCGTGCGCGCCCTCCTGGAGGCCACCGGAGAGGCCCTGCTGCTGGCCCTGCCCGGCCTCACGGAGGTCCGCGTGTCCGTCGACGGCACCGAACGCCTCCTCACCCGGGACGACACCGACCCGGCGGGGCCGGTCACCACCCTGGGCGACGCCGACGGCACCCGGCTCACGCACTGGCGGGTCCTGACCCGCTCGGGCACCTTCGCCCCCTCCCTGCTGGCCGACCGCCCGGTCGAGGAGAGGGGCCGCGCGGACTGGGAGCTGACCTGGGCGGTGCCGGTGGACGCCGACGGGGTCGTGGCGCCCCTGCCCGCCGACGTCGAACCGGTCGTGCACGCGCCCACGCCCACCGACACCGAACTCGACCTGCCCGCCGTCCTCATCGGCAGCTTCCCCCTCAGCACCGACCGCCGCACGGTCCAGCCCGGTGCCGCCACCGACCTGCTGCTCTCCGAGGCCGCCGACGCCTACTGCGCGCTCCTGCGCCGCTTCGACGCCCGTGCCGCGCTCGACCTGGTGCCGGGCACGCGCGTGGGCGGCGGGGCGGTCGACGCCGCCTTCCGCGCCCGGGTCGCTGCCCCGCTCCAGGACACCCCCTTCCTCACCACCGCCTCCGGAGCCCCCGTGGCACCGCGCGACGCCGTGCTGCTCGACACGGGCGGTTCGGGCGGTGCGGGTGAGCTGGTCGGCGTCCTGGCCGACCTCGCTCCGAGCCTGCTCCCGGGGACGTGGAACCCGCGCCACCCCGCACTGACGTCCCTGCGGATGCGCCGCGTCGGGCTCGCCGACCTCGCCGACCTGCTCGGTGACATCGAGCGGTCGCCCGGCTGGTGGGCGGACCTGTACACCGCGCTGGAGATCGCGGGCAGCGGAGGGGCCGACCTCGACGAACTGGGCGCCCTCCCGGTCCCGCTCGCCGACGGCAGGCTCGTCCGCGGGCCGCGCTCACTGCTGCTGCCCACGGAGGAGTGGGCGGAGGTCGCCGACGCGCACGGTGAGCGGCTCGACCCCGCCGACCTGTCCGCGCTGGGCGTGCGGGTGGTCCACCCGGACGCCGTGCGGCCGCTGCTGCGCCGTCTGGGCGCGGTGGAGGCCAACCCCGCCGCCGTCCTGTCCGACCCGCTCACCGAGGCCGCCGTCCGCAACTCGCTGGAGGCCGAGGACCCCGAGCCGGTGGCCGAGGCCGTCCTCGACCTGGTGGCCGCCTCCGGGATGACCGTCGCCGACGCCCCCTGGCTGGCCGACCTGGCGCTGCGTGACGACGAGGACGGGTACTCCGTGGCCGCCGAGCTGCTCGTGCCCGGCGCACCCCTGGCCGACCTCCTCGTGGCCGACGCGCCGTTCGCAACCGTGCACGGGGACGTCGTCGAACGGCACGGGACCGAGGTCCTGCGCGCCGTCGGCGCGCTCTGGGAGCTGACCGTGGTCCGGGCCGAGGAGGTCGCGCTCGGCGAGGAGCTGGCGTCGGCCTTCGACGGGGCGGCCGGCGACGGCGCTCCGGACGGGTTGGAGGACTGGGCGGACGAGATGCTGGAGCGGGTCGGCGACCCCGACCTGCCGCCGGTCGTGCCGGAACTCGTGTGCGTGGCCGACCTCGACTACGTGGCCGACGACCGGTGGCCGGCGGCGCTGGCGATGCTCGCGAGCGGTCCGCTCCGCGAGGCGGTCACGTCACCGGCGCGGGTGCTGCTGCCGGACGGACGCGTGGCCGACGTGCCCTCGTACACGGCCTGGTGGCTGCGCACCCGGGCCCTCCTGGACGGACGCGCCCCGGTCGAGCTGCGTACCGAGGACGCGGACGCGGCGCTGGTCGGGTTGTACGACGAGGTACCCGCCGAGGTCGACCTGGAGTTCGCCCACGCCCTGGGCGTGCGCACGACCCTCGCCGAGCTGGTCGCCGACCCGGACGGGCCGGACGACCTGCTGTCCCGGTTGGCCGACCCGGCGCGGCACGCGGACCGCGCGGCGCTGCGGCGCCTGTGGACCGCCCTCGCGGGGGTCGACACGGACCTGGTCACGCCGCCGGGCCGGGTGCGCGCCGTGCACGGCGGGACCATCGTCGTGGCCGACGCCGAGGACGCTGTGGTCGTGGACTCCCCGGACCTGCTGCCGCTGCTCGATGACCGCCCGCTCGTGCTGGCGCCCGCCGACGCGGCGGAGTCTCTGGCGGACGTGCTCGACCTGGACCTGGCGAGCGAGACCGTGGACGGCGAGGTGGACGCGGGCGGCGAGGTCCGACAGGTCCCCGGGGAGGCCGAGCTGTTCCTCGACCCCGACGGTGAGCCGGACCGCACCTACCTGCACCACCAGACGCTCACCGTGGACGGCGTGGAGGTGGAGTGGTACGTCGGTGACGGGTCGGTCCACGCGGCCACCAGCGGCGGTCTGGCCCGCGCGCTGTGCTGGCGCGCCGGGCAGTGGGACCGCCGGCACCTGGTGGCGGCGGTCCTGCGCGACCCGTCCGCCGCCGCGACCCTGTTGGCCGAGGCCGACCTGGACTGAGGGCCGCTCCCGGTACCCCGTCATCCGTCCCCGGGAGAACGGCGGTCAGGCCAGGGCCGCGGCGAGGCGCTCGCCCAGGCCCTCCTCCCGCTCGCCCCACCCGGTGACGTCGACCTCGTCGCCGACGGACAGCGTCCCGGGGCGGGTGACCGCGAACTTGGCGCCGAACGCCACCCCGCCGCTGTCGGCCCGGCGGTAGCCCGCCAGGGAGCGCGTGGGCTCGGGCCCCCTCTTCTCCCCGGTCTCCTGGTCGACCGTGGGCACCGCGCAGCGGATGCACACCTTGGCGTAGCCGAGCTCGGCGGTGCCCAGACGGACGGCGCGGACACGGTCCTCGGTGTGCGGCTCCGACCAGCCCGAGACGACGACGTTGGGGCGGAAGCGGTTCATCGGAACGGCCTGGCCGCCCGTACCGGTGATCCGCTCGTTGAGCAGGTCCAGCGAGGCCAGTGAGGCCATGAGCACGGCGGTGCTGTCGGCGAACCCGCTGGTCCCCGGGGTCAGGCCGCCGGTCTCGCGGGCGTGGTCGCGGGGGACGCGCACCAGACGGCTGGCCGATCCGAGCGCCTCGGACAGCCACGCGGCGACCTCGTCGCCCTGGTCGACGCCGACGAACGCCTGCCTGTGCATCACCACGTCGACGCGCGGCCCCTCGGGGTCCACCTTGAGGTCGAGCGGTTCGAGCCCGTCCAGGCGCAGGCCCAGCCGTGTGCCGTCGGCGCCGACGTCCGCCCGTACGAGCGCCATCCGGGGGTCGACGCGCTGGCTGCGGAAGGCGCCCTCCGGGTCGACGACCATGAACGAGCGATCGTGCGCGATCCCCGCGGGTGTCATCTCCGCGCTGGTCACGGGTGTTCCGGCGCATCCCTTGACGGGGTAGCGGACGAGTTCGGTGATGCGTGCCATGAGCCGAAGGTACCGCGAGCGGAGGGTCCGCCGTCCACGCCGGTCCGGGCCTGTGACGCGCGGCCGGGTGGTGGCCCGGGCGGCGCGTGTTCGCCCCGCCGGTCGCGCCGTTCGGGCCCAGGAACCGGTAGCGACCGGCCCGCGTCACAACAGACAACCGGTTCCTCCTGGTACCGGGCTCGGCAACCGGGCACCATCCTTCCCCCGTCTTGGAGACCACTGATGAGCCGTGACCCCTTCCCCCGCCCCCTGAGCGGTACCGTCCTGGCCCGGGCGGCGGCCGGAGCCGCCTCCCTCGCCCTCGCCACAGCCCTGAC
>NZ_JBVMUY010000036.1:0-139921 GCF_055632325.1 Nocardiopsis sp. KDC1DS13DA1
CGGTCCCGACGTGCTCCTGCGACGCGGAACCACCCTGCTCATCCACGACGTCCGCCACGTCCGCGACGAGCTCTACGACAACGACCACTGGACAGTCGAGGCCGAGGTCGTACCCGACGACTGGACCCCGACCCCCGACTGGCGCTCCGACCCCCGCCACGGCCAGGGCGGACTCCCACCCGCCACGGAGACCCGCGGTGAGGGCGAGGCACCGTCCACCCCCCGGCCCCGCCCGGGCCTGACCGACGACCTCACCGTCATGTCGGCCTTCACCCCGCAGCCGCCCGGGGCGGGGCAGCACGGCGGCGACGAGGGCTCCGACCAGTCGTCCGACATGAGCGAGGACTCCGACGAGTCCAGCGACGACGGCGACGGCGAGGTCCTGACCGGCGACCGCGACGTGCGCAACGAGCTCGACCCGGCGCCCCGCTGGCACGGCGGGCCGCGGGAGCCCGGCGGGGTGGGGATGGGACCCGTCCTGCGGTTCATGGACGACGCCGAGGCCGCCCGGTGGGCGAACGAGCACCTTCCCGCGGTCACCGACCCGGCGCGGGCGCACTCCGTGTCCGAGTACACCGGAGCCGACTACACGCTGGCCCACGAGGGCCTGCGCCACGGCAACGTCGGCGAGTACCGGCGCGACGACTTCGTCTCGCTCGTGCACAACGTGGACGCCGCCATCGCCGCCTCGCCGCTTCCCGCGGCGGTCATCGTGCACAAGGGTGTGGACAGCGGGTTCACCGACAACCTGGGAATCGACCCCCACGACCCCGCCACGATCACGGGTCTGGTGGGAACCGTCCACACCGAGCCGAGCTTCGTCTCGACCTCCCTGGGCTCCCGCACCCCCTACGACCGTCCCGTGTACGTGATGTTCCGGGTCCCCGAGGGGTTCCCCGCGCTCAACGCGGCACCGCTCTCCCACGCCCCCCGGGAGCGGGAGATCCTCATCCCGCGCGGCAGCAGCTTCGTCATCCACGCCGCCTACCAACGGCTGGGACAGCGCGCCGAGGGCGGGCCCGTCGGACCGGTCTGGTTCGTCGAGGCCGAGTTCGTACCCGACGGCTGGACCCCTCCCGCGGGGTGGATGCCGCGCCCGTTCATGAACGCCGACGCCGGGTACCGGCCCGGCACCCTGGGCCCGGACGGGGTCCGGCGCTTCGGGTCCAACGCGGAGGGAGAGGCCTACGGCGAGGGGTTCCTGGCACACCCGGGCCAGGGCCCCGGCGCGTTCCCCAACCTCCCGCCCGAACACCGGGACGCGATCGTGGCGTACACGAACTTCTCCAGGCCCTACAACGAACTCCTGCGTGCCCCCGAGAGCGACAGGGGACGGATCCTGCGGAGCTGGTTCGAGGGGGGCGGTGACGCCTGGGGGCTGTACGAACTGGCCGGGGGCCGCCCACCGACGGTGGCGGATATCCGGAACGCCGCCGCGCGGATGGACGAGCTGGCCCCCGACGTACGGGAGGCCGTACGCGAGATCGTGAACGCGTCCGACCCCGAGTGGGAGCTGAGGACGTGGCGGTCGTGGGCCGGGCAGGCGGGCCGCCTCGTCGATCTCTTCGGCCACATCCCCGACCTGGACGACCTCACCCGCCAGATCGGTGTGCTGGACCGCGCCATCGACGCGAGCCGGCTGCCCGAGGCCACCGTCACGCACCGGGGACTCACACACGCCGCCTTCCTGGACGGCTTCTCCGCCGACGACCCCCAGAGCCTCGTCGGGACGGTCCAGCACGAGCCCGCGTTCATGTCCACATCGGTCGGCGCGGGGGTCCATGTCTACCTCGGCGGCTTCATCGAACCCGTCCGCATCCACTTCAGGCTGCCCGCCGGGACGAGGGCGATGTGGGTCGGCAGGAGCAGCACCTACCCCGACCAGCGGGAACTGATCATCGCCCGTGGCACCTCGTACCTGATCACCGCGGTACTGGAGCAGGGGGACGGGACACTGGACATCTTCGCGGACGTGCTCGCGCCCCCGCCGACCGCAGGCACCGGCACCGGCACCGGCACCGGCACCCAGCCGACCGACGACGAGGAGGGAACACGAACCCATGGATGAGCCGACGGGACGACGACCGGTGACCGAACGCGCCGCCCGGGGACGTTGCACTCGTACGGGGCGCTCGGATCGCCTCCGCGCCGCGGCCGCGGCGCTTCTCGCGTTGGGTCTGGTCCCCTCCCCCGCCCTGGCCTCGACGGACGAGCCCGCCGCCCTGCCCCAGGTCACCCAGTTCAAGGGGGCCGACGACGCGTGCGCCGCACCCGGCACCGACGTGGTCGGACGGGTGCCGTGGACCTCCCGGGCCCTGGGACTGGAGCGCGCCCACGAGCTGAGCCGGGGCCGCGGAGCGTCCGTCGCCGTCCTGGCCACCGGCGTGGACGGCGGGGTGCCCGCCCTCGCGGACGCGGTCGGGGGCACCGCGGCCGCGGACTGCCTGGGGTACGGCACCTTCCTCACCGGGGTCGTGGCCGCGCGCCCCGCCCCGGGCAGCGGTTTCGTCGGCGTGGCTCCGGAGTCCGCGGTGGTGCCGGTCCAGGCCGGGGACGCCGACACCGGTCTGGTCTCCCCCGCCGACCTCGCCGCCGGGATCAGCGAGGCCGCCGACGCGGGGGCGCACGTGATCCTGGTGGGCACCGCCGCCTTCCAGGGGTCGGCCGGCCTGGACGCGGCGGTGGCCGAGGCGACCGCCGCGGGCGCGCTCGTCGTCGCCCCGGCCACGGTTCCCACGCCCGACGGACCCTTGCCCGGATACCCGGCCCAGGATCCGGCCGTGCTGAGCGTGGCCGCCCACGACGCCGTCGGCGAGGTCGTACTGGGCGAGCCCCTGATCACGCCCGGCGGCGAGTTGGCCCGGGTCGACGTCACCGCGCCGGGAGACCGGGTACTGAGCGTGGGGCCGGGCGGTGCGGGCCACGTCACCGCCGGAGGCGACGGGGTGGCCGCCGCGTTCGCCGCGGGGGCGGCGGCGCTGCTCGTCGCCCGCGAGCCCGGTCTGGGCCCGGCCGACGTGCGGGAACGGCTGATGACGACCGCCTACGGGTCGGCTCTGGGGCCGGTGGACCCGGTCGTGGGCAGCGGACGCGTCGACCCGCTGGGCGCGCTCGCGGCCGACCCCGCGGCCGAGGCGGGATCGTCCCGCGTGCGGGGCGACGCCCTCGTGCCCGGACCGTCCGGGCTCGGGTCGGTCGAAGCCCCGGTCACCGCGGCGGTGGTGGGCGTCTCCGCGCTGGTCGTCGTGGTGTGCGGAGTGGGCGGCGCGGTGTTGCGCCTGGGCCGGGGCCGGGGCTGGCGCCCGGCCGCCCCGGGCGAGCGGGTGACCCCGCAGGAGGATCCCCGTCCGATGGTCTGATCCGGCCCCGCGGGGCCGCGGGGCCGGAGCGCGCCGCGGTCCCGGGGCACCGCACCGGCGGCGGGCCGCTACACCTGCGCTCCCTCGGCGATCGCCAACTGCACCTCGACCGGGTCGCGCCGGGAGATCCACAGCGCTCGGCCGGGCGGCATCTTCCTCGCCCGGACATTGCCGAACAGCATGCCCTCGGAGGGAGGGCAGGACAGCATGATGCTCGGCGTGTTGAAGTCGATCAGCGACCGGATGACGGGGTCGGCGGCCGCCCGGCCGAAGCCGCCCGCCGCGTGGACGAGGATGACGTGCATGCCGATCTCGGCTCCCTGGGAGAGCATCGGCAGCAGCGGTGCCAGCGGGCTGGGTCCGCTGCCCGAGACCATTTCGAGGTCGTCGATGACGATGAACAGCTCCGGTCCGGTCCACCAGTCGCGCTTGCGGATGCGGTCGGGGGTCACCTCGGGCCCCGGGAGCCGGGCCTTCATCGCCTGGGCCGCGGCGACCATCATCTCCTTGACGTTGTCCGCCGAGACCGCGTACCCGAGTCGCATCTCCTCGGGGATCGCGTCGTAGAGCTGACGGCGCTGGTCGGCCAGGACCACGCGGGCGGTGGTGGGACCGTAGTGCTGGCGGATGGCGTTGGTGATGTGCCGGAGCAGCGTGGTCTTGCCGGTCTCGGTGTCACCCACCACGAGCAGGTGCGGGGTGGCGGAGAAGTCGTGCCAGAACGGCCGCATCCGGCGGCTCTCCAACCCCAGCGGGATCTTCAGGCCGCCGCCCTCGGTGAGCGCGGACGCGGGCAGCTCGGCCGCGTGCAGGACGGGGGGCAGCGTGCGCACGGGCGGGGCCTCGGGGCCGTCCCAGGCGGCGCGGATCCGCTCGATCAGCTCGCCGACCCCGGCCGAGAGGGTCACCGGGTCGGCGTCGCCGTCGGCCCGGGGCAGGCCGGTGAGGAAGTGGTGCTTGTCCTCGGTGATCCCCCGGCCCGGCGTGCGCGGCACGGTCTGGGCGACGCGCATGTGGACCATGGAGTCGACCGGGTCGCCCAGGCGCAGTTCGAACCGGGTGCCCATCAGGTCGCGCACACCGGTGTTGAAGTCGGCCCAGCGCGGCGAGGCCACCACGACGTGCAGACCGTAGTTGAGGCCGCGTTGGACGAGCTGGACGATGGGTGGGACCAGGTCGATGAAGTCCTGGCGGATGGTGCCCCAGCCGTCGACGACGAGGAAGACGTCACCGTGCGGCTGGTCGGCGAACTCCCCGGCCGCCCGGCGGCGCCGGTAGGTCGCCATCGAGTCGATGCCGTGCTCGGCGAAGAACGACTCCCGCTTGGTGAGCAGCTCGTGCATCTCCATGATGGTGCGGCTGATCCGCCGCTCGTCCGTGCGGGCCGCGACACTGCCCACGTGGGGCAGCGAGCTGAGCGTCTGGAGGACGCCGCCGCCGCAGTCGATGCCGTAGAACTGCACCTGTGCGGGGGTGTTGGTGACCGCCAGGCCGAGGATGAGTGAGGCGAGCAGGGTGCTCTTGCCGCTCTGCGGACCACCCGCGACGCCCACGTGGCCGCCGGCCCCGGTCAGGTCGGCCACGAGCGGGCGCCGCGTGTGCTCGAAGGGACGGTCGATGACGCCGAGCGGCACCCGCAGCCGCCCCTGACCGGTCCAGGCCAGCCCGTCCTCGGGGATCCGGACCCCCGCCATCCGCTGGAGTTCGTCCAGCAGCGGCGGCACGTCCAGCGGCGGGAGCCACACCTCGCGGGCCGACGGCCCGCGGTCGTGCAGCGCGGACAGTGCCGTCGCCAGCAGGGTGTCGGGCTCTTCCCGGGGCTCCTCCTCGACCGGCTCCTCCGGTTCGGGTTCGGACAGGGGGACGTGGACGTCGAGGAAGGGGACGACCTCCCCGCCGACGGTCAGCCGGTTCGAGGCACGCGGGCGGACCCGGTAGGCGCCCGAGACGTAGGCGGCCTTGAACCGGATGAGGGTCTCGGTGTCGGTCTTGAGGTAGCCGTTGCCGGGCGCCGACGGCAGCTGGTGGGCGTCGGGGACGCCGAGGACGCCGCGGCTCTCGATCGCGGAGAAGGTGCGCAGCGCGATCCGGTAGGACAGGTGCCCCTCCAGCTGGTGCATGCGGCCCTCGTCGAGCCGCTGCGAGGCCAGCAGCAGGTGGACGCCGAGGCTGCGGCCCAGGCGGCCGATCATGACGAACAGGTCCATGAAGTCGCGGTGCGCCGCCAGCAGTTCGCTGAACTCGTCGACGACGACCAGCAGGGTCGGCATCGGCTCCATGGACGGGTCGGACTCCCGGGCCTTCTCGTACTCGTGGATGGAGCTGAAGTTCCCGGCGGCGCGCAGCTGTTCCTGGCGGCGGACCAGTTCGCCGTTCAGGGCGTCCTGCATGCGGTCGACCAGGATGGCCTCGTCGGCCAGGTTGGTGATGAGTGCGGAGGTGTGCCGCAGCCCGTCGAGCCCGATGAAGGTCGCGCCGCCCTTGAAGTCGACGAGGACGAAGTTGAGCGTCTCGGAGGAGTGGGTCAGCGCGAGCGCCAGGACCAGGGTGCGCAGCAGTTCGCTCTTGCCGGACCCGGTGGCGCCGATGAGCATGCCGTGCGGTCCCATGCCGCCCAGCGCGGACTCCTTGAGGTCCAGTTCCAGCGGTGCGCCCTCCGCGCTGATGCCGATGGGCACCCGGAGCCGGTTCTTGGGGTGCAGCTCGCTCCACATGCGCTCGGTGTCGTGGTCGTGCAGGTTGGCGATACCGACCAGGCTGGTCAGCTCGAAGTCGGTGGTCAGCGGCTCGGTGACCTCGACCTGCATACCGATCCGGTAGGGGGCGAGCAACCGGGCCAGGCTGGTCGCCCGGTTCGTGCTCAGGGCGTCGGGGCGGCCGAGGCCGGTCTCGACCGCACGCCCGGTGTTGTCCTGGGAGAGCACGACGAGTGCGTCCGGCTCCACCCGCAGGGACAGGGTGTAGGGGTCGTCGTCCGGCGGCATGGGGTCGACCACGTCGATGATGACGGCGTTGCGGTAGCCGCCGCCGAGCAGCCGTGACCCGGCGGGCACCTCGCCTCCGTCGACCACGATGACGGTGTAGGGCTCCTCGCGGTTCGGCACCCCGGAGGGGTCGAACCGCGGGCGGTCGGCCAGGTCCTCGCCGAGCAGCCGTTCCAGTTCCACCGCGTTGTCGGTGAGCAGGCGGGCGGCCCCGGCCGCGTCGCGTTCGGTGGGGTGCTGGGTGTGCGGCAGCCACTTCGTCCACGCCCACGCATGGCGGTTCCCCGGTGACGCGCACACGGCCACGCGCAGTTCGTCGTGTGCGTGGAAGACGGCCAGCTGGCCGATGAGCGCCCGGACCAGGGATCGGCAGCTCGTCTCGTCGCCGCGCAGCGAGAGTCGGGCGTAACCGCGCAGGTGGACCTGGACCGGCTGGTCCTCGACCGTGCCGTAGGCGCGGATGAACCGGCGCAGAGCGTGCGCGGTGAGGGGTTCGAGGTCCTCCACGGGCTTGGAGGAGACCGGTGAGATGGTCATGGCCATCGCCTGCTCGCCCACGCCGACGCGCACCTCGGCGAAGTCCTCGTCGTCCGCGCGCCGCTCCCACAGCCGCGAAGTCCGCACGATCGACCACAGGGCATCGGGTTGCGGGGCCCGCCAGAGCATGGCGTCGCGCTGTTCGGTGACCACCTCGCGCAGCCGGGCGCGCATCTGCTTGAGGTAGCGCAGGTAGTCGCGCCGGTCGTCGTTGAGCGCGCGCCTGCGCTCCAACATCGAGCGCAGGTACTGGCCGCCGAGCATCGCCACCGCGCCGACGAGCATCATGCCGCCCGCGACGTAGGGCATCGCCCCGCCGCCGCTGCCGCCGGGGCGGATGAACAGCATCATCATCGCCATCGAGGTCATCGCCATCGGCAGGTACATGAAGACCGACGACATGGTCGACTGCGGCTCGGACAGCTCCGGTGGCTCCTGGAGCGTGATCTCACCGTCGGGCAGGTCGGGCCCGGGGCGGCGCGGTGGTCGGCGGACGAGGATCGTACCCACGGAACGGGGCCTCCCTTACCGGGCGGACGGGGCGGCCGCCCCCCGAACTGCCTCGGGTTCGTGGCGGCCGGTTCACATGATGCCAAGCAAACGCTATTGTTGCCACATAACATCACACATGCAGAAGCTATAAACCACACACTGCCAAGGGCGTCGTGGCACGTAGCCACGGCCGCCCACGCTTCGGAAGACGTCACCCCGAGGGGTGGGAAACCGTATGAACGACCCCGCCGCGGCGGACCTGTGCCGACTCGTGATCCGGGCCCCCAGCCGGTCCTTCGAGATCGCCGCGCCGTCCGAGGTTCCGCTGTCCGAACTCGTGCCGACCTTCGTGCTCTACGCCGAGGGCGACAACGGCGAGGACCTCGACGAGAGCGGCCTGGAGCACGACGGCTGGGTCCTCCAGCAGCTCGGCGACGAACCGTTCGAGGAGGACGAGACCCTCCGGTCCCTCGGCCTCTGCCACGGCGAGACGCTCTACCTGCGCCCGCGCCGCGACCAGCTCCCGCCCATCCACTTCGACGACCTCACCGACGGGGTCGCCACGGGGATGGCCGAGCGCCCCGACCGCTGGCGGCCCGAGTTCTCCCGCGTCCTCCTCCAGGGAACCGGCCTGGCGGTCCTGCTCACCGGCCTGGCGGTCATGGCAACCGGCGGCTCGGGCCCACTCACCGCGCTGACCGCCGCCTCCTCCGCCGTCCTCATGCTGCTGTCGGCCGCGGCCGCCTCCCGGGCCGTCGGCGACCTGCCCGCCGCCACCGCGCTCGCCGCGACGGCGGCCCTGTCCATGGCCCTGGCCGGCTTCGCCGTGCCCACCGGCGAACCCGGCCTGAGCCTGCTCGGCGCGAGGATCCTCAGCGGGTCCATGACCGCGGCCGGGGCGACGGTGCTCGGTCTGGCCGCGGTGGCCGGGTCCGTGCCGTTCTTCGCGGGCCTGTTCACCGTCGAGGTCCTCGCCGTCGTGGGCGCCGTGTCGCTGATGTTCCTGCCCGGAGCCTCGCTCCCGTCCGTCGCCGGTCTGACCGCGCTGGTGGCCCTGCTGACCGGCACGTTCGCACCACAGCTGGCGTTCCGGCTCTCCGGCCTGCGGCTCCCCCCTCTGCCCTCCAACCCCGAACAGCTCCAGGAGGGGATCGACCCCTTCCCGGCACGCGCCGTCCTGGACCGCACCCACCTGGCCGACCGGTTCCAGACCGCCCTGTACGCCGGGACCGGAGCGGTGCTCACCGTGTGCCTGGTCGTCCTGGCCGCGTCGCCCGGCTGGGTGCCGGTGGCGCTGTGCGTCATCGTGTCCCTGGTGCTGCTGCTGCAGACACGCGGTGTCGCGAGCGCCTGGCAGCGCGCCTTCCTGGTGGCACCGCCCTGGATCGGGCTGACCGCACTCACGCTGATCCTGGTGTGGACGGCCGGTCCCCTCCCCCGCGCACTGACCCTGCTCGCGCTGTTCGTCGTCACCACGGTCCTGGCCATCGTGTCGTGGACCGTACCCGGGCGCCGCCAGCTCCCGCACTGGGGGCGGGCCGCCGAGATCACGCAGACCCTGCTGTGCGTGACCGTCTTCTCCCTCGTCCTGGCCGGGTTCGGTGTCTTCGCCGGCCTGCGCGCGATCGGCGGGTGAGATGCAGTCACGACGCGACCGGGTCATGGCGCACAACTTCACGGTGGGACGCCTGGGCACGGCGATGCTGGACGCCGACCCCGACGCGGTGGACGCCCCCATGCGCCGCACCCGTACCGGCACCTTCGTCGGGATGGCCATCGCCGCGCTGCTGTGCGTCGGGTTCCTCGTCTTCGGGCTGATCTTCCCCGGAGGAGCCAGCACATGGCGGCAGGAGGGCCGGATGGTCGTCGAACGCGACACCGGCGCGACCTACCTGTACTCGGACGGCGTGCTGCGGCCGGTCGCCAACTACGCGTCGGCACGCCTCATCCAGGGCCCGGAGGCGAACGTCTCCCTGGTGAACGCGGGCTCCCTGGAGGGCGTGCCGGTGGGCGGCCCGGTCGGGATCCCGGGTGCCCCCGACTCCCTGCCCGGTACCCAAGCGCTCGAATCGGCGGTGTGGAGGCTGTGCGCACTGCCCGAGGACGACGGGCGCGCACGGACGGCGCTGACGATCGGCACGGCACCGGATCCCACACCCCTGGCCGACGGGGAGGCCGTCCTCCTCTCCGGGCCCGACGGCGACCGTCACCTGCTCTGGCACGGCACCCGGCTCCGCCTCGACGAGGAGGGCGGTGCCGTCCAGGCCCTGGGCTACGGGACGAGCCCCACGCACCCCGTCACGGCGGCGTTCCTGGACACCGTGCCCACGGCCCCCGACCTCACCGCCCGGGACGTACCGGGCGCCGGAACGCCGGGCCCCCTCCTGGCGGGCGCCCCACGCCGGGTGGGGCAGGTGTTCACCGTGGCCACCCCCGACCAGCCGGACCAGCACTACCTGCTGACCCCGGACGGACTCGCGCCCCTGACCCTCACCGAGGCACTGCTCCTCCTCGCCGACCCGGACAACGGGACGGCCGCCTACCCCGGTTCCACCCCCGAGGCGGTCGCGCTCCAGGCGGCCGAGGCACACGCCAACCTGGCGGCGGGCGGCGAGGACGCGACCAGGCCGGACACACGGGTGCCCGCCGCACCCCCCGAACTCAGGCCCGTCGACGCCCGGCTCCCCTGCCTGCGACTCGGGGAGGGCGGCACCCTCTCGGTCACCCTGGACGAGGGGGGCTCCGTCAGCGCCCGCCCCGTCCAGGAGGTCCCCGCGATCGCTCCCGGGTGCCCGACCCCCGA
Organism: Nocardiopsis sp. KDC1DS13DA1; assembly: GCF_055632325.1. Lineage (NCBI taxonomy): Bacteria > Bacillati > Actinomycetota > Actinomycetes > Streptosporangiales > Nocardiopsidaceae > Nocardiopsis > Nocardiopsis sp. KDC1DS13DA1. Next base: position 10,176 of record NZ_JBVMUY010000036.1, read on the forward strand.
CCTGATCGGCATCCCCTCCGGCGGCGGGGCGGCGGTGCGCGCCCGTCCCGTCGGCGGTGACACCGGGAGCCCCACCCACTACCTCGTCTCCGACGCGGCGGCCAAGTACCCCGTGCCGGACGACGACGTGCTGGCCAGCCTCGGCGTGGACACCGACGCCGCGGTCGAGGTGCCCACCTCACTGCTGAGGCTGCTGCCCACCGGGCCGCTGCTGCACCCCGACGCCGCGGCGCTGCCCCTGCCGCCCTCCGAACGCGCCGAGAACACGGGGTGCCCATGACCACCAGCCCAGACCGAGCACCCGGCTCCGATCCGGACCGGTGACACAGCGAGGAAGGAGACGACGGCATGTCCGAAGGCAGGACACGGAATACAGAGCAGGCCAACGGGATCGCCCAGGAGGCGATGGCGGAGGCCCACACGACCTGCAACAACGTCTACACGCAGGTGGACGGCACCCGAGACACGCTGCGCGCGTCCTGGCACGGCGCCGCCTCCAACAAGTACAGCGAGGCGCTGGTCGGCTGGTTGGAGGAGCTGCGGCTCATCACCAATGACATGAACCAGATGATCGGCACCTTCGGCGGCACCGTCAGCGCCATGCACAACGCCGAGGACATGAACCTCGTCGAGGGCTCCCGCTGGATGAGCGACCTCAACCCGAACCAGTCCGGCTGACCCCTCCCCCACGGAAGAAAGGCCACACGCCCATGGACGGATTCGACGTCAGCTACGCGTACGTCGACGACGCGACGCAGCAGCTCCGGGTCCAGACCGACACCGTCGCCAACGCGATCGAGACCCTGGACATGCAGATGCAGACCGTCAGAGCGGACCTCGAAGGCGCCACCGCCGAGGCCTACGACGCCAAGGTCAAGGCGTGGCGGCTGAACGTCGCGGACATGCGGGCCCTGCTGGGCAGGGCCGAGATGGCCCTGAACCAGATCCGCAACAACTACTCCGGCACCGACAGCCGCGAGGCGGTCGAGTGGGCGTCGCTCCTGTAGCGCGCCCACCGCACCGCTTCCGGTCCACGCTCCCGGGTGGGCGGTGGCTCCCCTCGGGCCGCCCACCCGGGTTCCCCCACCCCCGAAAGTTCGCGTCTGAGGAGCTCCCGTGTCCGAGCAGAACGAACCCCTCGACTTCCGCTCCGCTCTGCTGGGCCCCCTCCCGTCCGCGGAGGCCGAGGACGGGTCCGAGGCGGAGGTCCACGACGCCGTCCTCTTCGCCGACCAGGCGGCGCAGGCCGGGGCCGCGCCCACGCGTGTCGGCGGCGGGCCGGTCACCATCGACCCGGCGACGGGCCTGATCTCGATCCTGCACGGTTCCGGATCGGTCACCGTCGACCCGACGTCGGAGGAGGTGGTCATCGACCCGGCCGGGACCGGTGTCACCGTCGATGAGCAGACCGGTCGGATCATCCTGGACACGCCGACCGCCGAGTCACCCGCCGAAGCGACCGAGGGGGCCGTGCTCACTCCGGTACGGTCCTGGGAGCCCGCGGTGGCGGAGGAGGTCGTCGTCGCCGAGGAGGTGCGCGTCAGCGCCCCGGAGGAGTCGGACATCTCCTCGGTGCTGGCCGGTGGGGAACCGGTGCGGCGCCTGGTCGAGACCGACGCCCAGGTGACCCGCGAGGCCGACCGCGGAACTCCGGCGGAGCCGTTCTCCGAGGGGACCGTCGTCGAACCCGCGCGGACCAGGGAGGCCTCCGAACTCACGGACAGGGTCGAGGCCGAGTACGCGCCCGTCACCGAGCGGGTGGCCGTCACCGCCCAGGAGGGTGATCCCGCCTTCCTGGAACCGAGGGTGCGTCCCGCGGAACCAGGAGATCCGGGCGTCGAGCCAGAGGTCCACGAGGCCGAACCGGTCAGCGCCCCGGCGACGGAGTCCCCGGACGATGAGCGGACCGGGAACGACGGGGGAACCGAGATCACCATCGACCCGGAGACCGGGTTGATCACCGTCTCCACGGGAGACTCGCGCACCGAGACCCCCGGCGGTGACGGGGGGTCCGGCGACGGGGACGACGAGGGCGACGAGGGCACGGGCGAACAGGCCGAGGTCACGGTCGACCCCGACACCGGAGTCGTCACCATCGAGGTCGGTGACCTGCGGATCGAGGTCGACCCGGAGACCGACACGATCACCATCGACCCCGGGGACGGAGAGGTCACGGTCGACCCCGACACCGGAGTCATCACGATCGAGGAGCCGGAGGAGGAGCCGTCCGGTCCCGAGACCGGAGGTGACCAGGCCGAAGGTGACCAGGCCGAAGGTGACCAGGCCGAAGGTGACGAGCAGCCGGACACCGAAGTACCCGCCGAGGGCGAGGAGGTCGGACACTCCGAGGGGAACGGCCGGGACCCGGAGCATGTGGGCGGCCCCGGGAACGAGGAGAAGCCCCGCGCCGAAGGCGAGTACGGCCCCGGGAACGGGCGGCCCGGTGAGGGAGAGAGGCCGCCCGGCGAAGGGGGTTACGGAGGCCCCAGGGGCGGTTGGTCCGGAGAGGAGGAGAAGCCCGGCGGCGAGGGGAACGGCGACCCGGAGTCCGAGGACGATCCGGGGGACCACCACCGCAGCGAACGTCCCGAGGACGAGGGCACCGAGCACCCCGCGGACGAGGAGACCGACGACGAAGGGTCGGGGCACTCCGGCGGCGAGGAGACCGGACAGACAGGCGACGGAACCGACGGTGAGGGCACCGGCGGCGACCAGGAGATGGAAGCGCTCTCCCCCTACCAGCCCGGTCTGGACGACTACTCCGGCGGTGACGGGACCGGTGGCGACGGCTCGGAGCGCCCCGAAGACGAGGAAACCGACGACCCGGAGCCGGAGTCCGAGGACGATCCGGGGGACCACCACCGCAGCGAACGTCCCGAGGACGAGGACACCGAGCACCCCGCGGACGAGGAGACCGACGACGACAGGCCCGACGACGAAGCCTCAGAAGACGAGGAGACCGACGGCGACGGGCAGTCGATGACGGCCCTGGACCCTGACCAACCGGTCGGTGAGGAACCCACCGACGACGACGGGGAGGACGAGGGCACCGGGGACGAGGAACAGGACGAAAACGACGAGGACGGTGGGGAGGACGAGGAGGAGAACAGCGGGGACGGCGAGGACGAGGAGGAGAACGGCGGGGACGGCGAGGAGGAAGACGAGGACGAAGACGAGGAGGACGGCGGGGACGGCGGAGGAGAAGAAAGCGGCGGAGGCGGGGACAACGCGGGCGAGGGTGAAGGTACCGCCATCGACTTCGATCGGATCAATCAGTTCCACCAGAACTTCCTCGCCCCTCTCCGTGAGCGATGCAGCGAGGAGGTCACCCGATTCTCCGCATACGCCGGTGGGCCGCCGGACGAAGGTCACTTCATCCTGCTCGGGAACGGCAGTTTCCTACCGGTCGCCGACTCGCTCGCCTCGGAGATCGACACGTCCGTGGCGAAGATCCACGAGATCGTGGCCGCCCTGGAATCCGAGTTCATCGTGATCTCCGACCGGTTGGCGAACAACGCGGCCGTGTTCCTCGACCTGGAGGAGGAACAGGAACTCACCGCCCAGCAGGTCGTGGAAATCCTCGGTCCACCCTCGGTCAGCTCCTCCGGCGGCGGGAGCGGCGGCTACCCGTACTACGGGGACAGCGGTGGCGACGGTGACGGCGGCGGGGACGAGGAGTAGCCCCAAAAGGACGTCCGAACCGGTGTGAGTGGCCAATCGACCGAAAAGAGGTGAGGAGCGGATGCCGGAACTGCACGAGATCATGAACATCTTCGCCGACATCGAGGAAACCGACGGGGCCCACCCCCACATGCCGGCGGTGAGCAGCATCCTCGACCCGCTCTGGCTCGATCTGGGCCGGTACCACTTCTGGGAGGACGACCACTTCTTCAAGGGGTTCGACTTCAAGAACGTCGACCGGTGGTGGCGTTACTACGACGGAGACGACTCGTCCTACTACTCCTACGGAGGGTGGGACTACGCGGGCTACAAGATGCAGGACCAACTCTGGACCGGAGACGACTCGGCGGAGGCCAAGTTCCTCACGGGGCTCGTGGACCTGGCCGGAGTGGCGGCCATGGCCCACGGAGCGGACGCCTCGACGTCCTACGACCAGTCCACCATCTGGGACATCTCCACGCGCGCCGCCGCCCTGGACGACTTCATCGAGGACTACGTCGGCAGCCAGGACGCCGGCCTGATCAAGGCCTACCAGGGGATCGACGTACCCGACGGCGCCATGCAGGGCAGTGCCGCCGCCGCCTTCGCGGCGAGGATCTACGACCTGGCCAAACGCCTGGGTGACCTGAACGTCCAGCTGGACCGGTTCCACAACGGGGTCAACGACCTCCGCAGCGCGATCATCCCCAAGGCCGGTGCCCTGCTCGGGGCGGTCCAGACCGCCGTCCAGAGCACCAACGGCACGATCAAGGGGACGATCGACAACTGGTACTTCGGCACGGCCGCCGGATCGGAGGAGTTCCACTCGGAACGCGGTCAGTTCACCATCCTCTACCACGCCGATCCGCCGGTACGCGGAATCGTCGGTGACTCCATCACCGACGCCAACATCAACAGCGAGCTGAAAATGCGCTGGAAGGAGGCGTACAAACCGGTCTTCGAGGCTGCCGACGACCTCTACAACACGATGAACAGCCACTACGAGACCATCTCGACACGGCTCCTGCCCATTCGGGACCCCGTGGGCGGTCTTCCCCCCGGATACAACGATCCGGACGGTTCCGGAGGCGACGGAGACCCGAACGCGGACTCCGACGACGACGGCATTCCCGACTGGTTGGAGGACCTGTACGGGGACGGAGAGGACGGACCGGACGACGACCTCAACGACATCCCCGACTGGCTCAAGGACCTGTACGGGGACGGAGAGGACGGACCCGGCGGCGACGGAACGGGCGGTGGCGGCCCGCCGCCACCGCTGGACGAGAACTTCCCGGGCGGCGACGGCCTGGACAACCCGTTCGGGGACGGCAACGGCGGATCCGGCGACGGAACGGGCGGCCCCCCGCCACCCCTGAACGAGAACTTCCCGGGCGGCGACGGCCTGGACAACCCGTTCGGGGACGGCAACGGCGGATCCGGCGACGGAACAGGTGGCCCCCCGCCACTACCGCTGAACGCCAACTTCCCCACCGGCAACGGCCCGGACAACCCGTTCGGCGGCAACGGCGGCAACGGCGGCAACACGGTCGACCCTCCCCTGAACCAGAACTTCCCGGGCGGCGACGGCCTGGACAACCCGTTCGGGGACGGCAACGGCGGCAGCACGGTCGACCCTCCCCTGAACGAGAACTTCCCGGGCGGCCCCGTACCTCCGCCGCCCGTCCTGAACGGCCCCGGAGTCGGTTCCACCGGCAACGACCGCTCCCGCCCGGACCCACCGCTGAACACCGACTTCCCGACCACGGAACTGGAGTTCGACCCCGACACGGGCCTGCCCCTCAACCCGGAGACCGGCGAGCCCTTCCCGGTCGACCCCGAGACGGGCCTGCCGTTCAACCCGGACACCGGTCTGCCGATCTCCTACGACCCCGAGACCGGCCGGGTACTGCCGATCGACCCGGTCACGGGCGAGCCCATCCTCCCGGGAGAGCCGGGCACCCAGCTGGAGTCGGACCCCCAAACGGGTCTGCCGATCGACCCGGAGACCGGCGAGCCCTTCCCGGTCGACCCCGAGACGGGCCTGCCCTACGACCCCGACACCGGTCTGCCGATCAACTACGACCCCGAGACCGGCCAGGTACTGCCGATCGACCCGCTCACCGGGGAACCGATCAGCCCGATCGAGTACCCGGACCTGTCGGGCGAGCGCGGTCCGGGGGCGTTCGACCCGGGGCTGCCGACCGACTACGACTCCGGGGACGGGCCGTCCGTGCCGGTCAACCCGGTCACCGGTCGGCCCTACGACGTCGACGACCTGGGCCTGACCTACCCGATCGACCCGGAGACCGGCCAGCCGATCACCGGCGGATTCACCGGGGGCCGGGGGCCGGGCGACTACGAGATCCCGCCGCTGTCCACCCCGGATCCGGCCGGCCTCAACTACGGCGGTCCGACCGAGTCGGACGGTCCCGGCGGCCTCACCGGCGACGACCGGTCCGTCGACCGCTCCTCCATGTTCCAGCCTCAGGGACAGGTGACGGGCGACGGCTCCGTCACCTCGGAGGGATCCGACGGCCCCACGAGCCAGGGCCCGGGCGGCACGGCCGCACAGCGGGGAGCACCGCCCATGATGCCGCCGATGATGGGCGGCATGGGAGGCCAGGGGGGTCAGGGCGAGCGGGAACGGCAGCGCTCGACCTGGCTTTCCGAGGACGAACGCGTCTGGGGGACGGCCTCCGACGGAAAGCAGACGGTACTCGGACGGCCCGGACCGGGTGGTCCGAAGAAGGGAGCGGTACGCCATGACTTCGTGGAATCCGGAGCAGATGGAACAGGAGTTGGCACGTCTTCACGAGACGCTGGCGAAGGTCGATCGCGCAAGCGAAAGCCTGGCATCGGCAACCGAGGAGGTCGTGGCCAAGAACAGGCTCGTGGGGGCCAAGGTGAACGCGAGGGGGGAACTCGTTGAGCTGAAGTTCCACAACCAGACCTACCGCGACATGGCCCCGGCCGAACTGGCCTCCGCTGTCATGGACGTCATCACCCAGGCCCGGCGGAAGATGGCCGACCGCGTCGCCGAGCTGTACGAACCGCTCGTGCCCGAGGGCCTGGACGTGAACGAGGCGATGAACGGCGAACTGGACACCCGCGCCATGTTCGAACGGATGGGTGTCCCCCTGCCCCCGGAATAGCCGTCGGGTCCAGGACCGCGCCCCACTCCCCCGACCGAAAGGCGTCACACCCGTGCCGAACGACAACGGCCGCTTCGCCGGCTCACCCGACGACATCGCCAGAGACGGTTCCGACATCTACTCGGCCGCCGACTTCACCCAGGAGGTCATGGCCTACTACCAGCAGGAGCGGGCTTTGCTGGGCACCCCGTGGGGCGACAAGAACCTCAAGGGGGACGACTTCGCCAAGGACTACGACAAGGTCTTCACCCAGTTGGAGGAGAACTTCAACATCTACATGAAGGCGCTGGTCCAGGCGACCGCGGACACCGCGGACAACCTGATCAAGACCGCGAAGAACCTGGGCGGGACCGAATCCGCGAACGAGGAGATCGCGGTCCTGCCCGACCCGGACTCCGGCTCCGGCGGCCGCCGGTGACCGCGCCGCACCCGACCGCACCCACGCGGTTCCCCAGAAAGGACCCCCGATGACCGACACCCCCCAGCGGCGCGGCCAGGACGCGGGCGGACAGGTCTCGTCCGCCGAGGTCCAGGCCTTCCTGTCCGGAACGGCCGCCCCGGAGGCCGTTCCCTCCCCACCCGCCGCCCAGCGGGCGACCGGGGCCCCGGAGACCTCGGCCACCCCGGCCACCGTGGCCGGAGCCGAGGACGCGGTCCAGCCCGGAAGGACCGGACTCCACAGCACCGTCACTCCGGGCTCGGGCCCGGGCGCGGACGAGGCCCTGACGGAGTCCGCTCTGGACCGCCCCAGCAGACCGGTCCTGGCCGGAGCGGCCATCGCCGGACTGCTGCTCGTCGTCGCTCCGTTCGCCTTCTCCACCGGTGTGCAGAACGGGTCCTGGCTGTCGTCGACCCCCCTCTCGGCCGGAGGCGCGCTGGGCGACGGGGCCCAGGACGCGGCCGCCGGGGCATCGAACGCCGTCGCGGACACCCCGGTCGGTGACGGCTCGGCCGCGGGCACCTCGGGTGAGACCACGGGCGACCCGGACCCCGGCTCGGAAGCGGACCCCGGAGGCGGCACCACCGCCGGCACCGGGGACGGAACGGGCGGGGAGGACCCCGGCTACGTCCCCGAGGCGCTCCCCCAGGAGACCGACTCCCCGGCCTTCCCCGCGGTCGACGACACCGGGGGCGACGACGTACCGGCCGACACCCCCGCCGCGGGGCAGGGCGACGTCGCCGCCGAACGGTCGGGTCCGGAGCCGGAGGAGCCGAGTCGGGCCGAGCAGCCGACCGGGAACGAGGCGGATCCGGACCGGGAACCGGCTCCGACGACTGACCAGGAGACGGACGGCGGCACGGACGCCCAGGACGCCCCAGCCGCGGCCGAAGCCGCGGACGGCACCGGGGCGACCACCGCGTCGGACGGGGACGGCCCCGATGAGACCACGCCGGACACGCGCTCCGACGCATCGGAACAGGCTCCCGAGGAGACCCCGGACACCCTCGCGGGCCAGGGCGGGGAGACCGGCGAAGACACCTCCGCGACGCCAGGGGCGGACGGGGGCGGCGGCTCCGTGCTGGAGGACACCGTCGAGGCGAACGACGCCACCGCCCCCGAACCGTTCTCCGCCATCACCGGGCCCGGCTGCCTCTCCTCCCCCGGTGCCTCCTACGGCCGCGCGGGCCGGTGGGACAGCGCCGAGGGCACCTCCAGCTGGGCCACCCGGCCCGGCGGGTACGGACAGGAGGGGTGCGGCGGAGGGTACGAGGCCGTCCCGGTGTCGGGGGACGCGTCCCACGGCGACGGGCAGTACGCCTACTGGTCGTTCACCCCCGGCCGCCCGGACGCCACCTGTGAGATCTACGTCTTCGTGCCCGACGACGAGAGTCCGCTGTGGATCGCCGGGACCGAGGCGAAGTACCAGATCTTCGCCGGCCCCGGCCCCGAGGGCGACGCGATCGCCGTCTTCGGGGTGACGCAGGCGGACGTGCGCGGTGCCTGGGTGCAGGTCACCGGATTCACCTCGCCGACCGAGCAGTTCACCGTCCAGCTGACCAACGTCGGCGAGAACCCGTTCGCCGACCAGGAGCACGCCAGTTCGCACGTCGCCGCGTCGGTGATGCGCGCGACCTGCCCCTGAACCACGCCGCCGCCGGGCGGGGCGGCCCCCATCGGCCGCTCCGCCCGAACCACCGGGCCACCGCCTGGGAGCCGGTACACGAGATTGGAAGACACCCCGATGGCCAGGCAACTCCTCAACGTCGCGGCGGACGGACCCGACGCGCACAGGACGATCACCGACGCGGTCAGGGCGGCCGGAAACGGCGCGCTCATCACCATCGCCCCGGGACGGTACGCGGAGAACCTCGTCCTGCTCAAGGTGGTCACGCTGGTGGCCCGCGACGGGCGCGGCAGCGTGGAGATCAGCTCCGACTCGGCGAGCACGGTGGTCTCCGGGGCGGAGGCGGTCAAACTCTCCGGACTCATCCTGCGCGGCCGCGACAAGGATCGGCCCGCGGTGGACATCCCGGCCGGACAGCTGGAGATGGCCGACTGCGAGGTCGACGGCGCCGCCTGGGCGGCGGTGTCGGTGCGCGGCGACGGCGCCCTCGCCATGCGTGAGAGCCGGGTGACGTGCTCGGCGGGAGCGGGTGTCGTGGTCACCTCGCCGGAGCCGACCGTGATCGAGGACTGCGTGGTCGAGGACGTCGGCACCAGCTCCCTGGTCATCGGTGAACAGGGCCGTCCCACCGTCCGCTCGTGCACCCTGCACGGGGCGGGCGGCAACGGAGTCTTCGCCAGCGGCCGGTCCGGGGGCGTCCTCGAGGACTGCGTCATCACGGACGTCAAGAAGCCCGCGATCGCCCTGGAGGAGGACGCCGCCACCACGCTGCGCGGCATCCGCGTGCACCACACCGCGGCCGACGGGATGAGCGTCTCCAGCCGGGCCCGTCCCATGATCGAGGACTGCGTGATCGAGGACGTCGGCAGACGGGGCGTGGCGGTGCACGGCGGCTCCGACCCCCAGTTCTCCCGTCTGTCGGTGACGCGCTCCGCGGACGCGGGCATCCACCTGTCGGGGCGTTCCCGCGGCCAGTTCACCGAGTGCGACGTCTCCGACGCCGCGGGCGACTCGGTGACCGCCGAGGACGGTGCCGCGCCCACCTTCATCGGACTGACCGTACGCGGCGGCACCGGCGTCCGGCTGCGCGGCGGGAGCACCGCCGAGTTCGACCGCGGCCTGATCACCGGCAGCCAGGGGCCCGGGGTGGTCGTCGAGGACTGCGCCCCCTTCCTGCGGGGGCTGGCCGTCACCGACACCCGGGGCCAGGGCGTGGAGTTCCTGGGCAACGGCCACGGACGCCTGGAGGACGTGACCCTGGAACGGACCGGCAAGGCCGCCGTCTCCGTGACCGGTGGGTCCCGCCCCCTGCTCACCGGCCTCCAGATCAGCGAGAGCCGCGACACCGGCGTCACGGTCGGCACCGGGGCCAAGGCGGACCTGCGCGACTGCGACATCTCCTCGTGCAGGGGCGACGGGATCTCGGTCCAGAACGGGGGCGAGGCCAGCGTGCTGCGCTCCCGGATCTACGACGGGAGGCGCAACGGGGTGCTGGTGGCCGCGGGCGCTGCCGCCGCGCTGCGACGGTGCGAGATGTTCCGGAACACGGGCGACGGTGTCCTGGTCCACTCGCGCGAGGACGTGGTCGTGGAGGACTGCTCGGTACGCGACAACGCGCGGGCGGGGCTGCGGCAGACGGTGCGGAGCGAACGGGTCCGGGCCGAGGAGCTGCTCAGCCACGGCAACGGCGTCCCCGACGCCTACGGGGAGAACGCCGGTGCCGCGCTGCCCGCGTCGTCGGCCGACCCCGCCGCCCCGGCCGACGACACCGGCGCCGAGGAGTCGCAGGGACCGCTCGCCGAGCTCGACGCCCTGGTCGGGCTGGGCAACGTCAAGCACGAGGTCAGAACGCTCGTCAAGCGCAACCAGATGGCCAGACGGCGCGCGGAGATGGGGCTGCCGACCCCGCCGATGAGCCGCCATCTCGTCTTCGGCGGAGCACCCGGTACCGGTAAGACCACCGTGGCCCGGCTCTACGGTCGGATCCTCGCCGAGCTGGACGTCCTGCGCTACGGGCACGTCGTCGAGGTGGCGCGCGCGGACCTGGTGTCGCAGTACGTCGGCGGGACGGCGATCAAGACCACCGAGGTGTTCGAGCGGGCCAAGGGCGGCGTGCTGTTCGTCGACGAGGCCTACACCCTCTCCACCGGTTCGGAGGGCGGCGGCAGCGGCCCCGACTTCGGCCGGGAGGCGATCGACACCCTGGTCAAGCTGATGGAGGACCACCGCGACGAGGTCGTCGTGATCGTCGCCGGATACACCGAGGACATGGACCGCTTCCTGTCCGCCAACCCCGGCCTGGCCTCGCGCTTCAGCAAGACGATCGAATTCGAGAACTACGCGGTGGACGAACTCGTGGAGATCGTCCGGCGCCTGTGCGACGCGCACGGCTACGTGATGGACGACGGCACGGTCGAGGTGCTGGGCGCCCACTTCGAGCGGGTCCCCAAGGGTCCGGCGTTCGGCAACGGCCGCGAGGCCCGCAAGATCTTCGAGACGATGATCGACCGGCAGGCCTACCGGCTGGGCGGGGACGCTCCCGACGACCCCTCCGCGATGGCCCTCCTCATGCCCGCCGACCTGGGCCCGGACATCGAGGACGCGGCGGCGCCCGCCGCGTCGGCGGACGACGTGGCCGCCCTGCGCGAGGAGCTGAACGCGATGATCGGGCTCAGCGAGGTCAAGGAGACCGTGAACGACCTGGCCAACCTGCTGCTGATGTCGGAGCAGCGCAGGAGCATGGGCCTGCCGGTGGCGCCGATGAGCCACCACCTGGTGTTCGCCGGTCCTCCCGGTACCGGTAAGACGACGGTGGCGCGGTTGTACGGGCGGTTGCTGCACACCCTGGGCGTCCTGCCCGGCGGCCAGGTCGTGGAGACCGCCCGCTCCGACCTGGTCGGGCGCTACGTCGGGCACACCGCGCAGATGACCGCCGAGGTGTTCGAGCGGGCCAGGGGCGGCGTGCTGTTCGTCGACGAGGCCTACGCCCTGGCCCCCAAGGGCAACAGCGGGTCGGACTTCGGCCAGGAGGCGATCGACACCCTGGTCAAGCTGATGGAGGACCACCGCGACGAGGTCGTGGTCATCGTCGCCGGATACACCCGCGAGATGCAGCGCTTCCTGGACTCCAACCCCGGCCTGGCCTCCCGGTTCAACCACCGGGTGGAGTTCCCCTCCTACAGCGACGACGAACTGGTCACGATCGTGGAGAGAATGGCGTCCGGCTCCGGCTACGAGTGCAGCCCGGACGCGGTGTCCGCCCTGGTCGAGCACTTCTCCGGGGTGGCGCGCGACGCGAACTTCGGGAACGCCCGCTACGCGCGCCAGGTCCTGGAGCGGATGATCACCCGGCAGGCCGGTCGCCTCGTGGGGATGAGCGGGGCGACCGCCGAGGACTTCACCACGCTCCTGCCGCAGGACGTCCCGTCCCGCTGACGCGGCGGCCCGGGACCGGGGAGCGGGAGGGTACGGGACGGTGCCTGTTCATCCACAGGCACGTTCCGTATCCACCGAACGTCACCGGGGCGTGCCATCCTGGTGACGGCGGACACCGCGACGGTCACCGGGAGTCACGCGGCCGAACGCGGCTGGAGAACGTGAGCACACGAGAAGGAGGAGGGCGCCGACCGCCCGACCGGGCGCCCGCACCCCCCATGGCCACCACCCTCGACCCCCGACAGCACGTCCCCCACCAGCGCCGCGACTCCGACGACCGTACCGACCGTGAGCCCGTCGTCCTCGCCGACGCCCTGGACGAGGTCGTCGACGTCCTGGGCGGCCCGCTCAGCCGGGCAGGAACGAACGCACCAGCTCGATCGGCCCGCGGATGTGGGCGTTGAACCCGTCCAGCTCCTCGGCGGGCACCCACAGTTCCAGGATCGTCCGGCCACCGGCCTGACGCACCGGATAACGGGCGGCGAAGGCCGCGTCGACGTGGAACCGCGTGACGTGGCCCCCGCCGTCACGCGGCAGGTTCCAGTCCCTGGCGATGCGGACGGCGTAGTCCTCGTTCAGCACCGGGTAGAAGATTGGCTGTTCGGGGAGTCTCGGTGGCCATCGACGCCACCCGGTCTCGCTGACCAGGGCCAGCTCCTCGGGACCCGTCGGACGCCACAGCGTCAGTACGTCGCGCACACCGCCACCTCCCTCTCGCCGCTCGGACGAGGAGCATAGGGAGGTTATGGCGGACTCCGCACCTCGTTTTTACCGACACGGCCGAAAATCGGGGCGCTGGTAGGGAACACTGGACCCATACGAAGCGTTCTCACAGGTGAAGCGCCCCATAAGGACCCCGGAGAGACCCCAGTCCACCCAACTCACCCACCTGAGGGCGTTGACCACAATCCATGCGCGGGTGCTGGTGCCCGTGTCGGCAATGGGGGTTACCGACACGTACTCAGACGCCCACCCGCCTTCCCAGCGGCCGGACCGCACTCAGTGCACACTGGCCGCGCAGGCTGTGGCCCGCGTTGGGGGACGCGGGCCACAGCTATGTCCGGGGGTGGCACAGTCAGCGTCCGGCGTCACATGGGCTGATCGTCGACCTGGACGTCCCACTGCACGTTGGTGCCGTCCACAGCGGTCGCCGTGACGGTCACGCCGTAGTTCACGCCGCCGTCCGTGAGGGTGCAGCGGATCTCGGCGCCCACCTCCGCGGGCAGGCCCTGGGGGCAGGTGAAGTCGTCGGGGGTCCGGCCGGCCTGCCCGGCCAGCATCTGGCTCGACCGCTCGGCGACCTGCTCGGCGTCGACCACGCCACCGCTGGCCACGGTGGGGGCTCCGTCAGCGGCCTCGTCGCCGGAGGTGCCCCCGTCAGCGGGGTCGTCACCGGCGGCGGTGTCGTCGGTGGCGGCGTCGTCGACCTGGACGTCCCACTGGACGTTGTCGCCGTCGACCGAGGTCGTCGTGACGGTCGCGCCGAGGGTCTGACCGCCGTCGGTCAGCTCGCAGCGGATCTCGGCGCCGACCTCGGCGGGCAGGTCCTCGGAGCAGGTGAAGTCGTCGGGGGTCTGGCCCACCTGCTCGGCCAGCATCTGACTCGACCGCTCGGCGACCTGCTCGGCGTCGACGGCGGCGGGGCCGCCGATGCTGAAGTCGAACGAGCAGCCGGTGGACAGGAGCAGGGGAAGCGCTCCCAGAGCCACCCCGGTGATGATCCGATGACGTGTGATCTGCCGCATCGCGGCCTCCTCGGTGTACGGGACATGCCACATCGACAGACCCCGGCAACGGTGCGCGCGTTCCGGCGCAGAGCACTTCGATATGCGGCTGTGACCTGGTGTTCCGTGCCTGTTCCAGGTCCGCCGAGCCCGCGTGCCCCGTCCCCGCGAGCGGTTCGTCCCCAGGACACCCGCGGGGCCGGACCGGAAGGTTCCGGCCCCGCGCAGGCTGTGGCCCGCGTCGGGGGACGCGGGCCACGGCTATGCCCCGGGCGAGAAGAGCACGGAGCCGAGCTGGGCGACGTTCATCTCCGTGGGCACGCCTTGGAGCACCTGGACGAGGTGCAGGCGACCGCTCCAGTAGCGGTCGACGTCGTCCCCGGCGCCGGCGGCGCCGATGAACACGTCGCCCCCGGCGTTCCAGACGGGTCCGGCGTCTGCGGTCGTCGCCGAGCTGTAGGGATCGCTCACGTACAACGACAGCGTGCCGTCGGTGTGGTCGTAGGCACCCACCAGGCGGGTCCACTCCCCCTCCCGGGCGGGCACTTCGGAGGCGACCCGGTGTACCCGGGCGTCCGCGGCGTCCGCGGCCGCCGTCTCGAAGACCCAGTGACCGCTGTCGGCGTCGTAGCCGAGGGAGAAGGCGCTGGCGTGCTCCCCACTCTGCGACACCGCCACCGCGTCCCGGGACAGGTCGTCCAGCTGGACCACGGCCGACACGGTGAAACTGTGGCCGGTCTCCACGGCGGGTCCGTCCGTGCGCAGGTGCTCCGACAGCTCGTCGTTCAGGAGGACGCCCCAGGGGTCGAGCCAGTCACCGCTGTTCCAGACCGTGTCGGGGTCACCGTGCAGGGTGGCGTCGAGACCGTGGTCGGTGGCGTCGGCGGCGGCCTCACCCTCCGTCTCCTCCAGCTGCCAGCCGCCTCCGGACACCAGCGGCCGGTTGGCCTGCTCCCACACCTCCGAACGCCCGGTGCTGGTGTCGTACCAGACCTCGTCGCGCAGGGCCCGCTCCCAGACCATGACGTCGTCCACGGCGCCGGACCAGCCGAGTTCGGTGCGCTGCGGAGCCAGGCCGCCGCCGATGACGAGGGCCCCCTCGGGGTACCAGGCCGACACGTGGTCGATGCCGCCCTGGTGGACGCCATCGACGTACAGTTCGGTCCGGCCGCTCTCCGGGTCCTGGGTGACGAGCAGCTGGGTCCACACGTCCGTGCGGGCCGGTTCCTCGGACAGCACGCGGTGGATGAACCGGGCTCCCGGGGTGTCTCCGGCGCTCTGACGGAAGACCCAGCGGCCCTCGTCGGCATCGAAGCCCAACTGGAAGCCGCTGGTGAAGGCACCCTCCTGGGACAGCAGCACGCCGTCGGCGGAGGTGTCGTCCAGGCGGGCCCACACCGAGAGGGTGAACGCGCCCGAGGTGTCCACGACCGGCCCCTCGGTACGCAGGGGGTTGCCGGTGACGTCGGCGGCCGTGCCCTCCCCCCGGTAGTGGCCGGTTCCGGACTGGTCGCCCACGCGGCCGCGGACCCACTCCAGGGGGCTGTCGGCGGTGGCGGTCCGGTCGGAGTTCCTCACACCGTCCTGAGCGGTGTCGCCCTCGCCCTCGTCGAGTGCGAAGATCGCGACGGGTCCGCTCGGCGCGGCCACACGGACGGTGTACACCGGCTGGCACACGGAGGAGTTGCCGTAGGGGTCCACGGTCCTGGCGTAGAGGGGGAGCGGCCCGTAACTTTCCGGAGTGATGGTGGCGGTCGCCTCACCGCCCACGGTCTCCGGTTCCACGCGGGTCGAGCACGATCCGAAGAAGCCGTAGTCATAGGCGACCGCGTCCTCGACGCCGTTCGCGTTGAAGGTGAACTCGCCACTCTCGCCGACGCCGCCGTACCAACCGCCGTCGGCCGGGTAGTCCTCGGAGGTGACCACCGGCGGGGACTGGGGCCTGGAGGTGCTGACCTCGACCCAGCACCGTTCGGACCACTCCCCCGCGGTCTCGGTGTCGTGCGCGCGGGCGCGGTAGCTGAACAGGACCTCCTCGGGCAGGTCCCGTGCGGTGACCGAGCGGGCGATGGGGTCGAGATCGGGGCCCTGGGAGACGGGGTAGGTCTCCGCGCTGCCGAGCGGCGTCTCCTCCCCGTCCAGGGTCCACTCGAACTCACCGTTGACCTGGGTGGTGCCCAGCTCCCGGTCGGGGTCGGCGAACACACCGCTCAGAGTGAGTTCGGTGCTGTTGAGCAGGGCGGGCGCGTCCCGATCGGTGGAACAGGGCTCGTGGTCAGCCGTGAGGGTGGCGGTGTCGGGCTGGTCGGGCGGTCGGTTCTCCTCGGCCAGGGCGAGGGAGGGAGCGGCCAGGGACAGGGCCAGCGCGGCCGCGAGCGCGGCCGTGCGGCTCAGTGCACGAGACATGGGGGGGAACCGTCTCTATCCGGGCGTCGGTCCCGGAAGTCGACAATGGGGGAAACAGCAGGAACCTACACATCGGATCCAACTGTTCACAACCTTGTTTGTTTCACCGCCACCCTCCGTAGGCGCCTCTGACACATGTGGGGCCGGGCCGGAAGGTTCCGGCCCGGCCCCGCGCACGCGTTGACTCAGCCGCCGTTGAGGGTGCGGCTGCGCCCGCGGAACTCGGCGATGACGTCCTCACCCCGGTGGACGGTCACGTCGACGACGCTGCTGCGGCCGTAGGCGGTCCGTTCCACGGCGGTGGCCACCAGCACGTCGCCCTCGTGGACCGGAGCCACGAAGGTGACGTCGGCTCCGGAGGCCACCGTCACCCCGCGCCCGTCCCGGTTGCAGGCGCACGCGAAGGCGGTGTCGGCCAGGGTGAACACGAACCCGCCGTGCGCGATGCCGTGGCCGTTGACCATCAGCGGCCCCACGGCCATCTCCACCGTGGCCGTACCCGGACCGGCCGCCACCAGCCGCATGCCCAGGTTCTTGGACGCCCGGTCGGCCTCGAACATCCGCCGCGCGGTCTCGTTGCCCCCCTCAGCCCCGGGGGTGCGCTCCGCCCCGCTCATGAGTCGAAGTCCACGGTCACGGCGTCGGTCTCGGGCAGCGCCTGGCAGGAGAGCGCGTACCCGGCCTCGACCTCCTCCTCGGAGAGCGCGTAGTTGCGCCGCATGGAGACCTCGCCGTCGCACACCTTCACCCGGCACGTGCCGCACACCCCGCCCTTGCACGCGAAGGGCAGGTCGGGCCGGTAGCGCTGGGCGGCGTCCAGGACCGGCACCCCCCGGGGCAGGGTCAGCGTGGTCGTACGCCCGTCCAGGACGACCGTGACC
This sequence comes from Nocardiopsis sp. KDC1DS13DA1, assembly GCF_055632325.1. NCBI lineage: Bacteria > Bacillati > Actinomycetota > Actinomycetes > Streptosporangiales > Nocardiopsidaceae > Nocardiopsis > Nocardiopsis sp. KDC1DS13DA1. The sequence goes on from NZ_JBVMUY010000036.1 coordinate 27,503, forward strand.
TCGCTGGAGGGGCCCTCCACACCGGGCTCCTCGTGGCGCGCCTGGGGCGGCGGCTCGTCGCCCTCGACGAAGAACAGCTCCTGGTGGATCCGCTCCCCGGGCACCCCGCGTCCGCGCAGGACGCCGCGGGCGTCGGTCACCATGCCGTAGGGGCCGCACAGCCACCAGTGGTCGGCGGCGTCAGCGGCCACGACCGTGTCCAGCAGCCGCTCCAGCTTGTCCGCGTCCAGCCGGCCGGTGAACAGTTCGGCCTCGCGCGGCTCGCGGGAGAGCACGTGGACGAGCTCGAACCGGGGGCCGAAGGCGTCCTTGAGGTCGGCCAGCTCGTCGGCGAACATCACGGTGTCGCTGCGCCGGTTGCCGTAGAGCAGCACGACGTGGGAGTCGGTCGCGCGCAGCAGCGACGCGGCCATGGACAGCACCGGGGTGATGCCGGACCCGGCGGCGACCATGACGTGCCGCCCGGAGGCGGTCAGGTCGGGGCAGAACCGGCCGGTGGGGGCGCCCACCTCGATCTCCTGGCCCGGGCGCACCTCGTTGACGAGCCAGGAGGAGAACAGGCCGCCTGGCACCAGGCGCACGCCCACCCTGGGGGCCTGGCCCACGGCCGAGCAGACGGAGTAGCTGCGGCGCTCCTCCGTCCCGTCCACCATGCGGCGCAGGGTCAGCGACTGCCCGGGCGCGAAGGCGTACTCCTCGGCCAGGTGGTCGGGCACGTCGAAGGTGACGGCGACGGCGTCGTCGCACAGGCGCTCGACGTCGGCCACCCGCAGCCGGTGGAACGCGGCGCCCCGGCGCGGCGCCGCGGTCTCGGTGGCGGTTGTGGTCACGGTCAGACCTCCTTGACGTGCTCGAAGGGTTCGAGGCAGGAACGGCAGCGGTGCAGCGACCGGCAGGCGGTCGCGCCGAACCGGGACAGCTCCTCGGTGTCGGCGGTCCCGCAGCGCGGGCAGCGCGGGACGGTCCGGGTGGGTGACAGGGTCAGCGGGATCGGCCCCGACGCGCGCCTCGGGGCGCTCCCGGGCGGGGAGATGCCGTGTTCGGCGAGCTTGCGCCTGCCCTCGTCGGTGATCCAGTCGGTGGTCCAGGCCGGGGCGAGCGCGGTGCGCACGTCCACGCGGTCGAATCCGGCCGCGCGCACGGCCCGGTCCACGTCGGCGCGCATCTCGGCGATGGCGGGGCAGCCCGTGTAGGTGGGGGTGATCCACACCGCGACGGTGCCGTCCTCCTCGACCGCCACGTCGCGCAGGATGCCCAGGTCGGCGAGGGTGAGCATGGGCAGTTCGGGGTCGGTGACCGCGGCGGCCGCCGTGCGGGCGCGCTCGCGGGCCTCCTCCCTGGTGGTGGTTACCATGTCGCCTCCGGGTGCTCGCGGGCCACCTTCTGGAGCTCCTCCAGCAGGGGCGCCAGTTCGGCTGTGTGCTCACCCCCGCGTCCGGCCAGGGCCGGTTCGGGGAAGGCGGGCGGGGCGTCCAGGGTGGCGGCGGTCAGGACACGGGTGAGGACCTCGTGCACCTCGGCGCGCACGGTCGCGGGGTCCACGGCCGCGCCCTGGCCGGCCAGACGTGCCTCGGCGGGGTGGGTGGCGAAGGGCTCGCCGGTCAGCGGCCACACGTCGGCGACCGCCTGGGCCATGCGTTCGCGGGAGTAGGGTGTGCCGTCGCCCAGCCGCAGGGCCCAGGAGACCGCGTAGTCGCGGTGGTAGGCCAGTTCGTGGACGGCCTTGGCGGCGATCGCGGCCAGGACCGGGTCGCGGCCGTGGGCCAGGCGGGTGAACACGGCCAGCCGGGTGCTGGAGAGCACCAGGAGGGTGACCACGGCGCGGGCGAAGTCGCCCCGGGGCGCCTCGGCCAGGTGGACGTTGCGGAACTCCGCGGCCGGGCGGTGGTAGGCGAAGGCGTCCTCGTCGCGACCGGTGCCGTCGGCCTGCCCGGCGCGCGAGAGCAGGAGCCGGGCCTGGCCGAGCAGGTCCAGGGCGATGTTGGCCAGGGCCACCTCCTCCTCCAGCTCGGGGGCGTCGGTCACCCAGTGGATGAGCCGCTGCGCCTGGACGAGCGCGTCGTCACCGAGCATCTGGCAGTAGAGGGCCAGGTCCCGACCGTCCACCCCCTCGGGCAGGGTGGTGTCCACGCCCGCCAGGGCGTCGGTGAACCCGGTGCCGAAGGCCCAGCGGGCGTCGCCGCCGTGCTCCTCGCTCAGGGCCGTGTAGATGTTGTCGCCACTCATGCTTTCCTCGGTCTCGTCCGGTCACCCTCGGCCTCGGCGGGCGCCCGCCCGGGCGTCCGCTCAGATGTGCGGGACATCGTCGGGGATGGGGTAGAAGGTCGGGTGCCGGTACACCTTGTCGCCGCTGGGCTCGAAGAAGGGGTCCTTCTCGTCCGGGCTGGAGGCGGTGACGTGCTCGGCGCGCACGACCCAGATGCTCACGCCCTCGTTGCGGCGCGTGTAGAGGTTGCGGGCGTTGTGCAGGGCCATGCGGTCGTCGGGGGCGTGCAGGGAGCCGACGTGGACGTGGTTGAGTCCGCGCTTGCCCCGGACGAAGACCTCGTAGAGCGGCCACTCGGGGCGCGCGGGGGATGCTGCGGCCGAAGGCCGTCCGTTGAGGGCGGTGGCGGGTGACGGGTGGGCGGGTTCCTGGGTGCTCATACCGTGGCCTCCTGGGCGTGCTTGCTGGCGTAGGCGGTGGCGGCCTCGCGGACCCAGGCGCCCTTCTCGTGGGCCGCCCGGCGCCGCGCGATCCGTTCGGCGTTCTTGGGGCCGCTGCCGGAGATGACCTGCTTGAACTCGACCCAGTCGGGTTCGCCGAAGTCGTAGTGGCCGCGTTCGTCGTTCCACGCGAGTTCGGGGTCGGGCAGGGTGACGCCGAGCCGCTCGGCCTGCGGGACGGTCATGTCGACGAACTTCTGGCGCAGGTCGTCGTTGGTGTCGCGCTTGATCCGCCAGGCCATGGACTGCCGGGTGTTGGGCGAGTCGGCGTCGGGCGGGCCGAACATCATCAGTGAGGGCCACCACCAGCGGTCGACGGCGTCCTGCACCATGGCGCGCTGGTCCCGGGTGCCCTCCATCATGCGCATGAGCAGCTCGTAGCCCTGGCGCTGGTGGAAGGACTCCTCCTTGCAGATGCGCACCATGGCGCGGGCGTAGGGGCCGAAGGAGCTGCGGCACAGCGGCACCTGGTTGCAGATCGCCGCGCCGTCCACCAGCCAGCCGATGACGCCGACGTCGGCGAAGGTCAGCGACGGGTAGTTGAAGATCGAGGAGTACTTCTGGCGGCCCTCGATGAGGCGGTCGGTCAGGTCGGCGCGGTCCACGCCGAGCGTCTCGGCGGCCGCGTACAGGTACAGCCCGTGTCCGGCCTCGTCCTGGACCTTGGCCAGGAGGATGGCCTTGCGGCGCAGGCTGGGCGCCGAGGCGATCCAGTCGCCCTCGGGCTGCATGCCGATGATCTCGGAGTGGGCGTGCTGGGACACCTGGCGCACCAGGGTCCTGCGGTACCCGTCGGGCATCCAGTCGCGCGGTTCGATGCGCTGGTCGGCGGTGATCTTGGCGTCGAACTCCGCCTGGCGGACGTCGGCGCCCTCGGGCGGCGCCTGGGCCGTCACGGTGGACATTGCTCGCTCCCCATTCATAACCGAACGTTCGGTCAGTAATTAGTATCCACCGATCCGGCCGCCCGGGCAAGTCCCCGGCGGCCGGATCGGGCAGGTCAACGACCGGTGAAGGTCGGCGTCTCCTTGTGGAGGAAGGAGGTGACCGCGCCGACGTGGTCGGCGGTCGCCCCCAGCCGGTTCTGCAACTCGGCCTCCTCCTCCAGCAGCGAGGGCAGTTCACGGGTACCGGCCGCCGCCGCGCGCACCTCGCGCTTGGCCGCCTCGAACGCCCGGGTGGGCCCCGAGGCCAGGCGCGCGGCCACCTCTCGGGCGCGCTTCTCCCAGGCGTCGTCGTCCACGACCTCGGTGACCAGCCCCAGCTCCAGCGCGCGGTCGGCACCGACCACGTCGCCCAGCAGCATCAGCTCCATCGCCCGCGCCTGGCCGAGCGAGCGCACCAGGCGGTAGGCCAGCCCCGAGTCCGAGGCCAGGCCGATCCCGGTGAACGCGGTGCCGAACTTCGCCCTGCGGGCGCTGATCCGCACGTCGCCGGCGAGCGCGAAGCCCATCCCGGCGCCCACGCAGGCCCCGCCGATACCGACCACGACCGGCACCCGGATCTCCTCCAGGGCCATGACGATCCGGTTGTAGTGGTCCCGAACGGTGGTCAGTGCCTTTCCGGGCGCCTCCTCCAGGATGCGGGCGTGCTCGGCCAGGTCCTGGCCCACGCAGAAGGCCCGCTCCGACCCCAGCAGCAGGACCGCCCGCGCGGTCCGCGAGTCCGCGGCCGCGCGCAGCGCCGCCAGCAGTTCCTCCTTGACCGCGACCGTCAAGGCCGGGCTGTTCAGCCGTACCGCAGCCAGCCCGTCGGCCTCCCCGAACTCCGCCGCCCTCTGTTCGCTCACGCCTGCTCTCCCTCGTCCCAGGTGTGGAAGCCCCGCCCGGTCTTCTTCCCGAGCCTTCCCTCGGCGACCATACGGCGCAGCAGTCCGGGCGGGGTGAACCGGTCCCCCAGTTCCCCCGCCAGGTGTTCGGCGATGGCCAGCCGTACGTCCAAGCCGACCAGGTCGGTCAGGCGCAGCGGACCCATGGGGTGCCGGTAGCCCAGCTCCATGGCGGTGTCGATGTCGGCGGGCGAGGCCACGTCCTCCTCCACCATCCGGATGGCCTCCAGGCCCAGGGCCACGCCCAGGCGGCTGGTGGCGAACCCGGGGGCGTCGCGCACGACGATCTCCGTCTTGCCCAGGGCGCCGACCCAGCCGCGCACCGACGCCACGACCCCGGCGTCGGTGTCCGGCGCGGTGACGATCTCCACCAGCTTGGAGGCGGGGACGGGGTTGAAGAAGTGCGTGCCCAGGAACCGGCCGGGGCGCTTGAGCGCGGCGGCCAGGTCGGTGACCGACAGCGAACTGGTGTTGGAGGCCAGGACGGTCTCCTCGCCGACGGCGGCCTCGGCGGCGGTGAGCACCGCGATCTTCAGGTCGGGGCGCTCCGGGACCGCCTCCACGACCAGCCCGGTGCCGGCGGGGATGCCGGCGGTGTCGGTGACGGTGCTCAGCCGCTCCAGGTAGGCGGCGGGCTCGGCGTCGATCTTGCCGCGCTCGCGCGCCTTCTCCAGCCCGGCGACCACCCGGCCCCGGCCCGCCCCGGCGGCCTCGGCGGTGGCCTCCACCAGCACGACGTCCGCGCCGCAGGTGAGGAACTGCTGGACGATGCCGGCGCCCATGGTGCCGCCGCCGATGACGGCGACGGTCGCGGGCACGCTCGTGTCGGTGCTGCTCAACGCTTCTTCCTCTCCAGGAAACGGGTCATGCGGTCGTGCTTGTCGGCGCTCTCGAACAGCACCGCCTGGGTCAGGTCGTCGGCGATCGGGTGCGCGCCCTCCGCGTCCAGCACCATCTTGGTCATCCGCAGCGCCAGGGGCGAGGAGGCGGCCATGCGGTCGAGGAGGGCGTGTGCCCGCTCGCGCAGCTCCTCGGCGGGCACGATCTCGGCGACCAGGCCGTGCTTCAGGGCCGCCTCGGCGTCCAGCCGGAACCCGCCCAGGAGCACCTGCTTGGCGACCGACGCGCCGACCAGCTCCCTCAGCCGCCAGCACGCCCCGGCGCCCGCGATGATGCCCAGTCCCGGCTCGGGCTGGGCGAACAGCGCGGTGGGCGTGGCCAGGCGGATGTCGCAGGCGTAGGACAGTTCGGCGCCCCCGCCCAGGGCGTAGCCGTCGACCGCGGCCACGGTGGGCGCCGGGAGACGGTGCAGCCGCTCGAACAGGCGGCTGTTGATCCCCGCCATCGCCTCGGCGCGGCCGCGCTCACGCAGTTCGGCGATGTCGGCGCCGCCCGCGAACACGTTCCCGTGCCCGGTCAGCAGCAGGGGCCGGGGGTCGGCCTCCACCCGGGCGCACACCTGGTGCAACTCGGCGATCATCGCCCCGTTGATCGCGTTGCGGGCCTGGGGGCGGTACAGCTCCACCACCGCGCGGTCCTCGCGCCAGTCCACGCGCAGCGTCGCGAAGCCGCCGCTCTCGTCGGCGTCGCCCCGGCCGCCGTCCTCGACGTCGTTCATCAGGCTCCCCCTCAGACCCGTTCGACCAGGAGGGCGGCTCCCTGGCCGACCCCCACGCACAGGGTGGCCAGGCCGCGCCGCGTGTCCTCGCGCTCCATCCGGGCCACCAACGTGATGAGGATGCGCGCGCCGGAACTGCCCAGCGGGTGGCCCAGGGCGATCGCGCCGCCGTCGGCGTTGACGCGCTCGGGGTCCAGCCCCAGCTGCCGCACCACGCCCAGGGACTGGGCGGCGAAGGCCTCGTTGAGCTCCACCGAGCCGACGTCGTCCAGCTTCCATCCGGCGCGGGCGAGGACCTTCTCGGTGGCGGGCACCGGTCCCAGGCCCATGATCTGCGGGGGCACCCCGGCCGAGGCGGAGGCCACCACGCGGGCGCGCGGGGTCAGGCCGTAGCGCCGGACGGCCTCGGCGCCGGCCAGCACCAGGGCGGAGGCGCCGTCGGACAGGGAGGAGGAGTTGCCCGCCGTGACGATGCCGCCCTTGCGGAAGACCGGGCGCAGCTTGGCCAGGGACGCCTCGTCGGTGTCGGGGCGGGGCCCCTCGTCGGCGGTGACCTGGTGGGTGGCGCCCCTGCGGCCGGTGACGGTGACCGGAACGATCTCGCCGTCGAACCGGCCCGCCTCGGCGGCGGCGACGGCGCGCTGGTGGCTGCGCAGGGCGAAGGCGTCGCACTCCTGGCGCGTCAGCCCCTCCAGGGCGGCGACCTCCTCGGCGGTCTCCCCCATCGACAGGGTGTAGCGCAGCTCGTCCGGGGCCGCGTCGGCGGGGGCCTGGGCGTCGTGGTCGGCGAACCGGGGGTTGGTGAACCGCCAGCCCAGCGAGGTGTCGGCCACCTCGCCCGGCTTGGCCCAGGGGGTGCCGGGCTTGGCCATGACCCAGGGGGCGCGGGTCATCGACTCGACCCCGCCCGCGACCACCACGTCGGCCTCACCGGCGCGGATGGCCTGGGCGGCGGAGGCCACCGCGGTCAGGCCGCTGGCGCACAGGCGGTTGACGGTGTACCCGGGCACGGCCGGGTCCAGGCCCGCCAGCAGCGCCGCCATCCGGGCGACGTTGCGGTTGTCCTCACCCGCCTGGTTGGCGGCGCCGAGGATGACCTCGTCCACGGACGCGCCGGGGACACCGGACCTGCGCACGGCCTCGGCCACGGCCGTGGCGGCCAGGTCGTCGGGCCGCACGGCCGCCAGCGCGCCGCCGTACCGCCCCTGCGGGGTGCGCACCCCGTCGACCAAGTAGACGTCGCTCACGCGGGGCCTCCCATGTTGACGGCGGTGGCCTGGGCCACCGTCTCGTGTGAACTCATCGACACCTCTCCTTGACACGGCTGCCCGGAGACTGCATTAATGCATTAGTAACCGAACGTTCGGTCAGTAAGCAAGTCGGCCCGCCCCGTGGCGGACCGGCGCCCACCTCGAATGCGCGGCGTTCGCGCCGCCGCGCCCTTCCGTCCGGCGTGGCGGCCCTCCGCGCTCCGCACCACGGAGAGTCTCATATGGCCATGGACGACACCATCCGGCGGTCGACCGGTGCCGCACCGCGCACACGCCTCGGGCAGGCACCCGCACCCGAACTCCTGGACCCGGCCGAGCGCATGAGTGTCGACGAACTGCGCGCCCTGCAGCTGGAGCGCCTGCGGTGGAGCCTGGAGCACGCCTACACCAACGTGCCCTTCTACAAGCGCACGTTCGACGAGGCCGGGGTCCACCCCGGGGACCTGCGGGAGCTGGCGGACCTGCGGCACTTCCCGCACACCACCAAGGCCGACCTGCGCGACCACTACCCGTTCGGCATGTTCGCCGTCCCCCAGGAGCGCGTCAGCCGCATCCACGCCTCCAGCGGCACCACCGGACGGCCCACGGTCGTGGGCTACACCAAGGACGACATCGACGCCTGGGCGACCGTCGTCGCCCGCTCCATCCGCGCCGCCGGCGGCCGCCCCGGGCACAAGGTGCACGTCGCCTACGGGTACGGACTGTTCACCGGCGGACTGGGCGCCCACTACGGCGCGGAGAAGCTCGGCTGCACCGTCATCCCCGCCTCCGGCGGCCAGACCGCCAAGCAGGTCCAGCTGATCCAGGACTTCCGTCCCGAGGTCATCATGGTCACCCCCAGCTACATGCTCACCCTGCTCGACGAGTTCGAACGCCAGGGCGTCGACCCGCGCACGACCTCGCTCAAAGTCGGGATCTTCGGCGCCGAACCCTGGACCGAGCAGATGCGCCTGGAGATCGAGGAGCGCTTCGACCTGCACGCCGTCGACATCTACGGCCTCTCCGAGGTCATGGGCCCCGGCGTGGCCAACGAGTGCGTCGAGACCAAGGACGGCCTGCACGTGTGGGAGGACCACTTCCTGCCCGAGGTCCTGGACCCGGTCACCCACGAGGTCCTGCCCGACGGCGAGTACGGAGAACTCGCCTTCACCTCCCTGACCAAGCAGGCCATGCCCGTCATCCGGTACCGCACCCGTGACCTGACCACCCTGCGGCCGGGCACCGCCCGCCCCATGCGCCGCATGGACAAGGTCACCGGCCGCAGCGACGACATGATCATCCTGCGCGGCGTCAACGTCTTCCCCACCCAGATCGAGGAGATCGTCCTGGGCTTGGACGGACTGGCACCGCACTTCCAGCTCGTGCTCACCCGTGAGGGCCGCCTGGACCGGATGGGCGTGCGCGTGGAGGCCCGCCCCGAGACCACCGGGGCGCAGCGCGCCGAACTCGCCCAGCGGATCACGGCCACCGTCAAGGACCGGGTCGGCGTCAGCGTCACCGTCGACGTCGTCGACCCCGAGGGCATCGAACGGTCGGTCGGCAAGTTCCGCCGCATCATCGACCAGCGACCGCGCTGACGCCGCGGAAACCGCGTGTGCCCCGTCCACCGGTGCGGGGCACACGCGCGCCGGTCAGCTCTTGCGGGCCACACCGCCGTACTCGGCCACCGGGCGCAGCTCGCCCACCTCGGCCTCCCCGGCCCGCCACAGGGAACAGGAGACCACACCCGGCTCCAGCAGCTCCAGACCGTCGAAGAGCGCCCTGATCCCCGCCGCCGTCCGGACCGTCAGCTTGGGCGTGCCCTTCTCGTTCCAGGCCGCCGCGACCTCGTGGGCGCGCTCGTGGTCGATGTCGTCCGTGGGGTGGGAGACGACCAGGAAGCTCCCGGGGGCCAGCGCGCCGACCAGGCGGTCCAGGATCGAGCGGACCTCGGCGTCGTCGTCGACGAAGTTGATCACGCCGAGCAGCATCAGCCCCACCGGCCGGGACAGGTCCAGCGTGCGGGACGCGGCGGCCAGGATCGCGTCCGGGTCGCGCAGGTCGGCGTCCACGTAGTCGGTGGCGCCCTCCTCGCTCCCGGTCAGCAGCGCGCGGGCGTGCGCGAGCACCAGCGGGTCGTTGTCCACGTACACCACCCGCGCCTGCGGAGCCACCGACTGGGCGACCTCGTGGGTGTTGTTGTGGGTGGGCAGCCCCGTCCCGATGTCGAGGAACTGCCGCACCCCCTCCTCCTCGGCCAGGTAGGTCACCGCGCGGACGAGGAAACCGCGGTCGGCCACCGCGTTGTCCACGATCTCGGGGAAGAACGAGCGGATCTGCTCACCCATCTCCCGGTCCACCGGGTAGTTGTCCTTCCCGCCCAGCCAGTAGTTCCAGATGCGGGCGTTGTGGGGGATGGAGGTGTCGATCTTGGGGGTCTCGGACACGGTCCTGCTTTCTGCGGTCGATCAGCCGTACCACCGGAGCCCGGCGGCGCCCGATCAGTAAACGGCCTTGATCCCCGCGAGGGCAAGGGCCGCCGCACCGATAACCGTTGGCCCGGGCCCCCGCGCACGCGCTAACGTGCGCCCGACCCGTCCCCGACCAGCCCCGCGGAGGCGCCCCGTGAAGCACGCCGACCCCGAGTTCGCCCGCATCGCCGAACGCGGCACGATCCTGCGCTGCCCGGTCGGCTCCACCGTGCACGGCCTCGCTGTCGACGGCGCCAGCGACCGCGACGAGATGGGCATCTGCGTGGAACCGCCCGAGTACGTCGTGGGCCTGCGGACCTTCGAGCAGTACATGTACCGCAGCCGCCCCGAGCACGTCCGCTCGGCCGCCGACGACCTCGAACTGACCGTGTACTCACTGCGCAAGTGGACCCGCCTGGCCCTGGACGGCAACCCCACCGTGCTGCTGCCGCTGTTCGTCCCCGAGACGGAGCTGGTCACCCTCACCGGCCTCGGCCGCGAACTGCGCGCCCACCGCCACCGGCTGCTCTCCCGCCGGGCGGGCCACCGCTTCCTCGGCTACCTGCGCGCCCAGCGCGAACGCCTCGACGGCACCCGCGGCGGCCGGCACACCAACCGCCCCGAACTGGAGGCCGTCCACGGCTTCGACACCAAGTACGCCTACCACACGGTCCGGCTCGGCCTCCAGGGCGTGGAACTCATGGAGACCGGCGACCTCACCCTGCCCGTACCCGAACCCGACCGCTCCTGGCTGCGCGCCCTGCGCCGGGGCGAACGCACCCGACGGGAGACGCTGGAGCGCGCCCGCGAACTGGAGGAACGGCTCGCCGCCCTGTGCCAGACCTCCGAGCTGCCGCCGGAGCCGGACACCGACTGGGCCGACCGGTGGCTGGTCGACGCCTATCAGCGGACCTGGTCCTCCTGGTCGGGCGGCGCCTCGTCCTGCGCCAACAGCGAGGGCACGTCCGCGAACGACGCCACCACGTGATCGGGCATCCCCTCGATGCGGTCCAGCACACCCTCCTCGAACTTGCCCGTGCGCACCAGGACCCCGGTGATACCCAGCCGCTGGGCGGCCAGCACGTCACCGACCACGTCGTCGCCGACCATGACCGCCTCCCTGGCCGGAACCCCCAACCGCTCCAGCGCCGCCGCGAAGAACGCCTCCGCGGGCTTGCCCACCACCTCGGCCGCCACCCCGGCGGCGCGCTCCAACGCCACGACGAAGGCACCGGCGTCCAGCCGCATCCCCTCCGCCGTCCGCCAGTACATGTTCCGGTGCATGGCCACCAGCCGCGCACCGGAGCGCAGGTCGTTGAAGGCCGCGTCCATCGTCGCGTAGTCGAACTCCGGTCCGGCCCCTCCGGTGACCACCACGTCCGGGTCCTCCTCCACCAGGTCCACCCCGGCCAGGTCGGCGCGGATGTCCCCGCTGTTGACCAGTCGGCACCGCGCCCCCGGGTGGTGCCCCGCCAGGTAGGCGGCCAACGCGGTGGGCGCGGTCAGCACGTCGTCCTCGGCCACCTCGAACCCCGCCCCGCGCAGCGTCTCGGCGATCGAGGCGCGCGTACGGGAGGTGGTGTTGGTCAGCAGCACCGTGCGCAGACCGGCCCGCCGCAGCCGGTCCAGCGCCTGCGCCGCACCCGGGATCGGCCGCCACGACACGGTCAGGACGCCGTCGATGTCGATGAGGACTCCGCGTGTGCCCATGCCTCCATCGGACCACGCAGGGGTGCGCCGGGGCCAGCCCCCGCACCGGCCCGGGGACGGACGGGCCGACCCCCAGGTCGCAGCGGCGACCCGGCGCACGCCGCGCGACGAGCCGAGATAGGGTACGCGACGAAGAGGTACGCGCCGCACCCGTTCTCGTGCGGCACCGGCGCGTCGGGCACCGACGCGCGTAGGCACGGTGCCCGGAGACGACGAACGTAAGGACACACCATGGTCGGAACCATCGCGGTCGTGCTCATGATCGTGAGCCTGTCGATGATGATCATCGCTGGCCTGCTGGCCACGATCGTCAAGACCCGCTGAACCCGGCGCGGGTGCGCCCCCTGGGGTCGCACCCGCCCCGGCCACCCCCCGACCCGTCCCGCGCTCCCCGGACGGACTCAGTCCCACCGGATCAGCGAGCGGTCGACCGCGGCACGGACCGCCGCCGTCCGCGTGTCCACCCCCAACTTGGCGTAGATCCGGCGCAGGTGCGTCTTGACCGTCGCCTCGGTCACGAACAACCGCCTCGCGATCTCCCGGTTGCCCGCCCCCTCCGCCAGCAGGCGGACGATCTCCAGCTCACGCGCGGTCAGCGTCGGCAGCGGATCACGCACCCGCCGCATCAGCCGGGCCGCCACCGGCGGTGACAGCACCGTCTCCCCGCGCGCCACGTCACGCACCGCCTCGAACAGACGCTCGGGCGGGCTGTCCTTGAGCAGGTACCCGGAGGCCCCCGCGTCGACGGCCCGGATGATGTCGGTGTCGCTTTCGTAGGTGGTCAGCACCAGCACCCGGGGCGCCTCGGGCAGCCCGCGCACACGACGCGTGGTCTCCACCCCGTCCATGCCGCCGCCCAGCCGCAGGTCCATCAACACCACGTCCGGACGGCGCAGCGCGACCAGCCGGACCGCGTCGGCACCGGTCCCCGCCTCGCCCACGACCTCGATCCCCTCCCGCCCGTCGAGCAGGGCGGACAACCCCGACCGCACGATCGGATGGTCGTCGACCAGGAACAGCCTCACACGTCCTCCCCCACGGGCAACCACACCGAGACCCCCGTCCCCTCACCGGGGGCGCTCTCCACCGTCAACTCCCCGCCGAGTTCCTCGGCCCTGGCCCGCGCCGACGCCAGACCGTGCCCCCGCCCGGGCCCGGACACCGGAGCCGCCGGGTCGAACCCCGCACCGTCGTCGATGACGTCCAACACCACCCGATCACCGATCCGCTCCAACGTCACCACCACCCGACCGGCCCCCGCGTGCTCCCGCACGTTGGCCAGCGCCCCCTGGGCCACCCGCAGCAGCGCCGCCCGGACCGGGGCGGGCAACTCCCCCGCCCCCTCCTCGCACCGGAACTCCGCCGCCGCACCGGTCCCGGCCGACAGCGCCGAGCACAGCCCGCCCAGGGCCTCCTCCAACGAGTCCCGCTCCAGCACCGCCGGGCCCCGCCCCTCCACGAACGACCGCGCCTCGGCCAGATTCTCCCGCACCCCCTCGGCGGCCTGCCGGACCAGGGCCCGTGCCCGCTCCGGGTCACCATCCCACTCCCGGTCCGCGGCGCCGAGCAGCATCCCCGTACTGGACAGCCCCTGGGCGACGGTGTCGTGGATCTCCCGCGCCAACCGCTCCCGCTCCTCCAGCACGCCCGTCCTGCGGTGCGACTGAGCCAGCGCGTCCCGCGCGCGCAGCAGGTCGTCGATGGTCCGCCGACGGCCCTCGCTCTCCCGGCGCAGCTCGACGACGGTGGCCACCACCATGCCGGCGACCGCGGCGGGGACCAGGAAGACACTGGGATCCCGCACGTCGGTCAGCATCGCCCAGGCACCGGTCGTCCCCGCGGCCAACAGCGCGGCCGTCCCCACCGCGGCGGCGGTCGGCAACAGCCGAAGCGCCAGGAACAGCAGCGGGATGGCGGCGAACCCGAACGACGGCGCCGACCACACCAGGGCCACCCAGCACACCACCAGGGCGGCGAACCAGCCCACGAGCACAGCCCGGCGCACCGAACCCCAGAGCAGGGTCCCCGCCGCGTACAGCAGCGCGACGAGCCCGGCCAGCTCCAGCGAGGCCAGGGTGTGCGCGTCCCACTCGTGCCGGACCAGCAGGCGTGCGGCCGAGGCCGCCATCACCGTGAAGAAACCCAGGTGCATGACCGTGTTGAGCCGTCGGCTGCCCACCCGGTCGCGCCCGGCGCCGTCCTTCGGGGCGCCCGCCCCGGGCGCGGAACCTGTCGAAGCCACCCTGCCCATCCTGCCCATGTCCACCAGTATCGGCGTCGTCCGATCGGACGACGGGCAGGATCGTCCGAACGGAACGCAAGGTTGCGCCGATCGCCCGGCGCCAGGAGCCCCGCCGACCCGGAGTCTGGGTGGTGTCGCGACAGGGCGACCGAAACGGAAGGTGAACGACCATGAAGCGCAACCACCTCATCGCCACCGTCGTCGGCGGCGCCGCCGGACTGGCGGTCGTCGGCGGGATCGTCTCCACCGCCCTCCCCGAAGGCGCCCCGGGGGCCCCGGAACCGGCGGTGGCCGACGCGGCCACCGCGGCCGTGTCCCAGCGCGACGTCCTCACCGGCGAGGCGCTGACCGCCGCCGCCGAGGCCGGCCTGGCCGAGGCACGCGAGCAGGAGCAGCAGGTCAGCATCGCCGTCGTGGACCGCTCCGGCGCGGTCCGCCTGGTGCTCAGAACCGAGAACGCCGGACCGCAGACCCAGGGGTCGGCCGAACGGAAGGCCTACACCGCTGTCTCCATGGGCCGGCCCACCAGCGCGCTCACCGACGGCGCCACCGGCGACGGCCCCACCATCGCCGACCTGCCGGGAACGCTCTTCCTCCCGGGCGGCGTCCCGGTGACCTCCGACGGCGCCCCGATCGCGGGCATCGGCGTGGGCGGCGCCCCCGACGGCACCATCGACGAGGAGATCGCCCGGGCCGCCCTGGAGGCGCTGGAGGACTTCGAGGGCTGAGCCGTCCCCCAGGGGCGCCGACGGGGGCGGGTGACCGCGGCGCGGTCCCCCGCCCCGGCGTGCCCCACGGGCTGAAGCAGCCGGGAAAACCGGTGGCGCCGCCCCGGGTATCCCCTGTTAGGCTCCGGGTCCGACACAGCGTGTAGCTCAGTCAGCAGAGCACCCGGCTCGGGACCGGGAGGACGCGGGGGCGGAACCCGCCACGCTGGCCGTACGGCGCGTAGCTCAGTCAGCAGAGCACCGGCTCCTATCCGGGGGACGCGGGGGCAGGACCCGCCGCGCTGGCATGAACCCTGACAGCACCCCCCAGGCGGTCGGCCGGGACTACCCCTCCGGGCGGCTGGCCGCAGCCCTGACCACCGCGTTCGACCACGAGGATCCCGACGTGCGCGCGTCGGCCCGCGCCCGCGCCGAGGCGTGGACCCGCGTCGTCGAGGGCATGGGCGACGGAACCCTGACCATCGGCTCCCGTACCCCCGTCCAGGGCCTCCCCGCCTGGGTCACCCCCGAGGTCGTGCACGGCGGCTTCGCCACCGGCGCCGCCGCCGCGGGCGGCCCCCTGCGCCCCCACGAGGAGGACCTGGCCACCCGTCACGGTCTGCCCGCCGAGCGCCGGGCCGTCCACTCCCACCTGCTCACCGACGAGGGGCTCGCCGAACTCGACGCCCTGCTCGACAGCGGCGACTACACGATCGGCCTGCCCGAACAGGGCGCGCTGCTCACCGTCGCCTGGCTGCTGCGGGTCGGCCAGACCGCCGCCGCGCTGCGGGTCCTGGCAGCGGTCGAGCCGTTCGCCGACCGACTGTGCCTCACCCCCCGCCCCGCACCTCGGCAGGACACCCCAGCGGGCACCGTCTTCCGCGACACCGTCGACGACGTCCGCCACCCGCTCGGGGAGCGCGCGCACAGGACCGACGCCGCCACCAACCGGCCCAAGGCCCAGCAGGAGGCCCTGGCGGTGTGGAACCCGTTCGCCGACCGGGTGCTGGCGCACTGGCTGGAGACCGTGGCCGACGGCCGTGTCGACGCCCGGCGCCGGGGTAACTGGGTCGGGCGCGCGAGGACGCTGCTGGAGGAGTACACCCGCCTGGCCGCCGAACACACCCTGTGCACCAAGCACCGCAAGCCCAGGGAGAACCTCGCCATCCTGCTCACCGCCCTGAGGGAGGCGGTGGAGGGGGTCGGCCCCTCGCCGCGTCTCCGGGGCCTGCTCCAGCACGCCGTGGACTCCATGGTGCGCAAGCGCGGTGTCCCGGGCTCGGACCGGCACACGGCGGTGCGCCGCGAACAGGCCGACCACGCGGCCCGGCCCACCCACGACGTGCTGTCCCGGGTCCTGCTCGACCGGCTCGCCCCCCTGCCCGGCGGCTCCGGGATCACCGACACCGACGCGCTCCTGGGCCCCACGACCGCGGCGGAGGACGTCCCGGGCGGTTGGCCGATCCCCGCGCCGCTCCAGGCGATCATCGCGCGAGCCAGCGCGGGCACCCCGGACGAACTGGTCGAACGGGGGGTCATCCCGTCGGCCGAGGTCCTGGCCTCCGTGGTTCCCGCACTGACCGCCGAGGCCGAGACGGCCGCCGTCACCGACCCCGCGCTCTCCCGGCTCCTGCGCGCCCACCACCTGGCCTTCCGCAACCGGCGGTCACTCCTGCTGCTCAACCTGGCGCACCAGGTGCGCGAGCACGAGCTGCCCTGGATCCGGGAGACCCGGGAGTACCGGGGCGGGAAGGCGCGTACGGCTGCGGTGCGGGACCTGCTGCCCCGGCTCGGTACCACGCTGCTGACCCGCTTCCCGGGCACCCTCGTGCCCAATCCCATGGTCAGCGCGCTCAACGGCCTGGCCCGGGACGTGGAGGGCGCTCCGCCCTTCCTGGAGGAACTGGCCGCCGACATCTTCATGGGCGAGTTCTCGCCCAAGTTCCTCCGCGCGGCCGCGCTGGCCGCCGAGCTGACGGAGGACAGCCTGTACGCACGCTACTACGGCATCGACGGTGCGCAGGTGCTGGTCGCGGCGGAGGAGGAGCGCGCCACCGCGCGGCGGTCGTCGACGCCGTTCGCGGACCTGTGCCACAGGCGGGCCGGATTCCCCCGCGGGAGTGTGTCGGCCAGCGGCCAGATGATCGAGCAGGCGCAAATCCTCACCACCCACAACCTGGCCGCCCTGGTGAGCGTCGGAGCCCGTCCCGAACACGGCTGGGCGGAGGCCGCCCGGCGCGCGTACGCGGTGGCCGAGGCGGGCGTGGCCCGGCTGCCCCGTGTGGCCCTGCCGCTGAGGGAGGTCAAGAACGCGGCGTTCGCGTGGCGGCAGTGCCTGTTCCTCCTGTCCCGGTGCCCCGAGACGGAGCAGCGGGAGGTGCTCGGACGGATGGAGGGACGCCTGGGCGGCCTTCCGCCGCTGGCAGCGGAACGGCTGGCCCCCGTGCTGGGCGGGCTCCGCCAAGTAGTGGAGGACGGCGCGCTGTCGGAGCGGGAACCGGAGACGGCACGCCGTTTCCTGGGGTGGTCCTCCGGGGGTCACTGGATGCTCGACGAGCACCGGGCGCCGGGGCCGCGCCGCTGACCCCGACCCCGTGGAACGACGTCGCCGCCACGGCGGCCCGGGCGGACGGGGACGCCCCGGGTGGGCGTGAACCGGTGTGGGGCGACCGTCCACCCGTCCCACACCGGCGCTCGCGCGACTCCGCGCGGGATCACCCTACGAAGATCGGTGGCCGGTGGTGGGGTTTTCGCGGAAAGAGGGTGCGGACGGACCCGAGCACCACCTTTACGTCGTAGATTCGCACGAGGTCCACCGGGAAGAGGAGCGTCCGCACCCGTTCGTGCGTCGCACCCGTGTCCCCGGTCCGCGCTAGGGTCACCGCCGCACCGACCGCCCTGACCGGAAGCACCGATGAACCGCACCGCACCCGCCCGCGAGGCCCGCGCGTGGGCCGACCGTACGGCCGAGGAGTACGGCCTCCTCCCCGAGGCCACCGACCTGGCCGCCGATCTCCACACCCCCGAACTGCCCGGCCTCGTCACCGAGTTCGAGCGCGAGGTGGCGGCCCTGCCCGCCGACGCGCCGCTCCTGTCCTGGGGGGTGAAGAGCCGCACACCCGGGTCCGGCCTGGACGAACTCCTGGAACGACTCGACACCGACGACGTGGCCCGGCTCCTGGTGTGGTCCAACGCGAGCCTCGCGCCGGCCTCCCGAACGGACGGCGGCGACAGGACACGCGCCAGGAACCCCCGGCGGAACCACCACACGGTGCACCGCCACTTCGAGAAACACCCGGAGGTGTGGAACACCACCACCCTCCCCCTGCTCCTGCGGTCGGTTCCCCTGGGCACGTCCTCGTTCGACCTGGCGGTCCGGGCCTGCCGGGGGACCGACGCGGACACCCTGCGCGCGGTCGCCGACGACGCGCACGCGATGGCCGACCGGATCGCGGCCCACCTCTCGACCGACCCCCGCGAACACTGGGGACGGGAGCGGACCCACCACGAACTGCTGGCGCTCCTGCTCGACCTGGGGCGGCCCCTGGGGCCCGCCGACGAGGTCCTGTGCCACCGGGGTGACCGCTTCCTCGACCTTCTGCGCACCACCCACCCCGACATCACCTCCTCCCCCGCCGTCACCGCGCTGTTCGTCCACGGCCTGCGCCCCCTCAAGGGCCCCGCCTGGGAATCCGCCCTGCCCTCGTACCTGGACGCCGTTGCCGACGTCGACGACGTCCTGCGCCGCGTCCTGACACTGGTCCTGGAACTGCCCGTCGTCGACGGCGACCGCGGTCAGGCGGGCGTCGGTGGGTGGCGCGGACACCCCCGGCACACGATCCACCTCACCGTCCACGCGAGCACACTGCTCAAGGGGGTCCTGTGCGTCCTGGCCGCGCGCCCGGTCTCCGCCGTCCCGTGGGCCGTCGGGCTCCTGGAGGAGCTCACCACCCGACTCTGGCCCCTCGGGCACCGCACGCACTCACTGGTCTGGGGCCACGAGGGACTGTCGTCCGCCCTGCGCTCGCTGCGGACCGAGGCCGTCTTTCCCGCCCTCACCAGGATCGCGACCGGCATCCGCAGCACACCGGGCACGCGGAGCGAGCGCGCCGAGATCAGCGGCAACCTGCGCGCGGCGGGCCTGCGCCTCCACCTGTCCGACGTCCAGCGGGCCGACCGGTCCGTACCCGACTTCGGGCTCGGCCCCGACGGAACACTCACCCGGCGGCTGGGCGGGTCCACCGTGACCCTGACCGCCACCGCCGACGGCGCCGCCCTCACCTTCACCGATCCCGGTGGCGGGACCGCCGGGCGCGCCCCCGCGGCCCTGCGTGGGGACCACCCGGACGAACTGGGGAGGGTCCGGGAGCTCGCCAAGCTCGTCCGGACCGAGCTCAGGGCCCAGCGCACCCGGCTGAACGGCCTCCGGGACGCCGGGCACGAGTGGGAGCTGACCGACTGGCTGCCCCACCTGGTCGACCATCCGCTGACCGGCCTGGTCTCGCGGGAACTGGACTGGGAGGTCACCACCGACGGCGTCGTGTGGGACACCGGCACCCTCGCGGCCGACGGCGGCCACTGGCGCCTGGTTCGCCCCGGCGGCGACACCCTGCTCCACACCGGCCGCGCCGGACCCGACGTCCGCGTCCGGCTCCCCCGCCGACCCGACCGGCCCTGAGGGCACCGTCAGGCGGGATCGGCCGTCCGAGCCCCGGCACCACGGAGCGCCCGGGTCCGGGACGACCCGGGCCGCGTGACACGGCGGGACGCGGGACCGTGTCCCGGTGTGCCTGCGGCCCGGTCGACCACGGTCCGTTCGGGTTCGCAGGAGATGGTCGAGGCTCGTTGGCGTGACTGGGTCGGGCTCCACCCCTCGGCACCGCACGGGCACCGCCCCAGCCCCACCGGTCCGGAGAGCCCGGCCAGAATGCACCGCCGCCGCCCTCCGGGACAACCGCCCGCACCCCCCGAGTCACCCCGTTCACCACCGGAACACGCGTCCCGCGACACCGGCCGGTTCGGGCCCGTACACGCCCCGACCACCGCCGATGCCCCGCACTCGGCGCCGTTGTCCCGGGCCCGGACGGTGGTTAGGGTGAGCACATGTCGATTTGGTCACGCGGCGACCGCACGGGCAGGGTCGAGGAAGCGCTCCTGATGCTGCAGGGGCAGAGGATCATCGACGGTCTGGAGATCCTCCGCGGCGAGGTCAAGCCCTACCGCGTGCGCGTTCCCGCCGGGATCGTGCACATGGACGAGGACGAGGCGTCCATGTTCGCGCTCGGTGCGGTGGTGGGTGCCTTCGGCGGCGTCGCCCGCCAGGTCGTCTGAGCGCCGCTCCGCTCGGACCCGGCCCGTCGTGCGCAGCACGGCGTCCAGGAGCAGGTCCCGCACGACCCACCGGTGCTCGACGGTGTGCTCGACGGTCGACGCGCCGTTGAACGTGGACGGGCACACCCCCACGACCATCTCCGCGAGGGGGCGCGCGGGCCGCCCGTCCTCGGGCGGCTCCTCCACGAACCGGGCGACCTCGATCGCCTCGCGCACCGCCTCGGTCCACGGTTCGCCACGCCCGCGCCACCAGTCCCGCTGTGGGGCCGGTTCCGCGTCCGGGCCCGAGTCCGCCGCGAGCAGCGCGCCCGACTCCAGCCACAGACCCACCCAGGCGTCGATCAGGCGGCCCGTGTAGCCGTCGACGGTCTCCCCGCGGCCGAAGGTGAGGTCCACCTGGGAGGCGAAGGGGTCAACCGTACGTCGACGGCCGCCTGGAGCACCTGGTTCTTGTGGTTGTAGTACCGGTAGACGGTCGGGCGGTCGATGTCGACGCCCTCGGTGATCTCCTTGTGGGTGATCTGGCTGGAGGGTCTGGTCCCGAGCGGCGCGACCAGGCTGTTCTGCAACTGG
This sequence comes from Nocardiopsis sp. KDC1DS13DA1, assembly GCF_055632325.1. Taxonomy (NCBI): domain Bacteria; kingdom Bacillati; phylum Actinomycetota; class Actinomycetes; order Streptosporangiales; family Nocardiopsidaceae; genus Nocardiopsis; species Nocardiopsis sp. KDC1DS13DA1. The sequence continues at coordinate 47,939 of NZ_JBVMUY010000036.1, forward strand.
AGCATGCGCCGCCCGCGGGCCGCCGCTCGTCCCCGGGCCGGACTCCGCCGGCACCGCCGTGCCCGATCCCCGTCGCGCCATCGTCACCGCTGCCCTCGTCCACCGGCAGCGGGCCGCCACGACCTGCACGACCCCGCCAGGAGCGTACCGCCACGGGCGGGCACCGCGCCCGGCCCGTCCCGGAGGGCCACACCCGCCCTCCGGCGCGGAAGGTCACGACGCGGTCACCACCCGCTCGGAGGGAGAACCGCGAACGCACCCGGCACGTCGAAGCCCGGGGCGTCAGCCGCCGTGGACCGCACACAACGGAGGGGACGGGATGGATTTCGTCGACTACGCGCAGAACCGGAGGATCCGGGAGCTCAAGGATGATCTGGAGAGCGCCCACGCCTCCATCGCGCACCAGCGCCGCCGCCTGAGGTCGGAGCTGTCCTCACTGCGGGGAAGCCTGGAACAGCGGCTCGACCGCGTCTCCGCCACCCTGGACGCCTTCGTCGAGCTGAGCGACATCCGCGCCACGCTGGCCATGTTCGACGCGCCCGCGATGGCCCGGCACCGCACCCTCCAGATGCTGGACGGGTCCCTGCCCGCCCGTCTCGACCTGGCCGACACCACCGACTACTGGCTCGTGCCCGCGGCCCACGGTCTGTACGCCCTGCTGTCCGGCGACCCCGGCACCGCCCGGGCCCGCTTCGACCAGGCCGCCGGGCGCGACGAGGTCCGCGCCCGCCACTTCGCGGCGCTCACCCTGACCCTCACCAGCGCCGAGCACGCCCGTGCCCTCGGCAAAAGCCTGACCGCCGACCTCCTGCCCCACCTTCCCGTGCCGACGGCCGAGGTCACGCGCGGCCAGCGCGCCCTGTGGATGCTGACCGCGGACGGGGCCTTCGGCGACGACGCCCGTGAGCACCTGCTGTTGTCGACCCTGCGCCACTGGTCGCGGGAGGGGGCGGCGGCCCCGGTCTCCGCCGCGCTGCGCACGCCCGGCATGCGCGGGGTCGGTGAACGGCCCACGGGGCGGCCCCGCCGTTCGACCGCCCCCGACACCCCGCACGAGCTGGCTGGCCGGCTGGACGCGGCCGCCGCCCTGGCCGCGATGCGCGACAACGTCACCCGGATCGCCTCCCTGGACTCCGGGGAGGAACCCGCGGGGGCACTCGCCCCCGACACCGCCAGCGCCGAGTTCCTGGAGTCGGCCCTGCGCCTGCTCGTCGAGGAGGGCAGCCCCGAGGAGGCTCCCCTGCTGGTGCGGTCCCGGGAGCTGCGGGCGGTGATCGAGTCCAGTGGCGGCGCCGGCCCGCAACCGGTCTGGGAGGACACGGTCGGCACGGTCGCCGGACTGCTCGACGAGGACCTGGGCCGGGACGACGCCCCCGCGCACCGGCGCACCCTCGCACTCGCCCTCCAGCGCGCCTCCCTCCTGGAGAGCGTCGACTCCCTGCTCGCCGAGGCCACCGAACCGGCTCCCCGGACCTCCACGGTCGCGGTGAGCGGCGGACGCGTGACGCTGACCGTCGACGGCGCCGCCCCCGACGACCTCGCCAGGATCGAGAGGCAGATCGACGACCGACACCGGCCGGAGAACAGCAACCGCCTCCTGTTGTGGGGCGGGGTGGCGGCGGCCGGCCTCTTCGTCCTGCTCGGGGTGATGACGATGTCCCCCGTGACGTGGTTCCTGGCCCTGGTCGGGCTGGGGTGCGCCCTGGTCGGCAACATCAGGGACGGCGGGGAGCGGACCGCCGCGGCGACGGCACGGGACTCGGCGCGGCGCAGGCTGCGCCGGGACGTGGACTCCGCCGCCGGACGGTGGCGTACCCACCTCGCCGCGGCGGAGGAGTCGGCCGCGTCCGCACGGCTGCACGCGGACCGGCTGCGCGCCCTCCTCGGCCGCTGACCCCGGGGTCAGGCGGGCCCGGCGACCAGGACGCGCATCTCCAGCGGCAGGTCGAGGATCCGCTCGGTGGTCAGACCGGAGCCGCGCAGCAGCTCCTCGTACTGGCGCTCGGTCCGTTCGGCGCCGGTGGTCATGACCATCATGTGCACGTCGAAGACCAGGGACAGCCAGGGGTCGGCCCCGTCCGGGAGCACCCGTTCGACCACCAGGACGCGCCCGTCCGGTGCCATGGCCTCCCGGCAGTGCCCCAGGATCCGCCCGGCGTCCGCGTCCGACCAGTTGTGCAGGACCCGGCTGAGGACGTAGACGTCGGCGCCCCCGGGCACGGAGGCCAGGAAGTCCCCCTCGACCAGGTCACAGCGTCCGGTGTCCACGTGGGCGGACAGGCGGCTCCTGGCCGCGGCCAGGGCCGCCGGGCGCTCCAGGAGCACACCGCGCACGCCGGGGGCGCGGTCGAGCACGGCGCGGAGCAGCTCCCCACTGCCGCCGCCGACGTCGACGACGGTGCGCGCGCCGCCGAAGTCGTACACCGAGGGCAGGTCCCGGACGAAGCGGGCCCCGGCCGCCATGCCCGCGGCGTACAGCGCGGCGTCGTCGGGACGGCCCTCCAGAAGGGTGAACACGTCGGTGCCGTGGGCGAGGTCGAACCCGGCCCTGCCCGTGCGGACGGTCTCGGGCAGCCGTTCCCACGCGTCGGCGAACAGGCCGCTGTCGTAGAGCAGGGTGAGGTCGCGCAGACCGGACGGGTGCCCGCCGCGCAGCCGCTCGCCCGTGGCGGTGAGCCTGTACCCGCCGCCGTCCCGGCGTACGATCCCCACCGCGGTGAGCAGGCGCAGCAGGCGGCCGAGGCGCCCCGGGTCCAGGTCGAGCACCGCGGCCAGATCGGCGGAGCCCACGGGTTCGCCGTCCATCCGGTCGACGACCCCCAGCCGGACGGCGGCGGCCACGGACCTGGCGACCCAGGGGCCGGTCATGAGTCGGATCAGCTCGCGGGACGCGGTCTCGTCGTCGTTCACCGGACGGCCTCTCGTCGTGTGGTCGGACATTCACAGCCAGCCGTTGCGCCGGAACACCAGGTACAGGGTGACACTGGCCAGGGCCATCACCGTCAGGGGGACCGGCCAGACGAAGGTCCACTCGAAGCCGGGCCGAGGGGGGATGTTCATCCCGTACACGGAGGCGATCAGGGTCGGCACCACGAGGATGCCACCCCACGACGAGATCGTCTTCATCGCCTCGTTCTGTTCCTGGCTGATGAGCGAGTCGTTGACGGCCATGATGTGCCGCAGCACCTGCTGGAAGCCGTCCACGCGCTCGCGGACACCGGCGACGTGGTCGGCGATGTCGCGTAGGTAGGCGTGGAGGGTCTGCGCGGGGTCCCCGTCACCGCGGTGTCCGGACCGGGCTCCACCGGTCCGGACACGGGCCAGCAGGTCCGCGCAGACACCGGTGAGCGGCTCGACGGCCCGCTGGAGCATGATCACCTCCCGGGCGATCCGGTAGATACGGCGCGAGGCGTCGGGATCGCGGTCGAACACCTGGGTCTCCACCTGGTCCACGTCGTCCTGCAGGTCGGACACGACGGGCGCGTAGTCGTCCACGGCCCGGTCCAGGACCGCGTGGAGGACCGAGACCGTACCGTGGGCGAGTCCCTCGGGTTCGGCCTCCAGGGCGGCGCGAACCCCCTCGATGTCGACATGGGCGGTGTGGGAGATGGTGATGACGAAGTCCTCCCCGCAGAAGACGTGCACCTCCCCCACCCGCACGGACCTGGTGGCGGTGTCGAACCGCGCGGGCCGCAGGACCAGGAACAGCACACCGGGGTAGTCCTCGACCTTGGGCCGCTGGTGCGCGACCACCGCGTCCTCGGCCACCAGGCGGTGGAGGCCGAAGACCCGCGCGACCTCGCCGATCTGGTCGCGGTCGGGCGCGTCCATGCTCACCCACAGCATCGCGCCGGTGTCAGAGTCGAGCGCGCCGCGCGCGGCTCGGGCACCGTCGAGGTCGCGGTCGCGGCGCCCGTCGCGGTAGAGGACGTACCGGACGCGTCCCGGGGGTCGGCGGTCGGGGATCGCGGCCTCGGCTCGGCCCAGCGCCATGACGCGCTCCGGCTGGTGTCGGGGCATCGGCGGCCCTCCTCACGTACGTCCCGGACGCGCCCGATCCTGGCGTGAAGGGCCTCCCCGTGCGCGGCGACACGCCACGGAGGAGGCGAAACGCACGGGGGGCCGCGGACCGCGGCGGGCCCGGGCGGGCGGTCAGACGGTCAGACCGGAGGCTCGGACAGTGATGTTGAGCCGTCCCTCCAGGCCCAGCACCGGCGGCGCGGTACCGGGGCGGGTGCGCGGGACCCCGTGGTAGGCCATCCGGGACGGGCCGCCGAACACGAACAGGTCGCCGCTGGCCAGTTCGACGTCGGTGTAGGGCCGGGTGCGGGTCTCGGTGTTGCCGAAGCGGAACACGCAGGTGTCGCCGAGGCTGAGGGAGACGACGGGGGCGTCGGAGCGCTCGTCGCGGTCCTGGTGCATACCCATGCGGGCGTCGGCGTCGTAGAAGTTCACCAGGGCGACGTCGTAGGGATCGGCGCCCGGCGGGCGCGGCGCGCCGAGGGCGTCGGCCACGGCCCGGTCGGCGAGCGCCCCCAGCGGGTCGGGGAAGGGCGGTACGGGGGTGCCGTCGGGCAGGGTGCGGGTGTAGCGGTACGGAGCCCAGTACCAGCCCAGGCTCAGCATGCGTACGCTCATGACCCCGCCGCGCGGCATGGGGTGCCGCACCATCCCGGCCCGTGCCCACCGGCGGCAGTGCCGGACCAGGGCGGCCTGCTGTTCCGGGGACAGCCACCGGGGCAGGTGGACCGCCCCCGGCGCGACGTGCACCGGCGGGGCGGGGAAGAGGGGATCGTCCATGGGTGGTTCCTGCCCGCGCCGCCGACCCGCCACCCCGTCAGCGGCGGAGCAGGTCGCGCACGTTGACCACGAGCAGGACCACGACGACCACGGCCATGGGGACGGCGATGGCGATCCGCCAGTCGGCGATGAAGGCGGCCACCACTCCGACGATGACACCGACCACCACCGCGAGGATGGCCAGTCCGGTGAGGAAGGAGAGGAACTTGCGGCGGGCGAGGGAGTCGACGGCCGCGAAGGCCACCACCACGCCGAGCATCGCGTACAGGGTGGTCTGCCCGTTGAGCAGGAACAGCGTCAGTCCGAGGGAGATGAGCAGCAGCGGTGTGCTCAGGGCCACCCACAGGTGCAGGAAGCGGGCGGTGCGCTGCTTGCCCGAGGAGTAGGGCAGGTGCGGGGCCCTGAGGTGGTCCGTCGGCCCGGGAACGAGCGGGGTGTCGTCGGCCAGGGCGCTCAGGTGGGTCTCGCGCTCGTCCGCGGTCAGGACGCGCTCCTCGTAGACCCCGGCGAGCTCCTTCTCCAGGGCATCCATGCGTTCGGCGTACTCGCGGGCGAGCGGACGCGACCCGGCCCGGCGGTGCAGGACCATGCGCGCCGAGTCGAACTGGCGCAGCCGGTCGCGGCGGGCGACGATGTCGGCGTCCAGTTCGCGCAGCCGCTCGTCGAGCTCGCCCACGTGGGTGCGCAGCTCGGCGCGGGCGGCGGTCTCGGTGGGGGCGACCTTGTGCAGACCCACCCAGGCCAGGGGGTCGGCCCAGGAGCGGCGGATGGTGCCGTCGCGCTCGTAGCGGGGACCGCTGGGGGCCCGCTCACCGTCGAAGAAGTCGCCGGTGTCGCGTCCCCACAGGCCGCGGAAGCCCCGGATCCAGGGGGTGTCGTCGCCGATGAGGACGGGGTTCCACTCACGGTCCCCGCCGGGCCCCAGGCGCATGCCGTCGCCCCGGGCGTAGTCGACGAAGGGGACGCCGATGCCGTGCCGGTTGATCGCGCTGTCGGCGCGGAAGAGGAACCCCGTGACCCTGCGGTAGGCGCGGACGGCACCGCGCAGGACGGCCGGGTCGACCTGGATGAGGTAGTCGCCGGGCAGCATCTGGTGGGAGTGCGAGCCGGCGCCGACGTAGACCACGGGGTGGTCGCCGACCCGGTGCAGGTCGGGGTCGTCCCAGCTGCGGCGCAGGTCGTCGCCGTGGTACTCGTGCGAGGAGGCGCCCACCCACATGGGGCGGTGGGTGCCGTCCGGGTTCTCCGCCAGGTAGACGGTGACGCGCTCCCAGTCGGCCTCGTGGTCGTTCACTCCGCCGTAGATCGTCCGCCAGTCGTTCATCGCGTAGAAGAACCAGTACTGGAGGATGACGTAGCCGCCCTCCCGGGTGACGCGTCCGTAGTAGGTGGCGCCGCCGTCGTCGACGCGTTCGCGGTAGCGGGTCACGGCGGCGAAGGTGACCCCGCCGGGAACCGCGCCCCGGATGAGCAGGGAGAGCTTCATCAGGATGTCGAGGATGCGCCCGAGCACGCCGACGGCGGCCAGACGGCCGCTCTTGGGGATGACGGTGCGGGCGATGCCGCGGAAGCGGCGCGCCTCCTCGCGGATCGTCTCCTCCTGGACGAAGCGCAGGTGCTTGTGGCGGCCCGGCCACTCACGCTCGGCCTGTCCGAGACGTTCGAGGGTCAGCTCGCCGGCGGGGACGAGGACGCGTTCGCGTCCGCCGGGCTCCTCGATCCAGAGACTGCAGTTGCGTACGTAGCTGTCCACGCGGGTGGGGAAGAACAACTCCCCCTTGGTGCACATGAGCACTGGTTCGTGGGCACGCAGGAGTTGGAGATCAGATGTCGCGGCCATGATTCGCACCAAGCTAGTGCATCGCCACGTCGTTCCGCGCCGTGGAGTCGTGGGGGTGGGAGTGACACGGGTCCGGTTCGGTGGACGCAGCCGAACGCCCGCGCCCGTCGCCCCTGGCGGCGCCCACGCCCGCGACCACCACCAGGGCCATACCCGCGACCTGGACGGCGACGGGCGCCTGGCCGATGACGACCAGGCCCATGACCAGGCTGACCGCGGGTTCGAGGCTGGCGAAGGTGCTGTAGGCGGTACGGCTCATGCGCTGGAGGGCCACCATCTCCAGCAGGAACGGCACCAGGGGGAACAGGAGCGCGATGCCCAGGGTGAGCAGGATGAGGTCGAGGTCGGGCGCGGCGAACACGGCGGGGGCGCCCAGCGGCGCGGTGACCAGGGCGGAGACGGTCATCGCGAGCGCCAGGCCGTGGACGGCTCCAAAGCCCGCGCCGACCCGCTGGGTGAGCACGATGTAGGCGGCCACGCAGGCCGCGCCCGCCAGGGCCAGCCCGACGCCGAGCACGTCCAGGTCGCTCTGCCAGGGGCGGGTGAGGCACACCACGCCGACTCCGGCAGCCAGGATCCACAGCAGTTCGCGGCGGCGGCGCATCGCCGCCACGGCGACCACGAGGGCGCCGAGGAACTCGATGGAGGTCGCGGTGCCGAGTTCGATGCGCGCGGTGGCCTCGGAGTAGAACAGCATCATCCCCGCGCTCGCTGTGCCCAGGATCACCACGGAGCCGCGTTCGCGCCACGTCGCCCCGCGCACGGCCCGCCACAGGGAGCGACCGCCGAGGCCGAGCAGGATCAGCGCGGCCCAGCTGAGTCGCAGCCAGGTGACGGTGGCGGGCGAGGCCTGGTCGAAGGCGGTGACGGCCAGGGCGCTGCCGGTGTGGAGGGTGAACATGCCGATGAGCAGCATCATCGGCGCCGGGACCCGGACGTCGGCACGGCGGAGCGAGGAGATGGATGAGGGGATCACCCGACCATTGGATCGATCTCCTCCGTTGCTGTCCACGAACCAGTGGTTGATGGACCATGTAGTTTTGGTGGATGGACTTCACCCGGCTGCGCCTGCTGGTCGAACTGGAGCGCCTGGGCACCATGGTCGCTGTGTCCGAGGTCACGGGCATGAGCACGTCCGCGGTCTCCAAACACCTCGCCGTCCTGGAACGGGAGGCGGGTGTGCCGCTCCTGGCGCAGGACGGGCGCCGGGTGCGGCTGACCCCGGCCGGGCGGAGGCTGGCCGAACACGCCGTGGGCATCCTGGCGCGCGTGGAGGCCGCCAAGGCCGAGTTCGAGGGCGAGGGCGACCCGGAGGGCCGCGTCCACCTGGTGATGTACACCAGCGCGGCGCCGTTGGTGCTGCCCGCGGTGCGTCGGCTGCGGGAGGACCACCCGGGCATCGACATCCACCTGACCGAGTACGAGTCGGAGCAGGCGCTGGCACTCCTCCAGGACGGACAGGCCGACCTGGGGGTCGTGTACCAGTACAGTCTGCTCCCCCGGGAATTCCCGGGAACCCTGACAGTTCGGCCGATCGGCACGGAGGGGCTGCTGCTGTCCCAGCCCTCGGACCGGGGCGACAGCCGGACACTGACCCGGCGGCGGCTGCGCGAGTTCGCCGGGGCGTCGTGGTTCGCCAGCCCGTACCGGGGCGACGAGGAGGCGTTGGTCCAGCGGATGTGCGCCGACGCCGGGTTCACCCCGCAGATCGCGCACCGCATCGAGAACCTGGAGTTGTGCGAGGAGCTGGTCGCCTCGGGGGTGGCGGTGGGGGTGATGTCGCGGCTGTCGGTGTCGACCCGGCGCGGCGTGACCCACGCTCCCCTCGGGGAGCTGGGCGGGGTGCGCCGGATCTATCTGGCCGGACGCACCGGAGGGTGGGCCTGGCGCCCGATCCGGGTGGTCGCGCGCTACCTGCACCAGGCCGCCCGCGGCGTCCTCGACGAGGTCCCTCCCCCTCCGGAGACGTGACCGCCCGGGCGGGCCGAGGCAGAGCGAAGGCCCCAGGGGGTCACCGTTCGGGCGTCGGCGGGGTGCTGCACGACGAGGCGAGCCGCGAGCGAGGTACGAGCGACAGGCGAAGCTGAGGAGGAAGCAACCCGCCTCCCGGGCGCCCGAACCCGGTCCGAAGCGCAGCCCAGGACCAGGACGAACACGGCTAGCCCGCGACGGCGAACGGCCCCACCGACGGCACGGGGACCTTGCTGGCGGCCTCGCGGACGGCGGTGAGCAGGGGCTCGGGGTTGGCACCGGACCGGGACAGGGCGATGACGTGGCGCCGCGCGGTCTCGCGCACCCCGCGCACGACGATGTGCGGGGTGCTCAGCCCGGTCCACGCCAGGCGCGGCATGAGCGTCACCCCGAGCCCGGCCTGCACCATGCCGAACACGGCACCGAAGTCGTCGACGGTGTGCACCACGCGGGGCTGGAACCCCACCCGGTTGCAGGCGGCGGCCACGCACGAGTGCCAGGCGCTGCCGGGGGCGGACATGATCCAGTCCTCCCCGGCGAGGTCCTCGGCCAGGTGCAGGTCGGTGCGGGTGGACAGCGGGTGCTGGTAGGGCAGGATCGCGTCGAACAGCTCGACCATGACGGGGTCGGTGCGGAACTCGGGGTCACCGCTGGAGGGCAGGTCCTCGGAGGACATGGTGAGCGCGATGTCCAGGCTCCCGGAGCGGACCATCTCGGTGCACTCCTCGGGTTCTGCCTGCACGACCTCGAAGGACCAGCCCGGGTGGCTGACCCGCAGACGGGCCAGGGCGGGGGCGATGAGGTCGCTGATACCGGTGGCGAAGGAGCCGATCCGGACGACACCGCGGTCTCCGGCCACGTACTCGGCCAGGTCGGAGGTGGCGCGCTCCATCTCCGCGAAGATGGCGGGGGCGCGTTCCAGCAGGACCCGCGCGGCACCGGTGAGCAGGAAACGGCGGCCCGAGCGTTCGACGAGGGGGACCCCGGCCTCCCGGGCCAGGGCCGCGAGCTGCTGGGAGACCGCCGACGGTGTGACGTGGAGCGCCTCCGCCGTGGCCGCCACCGTGCGGTGGCGGTCGAGGGCCTGGAGGAGCTGCAACCGCCGAACGTCGATCATGTCTCCCAATTTATGGCAGAACGATCACGTTTCGTCGGCGTTTCAGGCATGTTGACTGACTTGGGCGCGTGATTCGCTGCACACCGTCCAGGCCATCCCTGACGCCGAACACATCAGCGATCGATCAAAGAAATTCTTAACTTCTTCCCCTAGAGTGATCTCGTAGCCGTCTTTCCTCGTGTTGACGATGTTCCGGTCGATACCGGCACGTACAGTCAGACGCACAGTTCAACCACGGGGACGCACACCGCACCCCCAGGGGATCAGCACCCAATGCTGGTGGAACGGGTGGAAAGAACATGCAAACTTCGCTGATGACCAAACCTCGACCTTCCGACGTCGGCGTTCTCAGCTTCCGCTACCTGGGCGCCCACGAGGTGGACGAGCTCGTGGACCTGTGGGGCGCCCTCCACCAGCAGCACACGGTGACCGCCCCGCACCTCGCGGACATCATCAGCGCCGTGAGCCTGGACGAGTCCTGGCGCCGCCGCCGCGCCCAGTACGTCTCCTGGCTCGCCGACCCCGACACCATGGCGATCCTCGCCGAGAGCGGTGACGACCCGGCCGGGTACGCGATGGTGACCATCCGCGAGAACGCCCAGGGCAGCTGGGACCGGGGCGACCGGGTCGCGGTCGTGCAGACCTTCGCCGTCGACCCCGAGTACTCCGGCAGCGGCGTGGGCTCCCAACTCCTGGAGGAGGTGCGCCGCCAGCTCGCCGCGATGGGTGTGCGCGACATCGAGTTCTCCGCACTGGCGACCAGTTCCGAGGACATCCGCTTCCTGGAGCAGGAGGGCTTCCGTCCCTTCGTGACCACGATGGTCTGCCGCGTCGACGGGTTCGGCGCGCACGACTAGCGGCGCCCCTCGGCACCTGCGCCCCGCTCCCGCCCACGTACGGTCCCCCGGTACGTGGGCGGGAGCGCGTGCGCTCGGTCGGCAACGGGCGATTTTCCATACGGGTCGACCCGTATGGTAAAAGTGGAGCATGACTTCCGGAACCGCTCCGCGCGGACGCCCGCGAGACGCGCGTTCACACGCGGCGATCCTCGCCGCCACCGCCGAACTGGTGGCCGACGTCGGCTACGCCGCCACGTCCCTCGGGGCCGTGGCGAGCCGGGCCGGGGTCGGCAAGGACACCATCTACCGCCGGTGGTCAGGCAAGGCCGAACTCGTCTACGAGGCGGTGTTCACCACCACCGACACCGCGCCGGTTCCCGACACCGGAACTCTCGTGGGCGACCTCACCGTCCTCGTCCGGCAACTGATCGACGAGTTCAGCGCGCCGGCCGCCGCCGCGCTGCCCGGACTGCTGGCGGACTTCGCCGCCGTCCCCGAACTGCGCGCCAGGATCCGCTCCGCCTTCCTCGCCCCCGCCAAGGAGCGCCTGGCCGACGTCTTCGACCGGGCCCGGGAGCGCGGCGAGGTCGGTCCGGGCGTCGATACCGACCTGGTGCTCGACACCCTCGTCGGAACCGTCCTGTTCCGGCTGGGCGTCCTCGGTGAGCCCGCCGACCCCCGACTGGCGCGCAGCGTCGCCGGAATCGCCGCCGAGGGAATCGGGGCACGGTGAACGGATGGCTTCTGGCCGCGGGGGCCCTGGCGACCGTGACGGCACTGATCCACCTCGTCTCCGGAGGGCGCGACGTGGTCCGGCCACTGCTGGTCAGCCCGCTGGAGGCCGGGCCGCGGCGTACCCTGCACGCGGTGTGGCACTTCGCCACCGCGGACCTCCTGTTCAGCGGCGTCACACTGATCGCCCTCGCGCCCCGGTCGGCCGCCAACGCACCGCTCGTCCTCTTCATCGCCGCCCACTTCCTCGCGTACGCGGCGGTGTTCCTGGTGATCACGCTCCGCGCGGGCTGGTCCCGCCCGCTGCTGCGGCTACCGCAGTGGATCCTGCTGCTTCCGGTGGCGGCCCTGGCCGCGGCCGGGGTGCTCTAGCGACCCGGCGGCGGACGTCCCATGGCGGTCCCCGGCTCACCACGGGGAGGGCGTTAAGCTCACCCCGTGGCCACCTCCGACTCCAACACCTGCAACTTCCCCGGCTGTGACCGGTCCGTGCCCCGGGGCTCCTCCCCCGGCCGCCCGCCCGAGTACTGCGACCTACCCGAGCACACCCGATGGCGGGCCTGGCGCGAACGCCAGCGGCTGGCGCAGGAGGCCGAGCGCCGCGAGGAGGAGACCGCTGCCGCCGCCCCTGGTGAGACCGGGTCCGCGGCGGCCCCCGCCGAACCGGTGACCGCGGCCCGGCTCCGCGCCGACGACCTGCTCACCCGGTTCGCCGTGCAGAGCGAGCAGATGACCGAGACCCTGAGGTCCGCGACCGAGGCCTTCGCGACGATGACCGACCCCGCCGCCGCCGAGGCCCAGGTGGAGGCGGCCCGCCTGGCGGGCGCCCGCCGCGCGGCCGAGGCGGACGGCGCCCGGCTGGAGGCGGAGAACCGGCGCCGTGAGGCCGAGGCCGCCCGGCGCGTGGCCGAGGAGGCGGCAGCCTCGGCGGTCAACGCCACCCACGCGGCCGAGCGGATCGCCGAGGAGGCGGTCGGGCGCAGGAACGCGGCAGAGGCCGAGCGGGACCAGACCCGGGCCGGGGCCCGGCTGGCGGAGGCCGAACGCGACGCCGCCGTCACCGAGGCCAACGCGGGGCTCGCCGCCGCGGAGCGCCGCGTGGCCGAGGCCGACGCGCGCGCCCGCACGGAGGTGGAACGGGTACGGGGCGAACTGGAACACGCCCGCGCCGAGGCGGCCCGGCGTCTCCAGCACGCCCGCGCCGAGGCGGAACAGCTCCGGGCCGAGGCCGCCGAGTACGCCCGTCTGCGCGACGAGGCCGTCCTGGCCGCGGAGCGGGCCACGGCTCGCGCCGAAGGCGCCGACGCACGGGCCCGGGAGGCGGCCGAGACGCTGACCGCCGAGCGTGCCCGCTTCGACACCGAACTGGAGCGCGCCCACGAGCGCCGGGAGGCCGACCGGTCCGCCGCCGACGCCGAACGCGTCCGTCTGACCGCGGAGCTGGAGCGCGCCGACGCCGAACGGTCGCGCCTGGCAGCGGAACTGCAGACCCAGCGCCGCAACGCCGAGATCACCCTGGACGAGTCGCGCACGGCGGCGGCCGCCCGCCTGACGGTGGCCGAGGAGGCCCGGGAGCGCGCCGAGGAACGCGCCCGGCAGGCGGAGGAGCGGGCCGACCGCGCAGAGGCCGCCCACGCGCGGACGCCGGACGGCGACACCGCAACCCGCCATTAGTCACAAAACGCCTATGTGACCCGATCTAGGATGGAAGTCGTGCGAGATCTGGGAACGACCGGCGACACCGGCCCGATGCACCTGGGCGGGTCACCCGGTCAGGGACCGGAGCGTGCCCGGGTGGCGGAACGACCCCGGCCCAGAGTCGACCTCAGGGCCCTCTTCGGCCTGGAGGCGGGGGCGTGGGCCTGGACCACCGCCGTGCAGGCGACGGTCGCCATGGCCACCTCCTTCGGGCTGGCCACGTGGCTGTTCGGCCCCCAGATCGGCACCCTGGCCGCCCTGGGCTCCATGACGGTGCTCTACGAGAAGAAGACCCCCTACGTCTACCGGTCGGCGGCACTGGCCCTGGTCGGCCTGGGGTTCGTCGCCAGCGTGACCCTCGGTTCACTGGCCTCGGCAGTGTCGGCGTGGGCGTCGGTCGCCGCGATCGGACTCGTCGCCGGAACCGCCACCTGGGTGTGCGCGGCCTGGCGGGTGGACAAGCCCGGCGCCCTGTTCTTCGTGCTGGTCTGCGCGATCTCCACGATCGCCCCCGGCGGGCTGGCCGACATCCCCCTGCACGCGGGTGTGGCCGCCCTGGGCGCGGCCGTCGGCTGGTCGGTGTCGATGTCGGGCGCCCCCGTCCTGGCACGGCACCCCGAGTACCGGGCGGTGTCGGAGGCCTACCGGGAGCTGGCCGCGCTCCTGCGCGCGGTGGGCACCGCCGAACTCGACCACGCCCAGCACAGGGCGTCGGTGGCGGTCGCCGAGGCCTGGCGGATCGTCCTGCTGGCGCAGACCCGCGGCTACCGCTCCACCCCGGAGGCGGCCCGGCTGCGCTCGCTGCTGCGCTGGGTCTCCGACATCCACCTGTCCGCCACGCAGGTGTCCATGGTCAGGATCTCCTCCCTGCCGGAGAGCGCGGCCGACTTCGCCGACCGGCTGGTGCCGGCCGTCGCCGGCCCCGACCGGGCGCCCGACCCCGCCGAACTCGACGACCTGCGGCGCGGTATGCGACCGCGCTCCCTGGAGGCCCGGCTGTACGGTCTGCTGGCCAGGGCGGCGCAGGCGGCGCACCGGCCCGGCCACGACGAGGAGGACGAGCGCGCCCGCGCACTGGACGACCAGCGCTACCCGGCGCTGTGGGGCGCGTTGCGGTCCAGTCTGAGCGCGGAGTCCCTGATCCGGCCCACCGCGCTGCGGATGTGGATCACCGTGACCCTGGGCGGGGCGTTCGGGCTGTGGCTCGGGCTGGACCACTACTACTGGGTGGCGATCACCGCGACCGCCGTCCTCCAGGGCGGCAACGTCGTCCTGACCGTCAACCGGTCGCTCCAGCGGTCGCTGGGTACCCTGCTCGGCGTGGTGATCGGAGCGTTGCTGCTCTCCCTCGACCTGCCGCTGCCGGTGGTCGTGGTCCTGGCCGGGACCTTCCAGGGTCTGACCCAGCTGGTCGTGGGCCGCAACTTCTTCTACGCGTCGGTGCTGCTCACACCGATGGCCCTGCTGCTGTCGTACACGGCCTCACCGCACCCGATCACGGCCCTGGCCGAGTCGCGCATCATCGACACCGTGGTCGGTTCGCTGTTCGGACTGGCCGGGGCGCTCCTGCTGTGGCGCAGCGCGTCGGCCACCCGGTTGCCGCAGGCGATCATCGGGGTCCTGGACAACGCCCGCCAGTGCGTGGTCGCGGTCCTGGACCAGGAGGTGCGGGTCGGACCCGAGCGCCGCTACCAGCTGCGGCGCGACATGCGGGCGGCGCTGGTCAACCTGCGCGGGGTCTACGAGAGCGCCATCGGCGACGTGCCGCGGGCGGCCGCCACCCGCCCGCTGTGGCCGGTCGTGGTGGCCACGCAGCGCACCGGGTACCTGGCGCTGTCCGCCCTGGCTCTGGAGAGCCCCGCCCCGGTGGGCGTCATCACGCTCCAGCGGGTCGACCTGGCCTTCAGGGAGTTGATCTCCTCGATGGCGGATCGGCGGACGCCGCGCCTGGGCGCGCTGCCGAGGCTGCCCGCCTATCCGAGGATCAACATGGAGCTGCGGGCGCTGTCCAACTCGATGACCAACGCGGTCGCCCAGGACGAGCGCACGGCCCAGCAGGAGGCCGAGCGCCGCGCCCTGAGGGAGAGGCGGCGGGCGCAGAAGGACGTGGACGCCGACCTCTGAGGGCCCGCGGGTCAGGCGTCGCGGCCCGCGGACGCGGAGAGGCCGGCGTCCCGGGAACGGTCAGTCGAGACGGGCGAAGGCGCGCACCGGGAAGGCCGCCATGCCGCGCACCTTGGCGGGCACCGCGTAGAAGGTGAACCCCTCCTCCGGCAGCTGGTCGAGGAGGCACAGGTGCGAGACGACGGGGATCCCGGCCGCCAGCAGGACCGCGAGCGCGGGGCGGGCGCCCTGGGCCGCGGGTGAGGTGTCGTCCACGCCGAGCCCGTCGACGCCGACCAGCCTGGCGCCGCCGTCGACGAGGGCCTTGGCCGCGTCCTCGGTCAGGTGGGGGTGGTCGGGGTCGCCGTAGGCCTCGGTGCGCCAGTGGCGGTCCCAGCCGGTGCGCACGAGCACGGCGCGGCCGCGCACGTCGACCCCGGAGAGGGCCTCGGGGCCGATGGCGCGCGCACCCGTGGCGGTGACCATCACGCCGGGCAGGTCGGCGACCCGGTCCAGGTCGAGGTCGGCCAGGTCGGCTCCGTCCCGGTAGCGGTGGGAGGGCATCTCCACGTACGTCCCGGTGGCCCCGACCATGGTGACCCGCCCGCTGCTGGTCTCGTGGCCGGGCTCGGAGCCTCCGGACGCGGTCCCCTCCTCCACGGACGGTTCGGGCAGGCCGGGACAGGTGGACATCCCGTCGGTGATCTGGTGGCTGACGTCGACCAGTTTCGGCATGGCTGTCTTCCTCGCTTCGCACGCGCGTCCGGAACGACCCCCGCACCCTCGTCAGAGGTCTAGACCAACACCCTAGCGCGTGTGGTCCACGTCACGGCAGTGGGAGGAAACAGGAAAAACCGGCTGGCCCGGGGCACACCGTGCACACACGAACCCCGATACGCTCGAAGGCGAACACGGCGGCGGACCGTGGCGCCTCCGGCACCCCTCCCCGCACCACACGGCAACCATGGAGAAGGGGCGACCCCATCGTGTCACTGTACGGAGCCGCCAAGGCCGTCATCGCGCCCGCGACACGCCTGGTGTGGCCGCAACGCGTGGAGGGCGTCCACCACGTCCCCGCGCGGGGACCGGTGATCCTGGCCGCCAACCACCTCGCGCTCATCGACCCCCTCTTCGTCGGAGTGGCCTGCCCCCGCCCCGTGCGCTTCATCGCCAAGCAGGAACTCTTCGACGAGGGGACGCTGCCCAAACGGGCCCTCACGCGCGCCCTGCGCGCGATCGGCCAGCTGTCGGTGGACCGCCGCCCCGGGCAGAGCGCCCAGGAGGCGATGGACAACAGCCTGGACGTGCTGCGCGGCGGCGAGGTCTTCGGAATCTTCCCCGAGGGGACGCGCTCGCCGGACGGCCGCCTCTACCGGGGCCAGACCGGACTGGCCTGGCTGGCACTGACCACGGGCGCCCCCGTGGTGCCGGTGGCACTGGCGGGCACGGAGCGGATCCTGCCCGGCGGCCGGCGGGTCCCCTCGTTCAACCGCGTCGGGGTGCGCTTCGGGGAACCGGTCGACCTGTCCCCGTGGGAGGGCCAGGCACACAGGGCCAGGGCGCGCCGGTCGGCCACGGACGCCATCATGGCCGCGATCGCCAAGCTGTCCAACCAGGAGCAGGTGCCCCGGTTCGCCGCGTCGGTCAAGGCCGAGCTGTCCCAGGGGAGCTGACCTCCGGCCCGACCGCGCACCGCCCCGGAGCGTGACTTTCCCCACACCCGGGGGCGGGCTGATCCTCCCTTGGCCGGGCGTTGACCCCCGGTGAAGCGCCCCGCCGGAGTACGCCGGAGGGGCCACGGACCCCTTCCCGCCTGGGATGCCGCGCGGGCCGACCCGATCGCGAGACCGACGGCCCCTCGGACCACGGGGGGAATTGCCTACCATTATAGTAGGTTTTCACGGTGTCACCACCGGATAGATTAGGCAAGCCTTACCAATGGCGTCCGACCTTGGCGCGAAGACTTGGAGCTGTGCGATGACGCGACCACTGCGAGTGGGAATCGTGGGTGCGGGGCCCGCGGGCATCTACGCCGCGGACCTGCTCACCAAGGACGAGACCCTGTCCGCGTGCGGCACGTCCGTCAGCATCGACATCCTGGACAAGCTGCCCTCCCCCTACGGCCTGGTCCGCTACGGCGTCGCCCCGGACCACCCCCGGATCAAGCAGATCCAGGGTGCGCTGCACAAGATCCTGGACAAGCCCGAGATCACCTTCTACGGCAACGTCGAGTACGGCGTCGACCTCAAGCTCGAGGACCTGCGCCAGTACTACGACGCGGTCGTCTTCTCCACCGGCAGCGACCGGGACCGGCCGCTGGACGTCCCCGGAGTCGACCTGCCCGGAAGCCACGGAGCGGCGGACTTCGTCTTCTGGTACGACTCCCACCCCGACGTCTCCCCCTCCTGGCACGTCGAGGGCACCAGCGTCGCCGTGATCGGCGCGGGCAACGTCGCCGTCGACGTCGCCCGGATCCTCGCCAAGAGCGCCGAGGACCTGCTGGAGACCGACATCACCGACAACGTCTACGAGGGTCTGCGCGCCAAGCAGATCACCGACGTCCACGTCTTCGCCCGCCGCGGCATCGCCCAGTGCAAGGCGACGCCGATGGAGCTGCGCGAGCTGGACAAGCAGCCCGGAGTCGAGGTCATCGTCTACCCCGAGGACTTCGACATGGACGAGGGCAGCCTCCAGGCGTGCGAGGAGTCCAACCAGGTCAAGACCAATGTCAAGGTCCTCCAGAACTGGGCGATCCGCGACCCCAAGGGCGCCGAACGCCGCCTGCACCTGCACTTCCTGCACCGCCCGGTCGAGATCACCGGTGAGGACCGCGTCACCGGCCTGCGCACCGAGCGCATGGAGCTCACCGGCGACGGCGGCGTCAAGGGCACCGGCGAGTTCGTCGACCACGAGGTCCAGGCCGTCTACCGCGCCATCGGCTACCTGGGGTCCCCCCTGGCCGACCTGCCCTTCGACGAGGAGCGCGGCGTGGTCCCCAACGCCGAGGGCCGCGTCCTGGACCTGGACGACCAGCCCATCGAGGGCGTGTACGCCACCGGGTGGATCAAGCGCGGCCCCGTGGGCCTGATCGGCCACACCAAGGGCGACGCCCTGGAGACGGTCACCAACCTGGTGGCCGACCGCGAGTCCCTCACCCCCGCGGCCGAGCCGGACCCGGTCGCCTTCCGCGCCCTGCTGGAGGCGCGCGGCGTGCGCTACACCACCTGGGAGGGGTGGCAGCGGATCGAGGCCCGCGAGGAGGAACTGGGCCAGGAACGCGGCCGCAAGCGCCTGAAGCTGCGCGGACGCGAGGAACAGACCAGCATCGCGCGCCAGGAGTAGGCCGTTCGCCTCGGACGCTGCCCGCCGCGAACGGCGGGGTACGCCTCCGCGGCGCCCGGCCGGTCCCTGCGCGTGAGCTCCCGGCCGGTCCCGCGCCCCTCTGCGGGACCGGCCATTTCCTGTTCCCACTACCGGCCGGTAGTCACCGTGAGATCGCTCATGCCGCCCGAGCCCGTGTCACGGAACAACGGTCCGGTCGGATGGGTTAGAGTCACTGTTGGTCGGTGTGGTAGCAAGTGTCCCCCGGGCCTCAACTATTGCCTTCGCGGAATACCGCGTACGGCCCCGCCCTCCGGGCGGGTGACCGTACGGCCAGGAGCCCCGTTGTGCCCCGCGCCGAGAGGCGACCGCCATACCGACCATCACACCTCGTGCCCCGCTCCCACTCCGGTGGGGGCGGGGTGTGTGGTTTGTACGGGTCGTCGGCCCGTCCCGACGAGGCACTCCCTCCCCTTCACCTCCCGTACCACGGACGCGGTCGCGCACGCGAACCGGAACTTCTCCCGTGGCGCCGGGGTCCTAGGATCCTGTAGGACGCGGTGCACGCTCTCGGCGGCCAGTCGGGTGTTCGACCGCAGGCTCGGTCCCTCAGGTCCGAGAAGCCCACGACGTAGCGAAGGACGATCAGGCGTGGATGACTGGTCCCCCCGGCAGCACGGCTCCCCCGGGCCCCCCGAGGGTTCGGATGACACACGAACGCGGGGCACCCGGCCGGAGAACCCGTACCGCATCCCGCGGCGGTCGGAGGCTCCCCACACCCCCGCACCCGACCACCCCGGCCCCCCTGACCCCGTGGCTCCCCCCGAAACCCGCCCCCCGCACCCGCAGTCGGGTCCCGAGGACTCCTGGGACACCCCCGTCCCCCAGCCCCACCCGATCGGCCCCGGGGACGCTCCGGACGCCCGGGCGGAGGACAGCTGGGCAGGCGGATGGGACGACCCCAGGCCCGAGGACAGCTGGGCCGGAGGCGGCTGGGACGACGCCCGGCCGGACGGGGAGCGCCGCCCGGATCAGCCGCACCAGGACGTGCCCGACCACCGCGGCGACACCCCCCACCCGGTCGGTGCGGCCGCGCACGCGGAACCGGAGGGGTGGGCCCCCGCACCGCAGGAGGGCGGGTGGGGCCCGGAGGCGCCCCGTCCCCCGGACCGGACCGGACCGGCTCCGGGCGGCCCCGGCGATGAGTACCTGTACGGCGGCGGACCCGGGGACCCCGGGGGACCGTACGGCCCCGGCGGACCCGGCGCACCCGAACCGCCGAAGCGCCGCTCGCGCAGGGGGCTGGTCATCGGCCTGGTCGCCGCGGTGGCGGTGCTGGCGCTGATCGGCGGCGCCGCGTCCTGGTTCGTGCTGTCCAGGCCCCGGCCGGAGGAGGCGCTCACCGCGTACACCGCCGCCTGGGAGGAACGCGACTACGCGCGACTGGCCGACGTCACCACCGGGGACGACGCGGCCGCGGTCATGGAGGGGATCGACTCGGGCCTGGGCCTGGAGACGGTGGCCGTCGAGGTCGGCGCCGCCACGGTCGACGGGAGCAGCGGCAGCGCGCCCTACGAGGTGACCGTCACCCTGTCGGGTGCCAGCGACTGGGGCTGGGAGGGCGAACTCCCCCTCGTCCGGGAGGACGGCAGATGGCTGGTCGACTTCACGCCCGAGGTGGCCCACCCCGGGCTGGGCGAGGGTCAGACCCTCGCACGCACGACCGTCTGGGGCGAACGCGGCCACGTGCTGGCCGCCGACGGCACCCCGCTGGACGACGCGACCGGTTCGCTCCAGATGATCGTGGGCACCCTGGGCGAGGCCACCGAGGAGGACGTCGAACGGCTCGGCCCCGCCTACGGCGTCGGCGACACCGTCGGTGTCTCGGGGCTGCAGCGCAGCTACGAGGAGCGGCTGGCCGGTGAGGCGGCCACGACCATCCTCGCGGTCGACGCGGCCGCCGCCGAGGACCCCGACACGCTGGAGGCCACGGAGGCGAACACGGTCGCGACCCTGGACGGCAGTGCCGGCCAGGACATCACCACCAGCATCGACATGGCCGTGCAGGACGCGGCGGCCGCCGCCATCCTCACCGCGGACGACCCCGCCGGGATGGTCGCCGTGCGCCCCTCCACCGGTGAGATCCTGGCCGCGGTGAACGTCCCCGGCGGGTTCAACCGCGCCTTCGAGGGCCGGTACCCGCCCGGTTCCGCGCTCAAGATCATCTCCTACAGCGCGCTGCTCGACTCCGGCATGACCACCGACACCACGATGCAGTGCCCGGAGGAGTACAACCCGGGCGGCTGGGCGTTCGTCAACGCGGGCGGGGCCGACTACGGTGCGCAGACGATGACCGAGGCGTTCGCGACCTCCTGCAACACGGCCCTGGTCGCCGGCGTGGTCGAGCAGCTGTCGTCGGAGGACCTGGTGGCCAGCGCCGAGCGGTTCGGGATGAACGCGCCGCTGGACATCGGGGTGCCCAACTTCGACCCCAGCTTCCCGGCACCGGACGGCGCCGTGATGATGGGGGCGCAGAGCATCGGCCAGGGCCAGGTCGAGTCCTCCCCGCTGCACATGGCCACGGTCCCGGCGGCGATCGCCGACGGGTCGTGGCGGCACCCGGTGCTGGTGACCGACCCCGCCCGCGACGGCCTGCCCGAGCCGAACCCGATCGCCAACGCCGAGGCCATCCGGCCGATGATGCGTGCCGTGATCACCGACGGCACCGCCCGTGACGCGGGCTTCCAGGGCGAGGTGTACGGCAAGACCGGCAGCGCCGAGTACGGCACCCCGGAGGGTGAGGACGACGAGCTGCCCACCCACGCGTGGATGGTCGGCTACAAGGGTGACGTCGCCTTCGCCCTGGTGGTGGACGGAGGCGGTGGCGGCGGGTCCGTGGCCGGACCGATCGCCGCGAGGTTCACCAACGCGCTCTGACCCGGCGGACCCCCGGCCTCCCGCGGCCGGGGTCCGTCACGGCGCCGTCCCGGCCGGGTCCAGTCCGACCGGGGCGGGCGCCACCGGGGTGTCGGCGGGCTGGGTCGTCTCGGTGGTCTCGGCCGGATTCGCGGGTGAGGCCTGGGGCGGACTCGGGGTGAGGACGAAGAGCAGGACCAGAAGTCCGGCGGTGACCGCCGCGATCACGGCGCACGCCACCCACGGCCGCCAACCGCTCAGGCTGGGGTCGACCGGGGCATCGGGGTCGTCCGACCCGAAGGCTTCCAGGCGTCCGGCAAGCTCCGGTGCCTCCTCGCTGAGCTGCCGCTCGATCTGCGCGAGGATTCTTCGCTCATGCTCTCTCAACGACATGGCACCCTCCTCAGCCGCCGGGGGAAGGACTGTCATCTCCGGGTGCCTACAGTCTCCCCCGGGTGGGGGTCGGATATCCAGGTTCCGAGGGTTTTCCTCGGAGGGATTCGACTCATCCGAGGTCTGGTGTTTGCGCTGTTCCGGGCAGGCGTCAGCGCCGGGACGAGCGGTACCGGCATCCGCGCCGGCTCAACCGGGGTAGCACTCCACCTCGGCGGCCTTGACCCCCGCCCAGACGGGGGTGCCCCGCACCAGCCCCAACTCGGCCAACGCGGCCGGACTGATGTCGGCCGACAACGGCACCGGGCCCGCCAGACGGACCCTGACCTGGTCACCGAACCGCTCGACGCCCTCCACCGTGAGCCGCCACAGGTTGCGCGGACTGCCGTGCGGCCGGTCCGCGTACAGCGCGACGGCCCTGGGCGGGAAGGCCACCAGGACCTCGCCCTCGTGCGGCTCGTGCACGTGGACCAGCGGAGCCTCCTCGCCCTCCGGTCGGAGCACCGTCACCACGGACCCCCGGCCCCGGCCGCGGAACAGGTTGAGCCCGACCAGACGGGCGACGTAGGGGGTCCGGGGCCGCCTGGCCACCTCGGCCGGGGTCCCCTGCTGGACGATCCGCCCCGACTCGACCACGGCCACCCGGTCGGCCAGGACCATCGCGTCCAGCGGGTCGTGGGTGACCAGCACGGCCGCGCCGTCGAAGTCCTCCAGCAGGTGGCGAAGGCGGGCGCGCACGTCGACGCGCGTGCTGGCGTCCAGCGCCGCCATCGGTTCGTCGAGGAGCAGCAGCCGGGGGCGCACCGCCAGCGCCCGGGCCAGCGCGACCCTCTGGGCCTGGCCGCCCGACAGCCGCCCCGGTCTGGAGCGCGCGTGGGCGGCCAGGTCCATGCCCGCCAGCAGGTCGGCCGCCCGTCCGCGCGCCGCGGCCTTGGACAGGCCCTGGCAGCGCGGTCCGAAGGCGACGTTGTCCAGGGCACTCATGTGGCGGAAGAGCAGGTAGTCCTGGAAGACCATGCCGATGGGACGGCGTTCGACCGGCGTGGTGGTCTCGTCCCGGCCCTCGACCCGCACGTGCCCGTCGGTGAGCGGGACCAGTCCCGCCAGGGCGCGCAGGGCCGAGGACTTGCCCGCCCCGTTGGGGCCGAGCAGGGCCAGCACCTCCCCCGGGGCGACCTTTAGTGTCACGTCGAGGGTGAAGTCCCCCCGGGTGAGCCGCAGCCGGGCGTCGACGGCGGGTGCTCCGGCTCCGGGACGGTCCGCCGGGGGCCGTCGGTCGTCGGCCGCGGTCACGTCCACCTCCCGCGCAGACCGGCCAGGACGGCCAGGGAGACGAACAGGAGGACGAGGCTGAGCACGACGGCGGCCTCGGGGTCGCGTTGCATGGCCATGTACACCGCCAGGGGCATGGTCTGGGTGGTGCCGGGGAAGTTGCCGGCGAAGGTGATGGTGGCACCGAACTCGCCCAGCGCGCGGGCCCAGCACAGGGCGGCGCCCGCCCCGACCCCCGGCAGAACCATGGGCAGGGTGACGCGGGCGAAGACCGTGGTGCGGCTGGCGCCCAGGGTGGCGGCGGCCTCCTCGAAGCGGCGGTCCGCCCCGCGCAGCGCGCCCTCCACGCTCACGACCAGGAACGGCATCGCCACGAACACCTGGGCGAGGACGACGGCGGCCGTGGTGAACGGCAGCGTCAGCCCGAACCAGGCGTCGAGGTGGCGGCCGAGCAGTCCGTTGCGGCCCAGGACCAGGAGCAGCGCCACACCGCCGACCACCGGCGGAATGACCAGGGGAACGGTGATCAGGGCGCGGACCAGGCGCCGCCCGGGGAACTCGGTGCGGGCGAGCAGCCAGGCCAGCGGTACGCCCAGAACCAGGCACACGGCCGTGGCGACGGTCGCGGTGGACAGGGACAGCCACAGCGCGGACAGCACCGCCGGGTCGGTGAGGCGATCGCCCATGGTCGCCCAGGGGGCGCTGACGAGCAGACCGACCAGGGGCAGGACGAGGAAGGCGACGCCGAGGAGCGCGGGGACGAGCAGGATCCAGGGCGGGCGCCCCGAACGGGCGCGCAGCACCCTCCCGCGGGTGGCGGCGGGGGTGGTCACGGCGCCCCGAACCCGGCGGCGGTGAGGACGTCGGCACCGGTGTCGGACAGGACGAGGTCGACCCACGCGGCGGCCAGTTCGGGTTCGGCGGCCTCGGCCAGGACTCCGACGGGGTACTCGTTGACCGCGGAGCCGGCCTCGGGGAAGTCGATGCCCTCGACCGCCTCCCCGGCCGCGGCGACGTCGGTGGCGTAGACCAGACCGGCGTCGACCTCGCCGAGCTCGACCTTGGTCAGAACGGCACGGACGTCCTCCTCCAGGGTGACCGCGGCGATCGCGACGCCCGCCGCGTCGGTGACGGCCGCGGTGGCCGCCCCGCACGGGACCTCCGGCGCGCACAGGGCGGTGGCCACCGCGTCGTCGGCGAGGTCGGCCAGGTCCCCGACACCGGCGGGGTTGCCCGGGGGCACGGCGATGCGCAGGGTGTTGGTGGCGAAGACCGCGCCGTCCCCGCCGTGGTCGGCGGACCACGCGGGGTCCAGGCCCGCGCCGTCGACGACCAGGGCCATGGTGTCGGTGTTGGCCGAGGCGAACACGTCGGCGGGGGCTCCGGAGTTGATCTGGGTGGCCAGGGCGCTGCTTCCCGCGAAGCCCAACTCGACCTCCACGCCCGGGTTGGCGGTCTCGAACTCCTCGGCCAGCGCGGTGAAGACGTCGGTGAGGGAGGCTGCGGCCAGGACGGTGAGCGTTCCGGCGCCGTCGGCCTCCGCGGCGGCTCCCCGCCCGCCCGGTCCGGCGTCATCGCCCGCGGAGCAGGCGGTCAGGGCGAGGGCTCCGGCGAGGAGGGGGGCGGCCCGGCGGAGGACGGCGGTTCGGGGGTGTCGGGGGGTGTCAGGCATGGTGGCCTCCGGAGGTCTCGACGATGACGTTGGTGGACTTGACGATCGCCGTGGCCAGGGCGCCGACCCGGAGGTCGAGTTCGTCGGCGGCCTCGCGGCTCATCAGGGAGACCACGCGGTGGGGTCCGGCCTGGATCTCGACACTGGCCATGACACCGTCGCGGGTGACGCTGGTGACCAGTCCGCGGAAGCGGTTGCGTGCGGAGGAGTACTCGCGGGCGGGGTCGTCCTCGGGGGCGGCGCGCAGGTGCCGGGCGAGGGCGGCTCCGTCGATCAGGCGTCGGCCCGACTCGTCGCGCGCGGCGGGTAGGCGGCCGGAGTCGACCATCCGCCGGACGGTGTCGGCGCTGACGCCGAGAAGCTCGGCCGCGTCACTGATCCGGTAGGTGGGCATGGGGAGAACGTAGCACTGGCGTTCGCGACCATTCCAGCCCCGTCCAGATCGCATCTGCGATCTTGTACGGATCACCGACTCGTATCTGCGAGGTCAGTGCCTCCTTGTGGGATCGTCCGTCCCCGTGGCGGCGCGGCGGCCTATCCCCGGTTGCCGAGGAAGAGTTCGGAACGGTAGGCCACCTCCACACTCCCGTCCCGCGCGTGGTCCTCGCACAGTGCGCGCACCAGCCCGAGGAACCCCTCCCCCTCGCTGTCGACCGCCCGCCGCACCTGGGTGGAGGACGCGGACATGCGCACGAAGTCGGCCACGGCCACCCGCGTGCGCCAGGTGAGGACCGAGACCCCGACGTGCCCGCCGGTCGGGTCGAACCCCGCCGCCAGTTCCCCGGCGATGTCGAACTCGCGGTACCTGCGGGTGTAGCCCGGGCTGTGCCGCTCCAGCAGGGTCTCGTAGGCGTCGAGGAACCCGCTGAGGGTGTAGTCGCGGTTGTTCTGCATGACCGCGAGCAGCCCTCCGGGGGCCAGCGCCCCGGCACAGGCCGCGACGAACCGGGGGCGGTCCATCCACTGGTAGGCCTGCGCGGCCATGACGAGCTGGACGGGGGCGGCGAGCGCCTCCAGGAAGGGTTCGGCGGCTCCGACCGCCCACCGCACGTCCGGGAACTTGGCCCGACCCCGGTCGACCATGCTCTCGGACACGTCGACGGCCAGGTAGCGCGCCCCGTCCCCCAGGACCGGGCACAGTCCCTCCAGAGCGATTCCGGTGCCCGCCCCCGCGTCCACGACCGTCACCTCGGGAAAGGACGGGAGCTCGTGAACGATGATCCTGAAGAATTCCTTCGGGTAGCGCGGCCTGTACAGGTCATAGTCTTCACTGAGCCCGTCGAACTTCTGTTTCGCCCCCACGCCCACATCCTTTCCGAAGTGGCCGGTGAAGACCCTTGTCCGGATGAACGGGAAATACCACGGGCCCCACCCGGCGATCAGCAGTCGTGCGAAAAACCGAACGGGAACGCATCTCGGCGCCCACCACCGTACCCGAAACGGATCTCGGGTTCATCCGCGCCTCAGCTTTCCCGCGGGGGCGTGCACGCCCGCCGGACGAGGAATCCGAGCACCCGGCGGCTATATGTGCTATTTGACCGCATCCGGCCGGGAGTGGCGGCGAACTCCACACCACAGGACCGAAGGCTCCGTTCACGCGAAATCCCCAATCCGTGGCACCGCCGGTGAGAAACGCGGAACCGCCCCGAAACAGTCCCGCCGAACCACGGAAACCGAGCGGAAAAGGGAAAGCACCGAACCATAGTGTGCGGGCGCCGTGCGGCTGACCCTCACGTGACCGCTTCTTGGGCGAACCGGTACCAGCGTGGGGCGCACGCTGGAGGAGAGGGTGGAACCGCCCCACGGGAACCCCTGTCCGGAAGGAGGCGGATCATGTCCGCCGCAGCTGAGACCGCCCGACCCTTCGACGCCGAACTGCTCAAGCGCGCGGTGGAGTCACGCGACGCCGACACCTTCCTGGCGCAGTTCTCCGACGACGCCGAACTGGAGATGTTCGACCGGCGCACCCCGCCCAGCGCCCCCACCGTGCTGCACGGCAGGGACGCCATCGGGGCGACCATGCGGGAGCTGTTCGCCAGGGACATGCGCCACGAGGTACTCCAGTGCGTCGTCGAGGGCGACCACGCCGCCTACACCGAACGGTGCGCCTACCCCGACGGCAGCAAGGTCATGAGCATGACGATGCTGGACCTGAGGGACGGCCGTATCATCCACCAGTCCACCGTGCAGGCCTGGGACGAGGAGCACGCCACCGGGATCGAGGTGGGCGACTTCGACGCGCCGACCGGGAGCGAGGCGCTGGGTCCGGGGCGCGCCGACATCGTCCGTATCGGCGGCACGGACATCGTCCGCATGACCCTCGACCCCGGATGGCGATGGTCCACCCACGTCAGGGAGTCCGTCGGCACCGACCTGTGCATGCTGGACCACTGCGCCTACATCGAGTCCGGCACCCTGTGCTGCCGGATGGCCGACGGCACCGAGACCACGTTGCGTGCCGGACAGCTCGCGTGCGTCCCGCCCGGCCACGACGCGTGGGTCGTCGGTGACGAGCGGGTCGTCCTCATCGACTGGAAGGCCAGGAACTGAGCGGTGCCCGCACGGGCCACCGCCCCGCTTCGGCCCGCCCGTCGCCCGCCACCGCCCTCAACGGCAGGCCCGGGCGGTGTGCACCGTGGAGGCCGCCAGGTAGAACGCGTCCGGTCGCCAGAGCACGCCGTCCGGGGCCTCCGGGTCCGCCAGCCGTTCCAGCACGGCACGGTCCTCGGCGTCGAGCGCGTCGCCGAAGGTGTCCACCGTGTGCTCCAGGTGAAGGCGGAGGAACTCGCGCACCCGTGTGTCCAGCGGTGCCGGGTGTTCGACGAGGAAGGTCCTGGACCCCGTGGGAACCAGTCCGGCACGCGCGAGCATGGCGGGCCAGTCCTCCACCTGGTCCACCGCCCCCGGAAGGTCGGCCCGCATCTGCGCGAAACGGTCCTCCCAGGCCGCGTCGACGCGTGCCTGGAGCCCGGGACGGCCGACACCGATGTCGCGGGGCAGGTAGCGCGGGGACAGACCGCCCTCGGCGACCGCGAGCAGCCCTCCGGGGCGCAGGGTGGCGGCGAGCCCGTCCAGAGCCGCCTGCTGGTCACCGACGTGGTGGACGGTCTGACTGGTCCAGACGACGTCCGCGGCGCCGAGCGCCCCCAGGTCGTCGGGCAGGTCCACCCGCAGGGTCTCCACCCGTCCGCCGACCCCCTGCCCCTCGGCGCGTGAGCGGGCGTGGGCCAGCAGCGGCTCCGACTGGTCCACCGCGACCACGGTCGCCGAGGGGAAGTGCCGGGCCAGCACACATGTGATCGCTCCGGGGCCGCTGCCCACGTCCAGCACACGGCGCACGGGGCCGACGCGGTCGTCGGCGCCGACGAGACCGTGCAGCCAGTCGGCGGCCGTGCGGAGGTAGGGCTCGTTCACCTCCGCCTTGAGTTCCAGGTGCGCGACCATGCCCTCCCAGTCGATGTCGTCCCCGTGGTGGTGTGCGCCCATACGGCCTCGCGTCCTCCCTGTCGGATCCGCCCCGGCCCTCACGGACGGGGCGCGAACACCCTCAGGGTGCGCGGAGGGCCCCGACACGACAACTTCCGTTGCCGGTTCCGGGACGCGGCCCGCCGATCCGCGTCCACCGTCCGGGATTTCCCGGAAACGGCACGCCCGCTTGCCGTGTCCGCACCGGGCGGGTGGGATGGACGCGTGCACGATCCCGCCACCATCACCCGCGCCCTGTCCGAGGTCGGCCCCCGGTTGCGGCGGCTGCGTACCGAACGCGGCCTGACACTGGCCGCGCTGTCGGAGATGACCGGTATCTCGCGCAGCACCCTGTCCCGGCTGGAGTCGGGACAGCGCCGCCCCAGCCTCGAACTCCTGCTGCCGATCTCCCAGGCCCACCAGGTCCCCCTGGACGAGCTGGTCGGCGCGCCCGAGGTCGGTGACCCGCGCGTACGGCTCCGGCCCAGGCGCGCGCACGGCAACACGGTGGTGCCGCTGACCACCTTCCCCGGGCCGCTGCAGGCCTACAAGATGATCCTGCCCGCCTCGCGCGAGACCCCCGAGCCCCGCACGCACGAGGGGTACGAGTGGCTCTACGTTCTCTCCGGCCGGGTGCGTCTGGTCCTGGCCAACCACGACGTGCTCCTCACCGCGGGGGAGGCGGCCGAGTTCGACACCCGGCTCCCCCACTGGTTCGGGACCGACGGTGAGCGCCCCGCCGAGATCCTCAGCCTCTTCGGCAAGCAGGGTGAGCGCGTCCACGTCCGTGCCCGGCCCGCGAAGAACGACACCCGCGGCGGCTGAGGCGGGTCTCGGATCCACTACCACCGGCGCGGCGAACCGCGTGCCGGTGACCGGCATGCGGGTCGTCACAGCGCGCGGAGGCGCCCGTGGCCGGGGGGACCGCGACGCGTGGCGGTGATCACGGGGATCGGCGCGCGCCGCGGGGACTGGCCGCCCCGGGCGCCGTGTTGGACGCGGGTGGCACCGCTCCGAGCGGTGTCTCCCCGGCGCTCCGCCCGAAGGCGGTTCCCGCGCCACACACGCGTCGCGTCGCGACCGCCCTCGTCCCGCCCAGCGCTGGAGCCTTCCTTGACCCTGCTCTCCGCACGCCCGGAACACCGCTCTCCCGTCCGCTCCGACCGGCCGGCCCCCGACCCGGCCACCGGGTCCGGCCTCCCCCGCCCGTCCCAGGGGCGCACGGTCACGCGCCCGCGCCGCCAGGCGGCGATGCTCGTGCTCGTCCTCGGGGTGCTGTCCGCGATCGGCCCGCTGGCCACCGACCTCTACCTGCCCGCTCTGCCGGACATCGCCGACGACCTGGGCACCAGCGAGTCCAGCGTCACGTTCACCCTGACCTCGGTGATGGTCGGCCTGGCGCTGGGCCAGCTCGTGGCGGGCCCGCTCAGCGACCGCTGGGGGCGGCGGAGGCCGCTGTTGGTCGGCATGGGGGTGTTCACCGCCGCCACGTTCGGTTGCGTGCTGGTGACGAGTGTGGAGGCGTTCGTGGCGCTGCGGTTCGCGCAGGGCCTGTCGGCCGCCACCGGTCTGGTCGTCGCGCGCGCCGTGGTCCGCGACGTGTTCGACGGCGACGCGGCCGCCGCGTTCTTCTCCCGGCTCGTCCTGCTGGCCGGGCTCGCCCCGATGCTCGGGCCGGTCCTCGGCGGTCAGCTCCTGGTCCTGGGGTCCTGGCGGCTCATCTTCACGGCCCTGGGCGCGGTGGGCCTGGCCACGCTCGCCCTGGTCCTCCTCGCCCTGCCGGAGAGCCTGCCCGCCGACCGCAGGGAACGCCTCGGAGCGGCCGCCCAGCTGCGGCTGTTCGCCCGTCTGCTGCGCGACGTCCGGTTCACCGGACCGACGCTCACCCTGGCACTGAGCTTCGGGATGAGCTTCACGTACATCTCCGCGTTCTCGTTCGTCTCCCAGTCGCGGTTCGACGCCACACCGCAGCAGTTCAGCGCGGTGTTCGCGGTGACCACGCTCGGCATGGTCCTCGGCAACCAGCTCAACGTCGCCCTGGCGCGCCGTGTGGAGATCCACCGGCGGCTGGCGCTGGGCCTGGTCGGGTCCCTGGCCTCGGTCGCCGCGCTGCCGCTGCTGGCGGCCTTCGGGCCGGCCGACCTGGCCACGGTGACCGCAGCGCTGTTCGCCATGATGGTCTGCACCGGCCTGGTCTCCCCGAACGCGACCGCGCTCGCCCTGAACGGCCAGGCGCCGCGCGTCGCGGGGAGCGGGTCGGCGCTGCTCGGGACGGTGCAGTTCGGTCTGGGTTCGGCGCTGGCGGCCACGGCGGGCCTGTTCGGCCCGGTGACGCTGTCGAGTATGGCCGCCGTCATGGTCGCCACCGCCGCGGGCGCGCTCGCCGTCTTCGCCGTCTCCGTGTTCCTGGTCCACCGGCGGGAACGCTGACCGGCGCGGCCAGCGTGGGTCCCCGCGTGTGTCACACCCCCGGTCTAGTGTGGTGCGCGCACGCAGGAGCGACCGCGAAGGAGTCCCCGTGACACCCCAGACCCCCCGCGCCGAGGCCCTGACCGGCGACGCGCCCGGCACGTGGGCCGAGATCCTCCCCCTCCTGGAGAGCCACACCGGCACCTACTGGCTGACGGCCACCCGCGCCGACGGGCGTCCGCACACCCGTCCCGTGCTCGCGGTGTGGACGTCCGGGCAGCCGTGGTTCGCGTCGGGGGAGGGCACCGCCAAGGCGAACCTGCTGTCGGCCGCGCCGGAGGTGAGCCTGGCCTTCCAGGCGGGCGGGATGGACCTGGTCGTGGAGGGGTCGGCCCAGCGGATCCTGGACCGCGCCCGGGCGGGCCGCGTCGCCCGCGCCTACGCCGAGCGGTACGGGTGGGCGCCGGAGGCCGGTGAGGGCGTGCTGACCGGGTCGGAGGGCGCGCCGACCGCCGGTCCCCCGCCGTACGCCGTGTACACGATCGTGCCGACGACGGTCTACGCGTTCCCCTCCGACGGCGCACCGCACGGCCCCACCCGGTGGCGGTTCGACGCCTGAACGAGGGGACCGGCGCGGCGGACGGCCGCGTCGCCTGCCTGACGGCCTTCCGCCTCTCGAACTCCCGGGTCGGAGGAGGCCGACTGGTCGTTGGCGGACGCGGCGCGGTCGCTGAACACGGACAGGGCCGGTACACGCCCTGAGCGGGCGGCCTCAGCCCAGGGGCGTGCCCTGGCGTTCGGAGATGTGCCGGGGCACCCCGATCCCGGGGGCCAACGCCGGGTCCGGCACCAGCTCACCCCACACCGTGCGCAGCGGGAGCTCTCCGGCCCACAGTCCCAGGGCGGCGTCGGGGCTCTCGCCGTCCTCCGGCGGACCGGAGCTGGTCTTGACCGAGGCCTCGTCGAGCGGGAGCGCGAGCAGCGCGGTGGCGGCCAGCTCCTTGCGGTCGGGCAGGCGGGCGTACCCCCACTGGCCGGGTGCGCACTGCTCGGTGAGGACCCGCAGGCCGGTGAGCTTCTCTTCGGGGTCCTCGACCAGGCGCGGGACGCCGAAGACCATCGCGCTGCGGTAGTTGACGCCGTGCTCGAACACCGAGCGGGCCAGCACCAGC
The DNA here is from genome assembly GCF_055632325.1 of Nocardiopsis sp. KDC1DS13DA1. Lineage (NCBI taxonomy): Bacteria > Bacillati > Actinomycetota > Actinomycetes > Streptosporangiales > Nocardiopsidaceae > Nocardiopsis > Nocardiopsis sp. KDC1DS13DA1. Next base: position 79,659 of record NZ_JBVMUY010000036.1, read on the forward strand.
CCGTCCACGTGTGTCACCGTCACGCAGACCTCGGTGTCGGGGGCGGCGACCAGGCTGCGGCTGGCCACGGAGCCGTGCAGGTACAGGGTACGCTCGTCCGCGCCGTAGACCGTGGGTACGACCAGGACGCTCCCGTCCACGACGACGCCCATGTGGCAGACGAAGCCCGCGGCGAGGACGGCGTCGAGTTCGGCGCGGTCGGTGCCGCCCTGTTCGCGCAGGCGCCGGTGCCGGGTCCGTTCGGTGGCGGACGGCGGCGGGAGGTGGGGGGTGGGGGACATGGATCAGCTCTTCCGAAGCCGTGACGGCTTCCCTCGGGGAACCTACCCGGGCGATCCTACTGATTCTGTTGTAAAAAAGCCACGAGAAAACTGAATCAGTTGATTCTTCGCAAATTTGCAACCGATTCACACACCATGATCATCCTCCGTTTCTCTCAGCGCGCCTCCGTACCCCTTCCGACGGGGACCGCCCTTGCGATGATCCGTCCGGTCGTCATACGTTTTGCGGCGACAACCGAGGACGGGGTGGGAGAACCATGCGGATTCTGGTCGTGGGCGCGGGCGCGCTCGGAGGCTACTTCGGGGCGTGTCTGGCGCGTGCCGGTCGCGACGTCGACTTCCTCGTCCGACCCGCGCGCGCCGAGCTCCTGCGTGAGCGCGGCCTGCGCGTGCGCGACCTGGACGGAGACGTGGAGTCCACCCCGGTGTCGGCGGTGACCGCCGACCGGGTCGGCGCCGACTACGACCTGGTGCTGCTGGCGGTCAAGGCCTACGCGCTGGACGCCGCACTCAAGGACCTGGCACCCGCCGTCGGCCCCCGCACGGTGGTGGTGCCCTTCCTCAACGGCATGCGCCACGTCGACGTCCTGGTCGAGCGGTTCGGCGCCGACCGCGTCTACGGCGGGGTCGGGCTGGTGCAGACGCGCCTGGGCGGGGAGGGAGAGGTCGAGCGGGTCGGCGACCTGGCCGAACTGGTCTACGGCCCGCTCTGCCAGACCCCCGTCCAACCGCTGGAGCGCGTGCACGCCGTCTTGGACGGCGCCGGGTTCACCGCCACGGCCTCCGACGGGATCCTCCAGCGCATGTGGGAGAAGTGGGTCTTCCTGGCGACCATGGGCGCCTGCAACTGCCTGATGCGCGGCCCGATCGGACCGGTCAACCGCGCGCCCGGCGGCGCGGAGTTCACCGCCGCGATGACCGCCGAGGCCGTGGCGACCGCCACCGCGGCGGGCCACCCGCCCCGTGAGGAGTTCCTGGGCTGGGCCCGGTCGGCGATCTCCAGCACCAGCGGCAACACCAGTACCTCGATGTACTGGGACCTGACGCACGGGAACCCGGTGGAGGCCGACCACATCGTCGGCGACCTGGTCCGCCGCGCCCGCGACTTGGGGGTGTCCACTCCCCTGTTCTCCCTGGCCCACACCCACCTGAGCGTGTACTCGGCCAGCCGGGACTCCTGAGTCTCAGCCGCGCGCGGCCCCGGCACCGATCGGGTCGGGGCCGAACACGGCGCGCACCCGGTCGGGGTCGATCCCGTGGCGCTCCGGTCCGTACCGGTGCCCGCCCGGGTTCCTCCTGCGGTCGCGCCGAATGTGGCGCGGCGTCCGGGCCCGGGACTCGGCGTCGAACCCCGCTCCGAGGGCGTGCCACGCCCGCTCGGCCACCCCGACCGGCTCGGCGGTCAGCTCGCCGTGGGGCAGGTCGAGGAAGCGGCCGGGGCCGTGCGCGCGGCGGACCCTCCTGGCCCGCTCCGCGCCCTCGGACCAGGTCTCCAGCCGCGCGCGGCCGATCCAGCGCGGGTCGACGTCGCGGCGGTGCGGGCGCATCCCCGCGACCGGCGCGATCAGGGTGTTGACCGGGTACACCCACCACCGGGGGCCAACGTTCACGGGCACCCCTTTCACGCACTCGTTTCCGGGGCGTGGCAGGACGATTCGACCACGGCCGCCCAGGAGGCGCAAAGGCCGTGCGCAACGGGCCTTCGGCCCTCTGGCCCCCGGCGGGGGAACGGCGTAGGTTATGTGCTGAACAGCAGCTGATGCCCTGCGGCACATGAACGACCACGAACGTCTGATGCGCGTCCTGGGCGAGATCCAGCGGGACCTGCTCCACACCACGCTCCGCGCGACCGAGGCCGACGACCTGCGGCTCGTGCACCTGGCGCTGCTCCAGGCGCTGCAACGCCGCGACGGGCCGACCGTGAAGGAGCTGGCCGCCCTCATCGGCCGCTCGGAGTCGCGTACCAGCCGCCTCGTCGACCAGCTCGTCCGCCGTGCCCTGGTCGAACGCCGTGAGGACACCGACGACCGGCGGGTCCGGCGGGGCCGGCTCAGCGGCGGCGGGCACGCGGTGCTCCGCCGGATCGACGCCGTCCGCGCCCGGGCCCGGCTGGAGCTGCTCGACCACCCGGACGACGACGAGCGCGCCTCGGTGCTCCGCGCGACGGAGCTGTCGGCCGAGGCGGCGAGGAGGTTTCGGCATGAACGTGATCGGGCTGGACGCGGTCGACGCGCGGCTGCTCGCAACGGTGGGCGGTAAGGCCGCCGGACTCGGCGAGATGATCGCGTCGGGCGAACGGGTGCCGCCGGGCTTCTGCCTGACCACCGAGGCGCACAGGTCGGGAACGGTACCCGAGGACGAGCTCGCCGCCGCCTACGAGCGGCTGGGCGGCGGGCCGGTCGCCGTCCGCTCCAGCGCCACGGCCGAGGACCTGCCCGACGCCAGCTTCGCCGGGCAGCAGGACACCGTGCTCGGCGTGCGCGGAACCGGGGAACTGGTCGCGGCGGTGCGCCGCTGCTGGGCCTCGCTGGACTCCGACCGCGCGGTCGCCTACCGCGAGGCCGCCGGGATCGACCGCGCCGACACGCACATGGCGGTCGTCGTCCAGCGGATGGTCGACGCACGGGTCGCCGGGGTGCTCTTCACCGCCGACCCGCTCACCGGCAGCCGCTCCCGCATGGTCGTGGACGCCGCCCCCGGGCCGGGCACGGCCGTGGTCGAGGGCAGCGTCGTCCCCGACCACCACGTCCTGGCGGACGGCGCACCGGCCGCACCGGTCGAGGACGGATGCCTGACCGCGGAGCAACTGGAGGAGTTGCGTGCGGCGGGCAGGCGGCTGGCGGAGCACTTCGGCTCCCCGCAGGACGTGGAGTGGGCCTACGACGCCGACGGAGTGCTGTGGCTGCTCCAGTCCCGGCCGATCACCACCCTCTTCCCCCTCCCCCCGGACGTCGGGAAGCCCGGCCCGCGCCTGTACATGGAGGCCGGGCACATCCAGGGCATGCTCCGGCCGTTCACCCCCATGGGCATCGACCGCATGATGCACATCTGGGTGAAGTGGTGCTCCGTCTACGGCATCGAGGTCGACCCACGCGAGGGGGCCTCGATCCTCACACTCGTCGGGGGGCGTCTGTACATGGACCTCACCGACTTCATGCGCAGCGCGCCGGTACGGGGGCGGGTCCCCCAGAGCATGGGGATCTACGGCCCGCAGGTCAGACGCGCCGTCGAGTACCTCATGGACGATCCCCGGTTCGCGCCGGTCCCCGGGCTGCCCTTCGCCCCGGGCCCCGCCCTGAGGTTCACCGCCCGGCTGCTGCCGACCGCCGTGGCGCACATGGCCGCGACGATCGCCCGCCCCGCGAGGGCCAGGGCCAGGGCGGCCCGGGCGCTCGGCGAGTTCCGGAGCCAGCCGCGCCCCGGGCCGGAGGCCACCACCGCCGAGCGGCTCGACTTCGTCAGCGAGGACGCCTACGCCCCCATCCTGGGCGCCCCCATGATGGACGTGGTCTGGCCGACCTTCGCCGGTATCGCCCTCGGCCTGCTCCCCTCTGCCCTGCTCGACGGGGTGGCCACCGACGAGGAGCTCGACGCCGTCCTGGGCGGCATGCCGCACAACGTCACCACGGAGATGGACCTGGCCCTGTGGGAGCTGGCCGGGAACGCGGGTGAGCACCGCGACCTGCTCCTGAACACCGATCCCGCCGAACTGGCCGACATGTACCACCGGGGCGCGCTGCCCGACATCGGCCTGGCGGGCTTCCTGGAGGTGTACGGCCACCGGGCGGCGGCCGAGGTCGACATCGGCATGCCGCGCTGGGCGGAGGACCCCGCCCCGCTGTTCGCGACCCTGGCCAACTACCTGCGGGTGGAGGACCCCGGGCAGGCGCCCGACCGCAGGTTCGCCAGGGCCGCGGTGCGGGCCCGCCGGACGATCAGCGAACTGTCGCTGCGCGGGCGCGCCCGGCGACCCGTCCGCGGGCGGATCGCCTCCTTGGCCATGCGCCGGTCGCGCGAGCTCACCGGATCGCGCGAGCTCGCCAAGTTCTCCTGGCTCATCCCGTTCGCCGAGATGCGCCGCCAGCTCCTGCTCATCGGCGCGGACCTGGTACGACGGGACCTGCTGGATCGAGGCGACGACGTCATGTTCCTCAGAATGGACGAGGTGCGCACGGCCGTCCACGACGGAGCCGACCACCGGGCCCTGGCCGCCGGGCGCCGGGCCGTCTACGACCGGGAGGTGCGCCGCCCGAGCGTCCCGGCCCTACTCATGTCCGACGGTACCGACGTGGAGACGGTCGTCCCGCGTCCGGAGCCCGAGGAGGGCACACTGCCCGGCATGGCCGCGGCGGCGGGCCGGGCCACCGGTCGGGCGCGGGTGGTCCGCGACCCGTCCGGGGCGCACGTCGAGCCCGGGGAGATCCTGGTCGCGCCGACCACCGACCCGGGGTGGACACCGCTGTTCATGACGGCGGCCGGGCTGGTGACCGAGACCGGTTCCCCGGTGGCGCACGGTCCGACGGTGGCCCGCGAGTACGGGATCCCCGCCGTGATCTGCGTGCGCGACGCCACCCGGCAGATCCGCACGGGCCAGGTCATCACGGTCGACGGCACGTCCGGCACGGTCACCGTCGAGCCGGACGGGGGCGGGGAGGCCTGACGGGTCGCCCGGAGGCACCCGCCGGATCCGTCGCGGCCGCCGGTCCGGGACCGGCGCCGACGACCTCCGGCACGGGCCGCGCGACGGTCAGGTCCAGCCGTCAAGGACGCGGTCGATGCCGTGGGCGATCCGCGCCCGGGCCTCCTCCCGGGGCACCCCGTCCATGAGGAGCCGGTCGTAGGGGGTGTCCTCGTGGCGGACGGAGGCCACGACCGCGCGGCGCACCGCCCCTGGGTCGAGGTCGCGTCCGGCCGCGGAGCGGCCCACCCGGCCGCTGCCGCGCACAGCCGTGTGCTCGGCGATCCTCCGGGCGCGGTCGGCGGGGCAGCCGGGGAAGAGCCGGGTGATCTCGGCGGCGAAACGCTCCTGGAACACCGCGTCCCGGGCCGCGCGGCGCACGGCGTCGCGTTCGCGGCGGCGGGCCCGGGCGTCCTCGTCGGCCAGGCACGACTCCTCGGCCGCGACCAGGGCCCGCTCCTCCACGAGCAGGCCGAGGCGGCGGAAGCGCTTGCGTGAGGGGACCCACCGCACCACGACGGCCGACAGCACGCTCTCCTTCCTCGCCCTGCGGGTCAGGGTGGCGTCCCCGGCGGGCAGGAACTCCAGGTGGTCGAGGTCGACGCAGGTCAGGCAGTGCGGCACACCGTCCTCGACCAGCGCGGGCCCCGCAACGGTCAGGCCGCAGTCGGCGCACTCCCACGGCCCGTCGGCCTCCCGGACCTCCAGGTCGGGGACCTTCGCGCGCCGCCGCTCCTCCCTTCCGCGCTGGGCCGCGGTCGCGCCCGGGGACACCCAGTGGACACGGAACCCGCGTTCGTCGTCGGGGTCCGCGGAGGCGGTGAACCTCAGTTCACGGCGGTCGCGGGTGGCGGCCCGGTACTCGCCCTCGTGCGGCTCCATGGCGTGCTCCCCGGCCCAGACCGCGAGCAGCGCGACGGCGGCGCGCTGCTTGTCCGGGGGCGCCTGGACCAGGTCCTGGAGCGCGTCGGCCCGCCCCTGGCGCCAGGTGTCCACCGCACGGTCGGTGACCCAGCCCAGCGCGGTGAAGGTGTCCAGGACCGACACCGCCCCGCGCCGCGCGACCGCCGCGTCGGCGGCAGCCACCACCCGGCGCCCCAGCCTGGTCCCCAGATCGGCCACGATGCCCCGTCCCTCCGCGCTCGTCCATTCCGGCAGCGCACCACCCTAGTACCCCGCCATGCCCTGGACACCAGGAGTTCCGAAAGCACATGACCTGAACACGATGTCACCTTCCGCTGAGTTTTCCCGAACAGATGCCAACCAGCCCCGGATCGGGGCAGGTCAGATCGGGAGCCTCCCCCCTGCCGCCAGGTCCAGTGCACCGGATGGACAGACGCACCTCACCTCCAGGACAGTTGTTCGCCCGAACGGCGCTCGATAGATTCCGCCGGTATCCGGCCCCGCACAGGTGCCGGAACCCCCACGGAAGGGACCCGTGCCATGAAGAGAGTCGCCTACCGCATCGCCGCCAAGCTCGGACTCGTGGACGACCAGCGGCTGACCGCCCCCTACATCTACTACTAGGCCGACTGGTGGACCAGTTCCCCGGACCCGTGCCGCCCTCGCGGCGCGGGTCCGCCCCGTGCCCGGAGCGCGCGACGTGACGGCCTCCCCGACCGCCCCGGGGCGCACTCCCCCGGGGCCGCGCGACGGGCGCGGCACCGCCAACGTCGCCGACTACGCCCTCGACCCCCTGGGCTTCCTCACCCGGGCGGCACGCGAACACGGCGACGTGGTCACACTCACCCCCTCGAACGTCCTGCTCGCCCACCCCGACGACATCGGCCGGGCCCTCGTGGACCGGGGCGAGACCGTCGTCAAGCTCCGGCCGGGTACCCGCCGCCGGGGCGGAACGGGCTTCCCGCTCGCGACGATGAACAGCGAGGGGGCCGACTGGGAGCGCAAGCGCGCCCGTCTGCGGCCCGCCTTCCGCAGCGGGCGGCTGACCGACCTGGAGGAGGCGGCCCGCGAGGCGGTCGCGCGGCTGGTCGACACCTGGCACGACGGCCAGGAGATCGACGTGCACGAGGCGATGTCCGACCTGGCCATGCGGGTGGGTGCCGAGCACATCGCCGGGCACGGACTGGGAGGATCGCGCGGGCGGGCCCTGTCCGACGCGGTGGGCGCCATCATGCGGCTGACCTCGGCTCCGCGGCTGCCCCGCTGGGTCCCGACCCCCGTCAACCTGGAGCTGCGCCGCTCCCTGCGGGCCCTGGACCGGGTGCTGGCGGAGCTGGTCGAGGAGCACCGGCCCGACGGCGGGACCACGGCGCTGGGCCGGTTGCTGGAGGCCGATCCACCTCCGCCGTTCGCGGAGGTCAGGGACGAACTGGCGACACTGCTGATGTCGGGCTACGAGACCACGGCCGACGCCCTGACCTGGCTGTTCTTCGCCCTGGGCGGGGAACCCGAGGCGGACGGGCGGGTGGCCGAGGGCGGGCGTCCCGGCGGAGAGGGGACGGACTTCGCCGGTGCCGCCGCCAAGGAGGCCATGCGGCTGTACCCGCCCGCGTGGGTGATCAGCAGGGAGACCGTGCGCCCGTTCGAGGCTGGCGGGTACGTGCTGCCCGCCGGAACGGTGCTGGGGCTGAGCCAGTGGGTGACCCACCGGGACGAGCGGTGGTTCGCCGAGCCCGCGTCCTTTCGTCCTGAGAGGTGGCTGGACGGCGGCGGCTCCGCCCACCGCTACGCGTTCTTCCCGTTCGGCGGGGGTCAGCGCGGCTGTGTCGGGGCCGCCATGGCCCTGCGCGAGATCGAGGTGATCGCCTCGGCGCTGCGGGCGCGCGTGCGGTTGGAGCCGGTCGGCGCCGAACGGGTGCGGCCCCGCCCCGCGCTCGCGCTCCAGCCGGTGGGCGTCCGGGCGGTCGTGCGCAGGGAACACCCGGTCCCGGCGCCGTGAACCCGGCCGGGTGGGCCGTCGGCCCACCCGGCCGAGCACCTAGGCCTTGGCCGCCTCTCCGGCCGGCTTCACCGCACTGACCAGGAAAAACGTGATCGCGACGAACAGCCGCCCGCGCTGGGCGCGGTCCTGCTGGTCGGCCGTCCACTCCTGGGCCCGCTCCTCGCTGACGGTCCCGGCGCCCACCGCGGCGCGGGCCATGCCCAGCAGCATGCCCAGGACGTCGTCGTCGGTGAAGGTCAGGACACGGCCCTCGACGCGCACCCGCTCGAACCCCGTCTCCAGCAGCAGGCCGCGCTGAGCGCGCGGAGCACGCGGGGAGGGCAGGGCGTCGGCGCTGGTGTGGAGAATCGCGCGCGTGGTGTCGGGGTGGTCGGAGTCGACGGCGTAGGTGTCCCAGTCCTGTCCCGCCAGGACCAGCCGGCCGCCCGGTGCCAGGACACGGTGGGCCTCGGCCAGGGCGCGGGCCGTGTCGTCGACCACGTGGTAGACCTTCTCCGCCCGGTAGCCGCACAGGGCTCCGTCGGCGAAGGGCAGCTCGTGGGCGCCCCCCTCGCGCAGGTCCAGGTCGGGGCGGCGGTCGCGGGCGTGGGCGAGCATCCGCGGATCCGGGTCGATCCCGACCGCCGCCAGTCCGGCGTCGGCGAGTTCGGCGACCGCGAGGCCGGAGCCGCAGCCGACGTCGGCCACGGTGTCGCCGGGGGCGAGGGCGAGCAGTTCGGTGATCCGGTCGCGCAGGGCCCGGGCCTCGGGCCGCCGGTCGAAGAGGTCGAGGCGGGAGACGAGCCGGTCGGTGGCCTCGGTGGAGGCGGACACGGGGTCGGCGTCGACGGAGACGTCACCGTCGGGGGCTGGGGGGTTCGTGGTCATGGGCCATTCTGCGGTCGACCGGAACGTGTGTGTCAACACCGGTCCGGGAAACATGGCCGGGCCCGGCCACCGACCGTGCGGTGCCCGGGCCCTCCCCTCACCCGCCATCGCGCGGGGCGGGTGCCGCGCACAGGGGCCGCGCCGCCACCGCCGAACGACGCCCACGGCGGACGAACCCCTGTCCGACGTGCGGGATCGCCTCCGCGGGGACGGCGGCTACCTGCCGACGTCGCGACCGCGCGGGTGCCAGATGCACACCACCGACGGGCGCGGGAACTCGCGGTCGGGCCAGGTGCTGGTGGGCGCCTCCAGCGTGCCGCCGTCACCGGGGTGCTGCGGCGCCAGGAAGACGGTCTTGTTGTCCGGGGTGACGAACGGGCCGCAGGCCTCGGCGTCCACGGGGACGGTGGCGAAGGTCTTGAGCTCGCCGCGGAAGCGGCCCTCGACGGGCACCACGTGGAGGGCGTCGTTGTAGCCCAGGCTGCCGGGCTGGCCGTCCGTGGAGATCCACAGGTTGCCCCGGGCGTCGAAGGTGAGGTTGTCGGGGGCGGAGATCGGCATGACCTTGGACTTGTCGAAGCCCGCGAAGTAGGTGTCGTCGTCCTCGGGGTCACCGCAGATGATGGGCACGTTCCAGGTGAAGGAGGTCGCGGCGGCGTCGCTGTCGGCCTCGATGATCTCCAGGATGTGGCCGTAGCGGTTGGGGCCGCGCGGGTTGGGCTCGTCGACCTGGCCGGGCTCGCGGGCGGAGTTGTTGGTCAGGGCGCAGTAGACCTTGCCGGTGACCGGGCTGGCCTCGAAGTCCTCGGGGCGGTCCATCTTGGTCGCGCCCGCGGTGTCGGCGGCCAGGCGGGTGTACACGAGCACCTCGGCGACGCTGAACCCCTCGACGAAGCTCTCCGTGGCGGTGCACAGCGGGATCCACTCGCCGGTGCCGTCGAAGGCGCCGTCGGAGGGGAGTCCACCGGAGTTGTCGATCTCCCCGGCGGGGCTGTTGCCCTCCAGCCGGGCCACGTACAGCGTGCCCGAGTCGAGCAGGGACAGGTTGTGGCGGCGCGAGCCCTCGATGTGGCGGCCGTCGCTGACGAACTTGTACATGTAGTCGAAGCGCTCGTCGTCGCCCATGTACACGGCGACGCGGCCGTCCTCGGTCAGGCGGGTGTTGGCGCCCTCGTGCTTGAACCGGCCGAGCATCGTGCGCTTGACCGGCGCGGCCTGCGGGTCGAGCGGGTCGATCTCGACGACGTAGCCGAACCGGTTGGCCTCGTTGGGGTGCTTCGAGAGGTCGAAGCGCTCGTCGACCCGGTCCCAGCGGCGGCGCGAGGCACCGGTGGACAGGCCGTACCGGTTGGTCTCGGGGGTGCCGGGGGCGGAGTTGAAGTACTGGTTGAAGTTCTCCTCGGCGCTGAGGAAGGTGCCCCACGGGGTCATGCCGCCCGAGCAGTTGTTGAGCATGCCGAGGACCTCGGTGCCCTCCGGGTCGGCCGCGGTGCGCAGCAGCGCGTGGCCGGCCGCCGGACCCGCGATCCGGAAGGGGGTGGTGGCGGTGACGCGGCGGTTGAAGGAACGCTCGCCCCCCTTCAGCCGCCACTGGCCGGTGCCGTCTACACGCTCGATCTCGACCAGCGAGCCGCCGTGCGCGGCCATGGCGACGCGGATCTGCTCGGGGTCGGCCCCGTCTCCACCGGGGTACCCGGCGAACATGAGGTCCTCGTTGGTGTACTCGTGGTTCACCCACAGCAGGGCGTTGTCGTCGTCGAGCTGGTGGAAGCCCACGTAGTCGCAGTTGTAGCCGAACTGCTGCGCCTGGGCCTCGGCGGTCTGGTGGTCGAGGTCGAACTCGGGTGCCCCGGGCAGGACCGGCTCGCCCCAGCGGACGATGACGTGCTGGTCGTAGCCCTTGGGGACGGTGACCTGGTCGTCGTTGTTGGGCAGCACGCTGTGGAACGTGGCGCGGGGGTTGGGGTGCGGGCGGTTCGGCCCGCGGTCGGCGGCGGCGGGGCTCAGGGCGGCGAAGCCGAGTGCGCCGGCGCCGGCGGTGACCGCGCTGGTGCGGAGCGCCGCACGGCGGGAGACCACCTTCTGGAAGATGTCACCGAAGTAGGCGTTGTCGCTGGTGTTGGGGGCGGGGTGGAAGCAGGCGTCACCACAGCGCAGTCTGCACGTGGCGCGGGAACGCCCGCCACCGACCTGGCCGATCAAGGGCAGCGAGCGGCGGCGGGGCGCGGACTCGGACACACGTTCTCCTCGGGATCGTGACTACCCCTCCGTGCCCGTTCCGGGCGGGGAACCGGCCGACGGCACGAAGGACGATGCTGGTCAACCGGCGGACGGAGCCACCGGCCGGTCTCGACCCTGACCGAGTTTTCACACACATCGGTGAAACCGAAGTGAACGCCCCTACAACTCCGTCTCATCCCTGGGTGGTGGGGCTCCTGATCGGCCTGGACACACACAGTCGACACCGAACGTGATCATGACGTACCGGAGCGTTTCACGCCAGACCCCCCGCGGCCGTGTTCTTCGCGGGCCGCCCCGCCGGGTGGCGACCACGGCGCGCGGCGTCCGCGCGAGCCGCGTCCGCCGCGGTCGGCAATCAGACGGACGCGGCGGCCCCGGCCGCCTCCAGGGCGGTGGCGATGCCCTGCGCGAGGAAGGGGATCCGCTCCGCCGGGAGGCCCGCGACGTTGACGCGCCCCGAGTTCGTGCCGTAGATACCCGACCGCCTGCGCATCGCGCCCATCTGTTCCGGCGTGAGCGCCAGCATCGAGAACATGCCCTTCTGCCGTGCCAGCGACGCCGCCTGCTCAGCGCAGCCGAGCGCGCTCAGGCGGGCGGCCAGCTCCGCCCGGTTGGCCGTGATGCGGTCGCGCATGGCGTCGAGTTCCGCCCGCCACAGGGCCCGCAGCCGCTCGTCCTCCAGAACGGCGGTGACGACGGCGGCCCCGTGCTCGGGCGGCATCGAGTACAGCGTCCGCGCGGCGTTCTGCAGCGCCGTCTCGACGTTGCGCAGTGCCCGCCGCGACGATCCCAGGACGATGGCGCACCCGGTGCGGTCGCTGTAGAGGCCGAAGTTCTTGGAGCAGCTGACGGCGATCAGCACCTCGGGCAGCCGTTCGGCCAGCATCCGCGTGGGCCGCAGGTCGGCCTCGAGGCCGTCGCCGAGCCCGTGGTAGGCCAGGTCGACGAAGGGGACCCAGCCGTTCGCCTCGGCGAGCCCGGCCAGGTCGTCCCACTCCTCGGGGGAGGGGTCGACCCCCGTGGGGTTGTGGCAGCAGCCCTGGAGCAGGACGACGTCGTGACGCCGTGCGGAGCGCAGGTCGTCGAGCATCCCGGCCGCGCCCGGGAGCCCCGCGGAGTCGGGCCGGCCGTACGTTCGGACCCGCAGGCCGGCACCCTCCAGGATGGGACGGTGGTTGACGTAGGCGGGGTCGCTGATCCACACCGCGGCGCCCGGCCGGGTCCGGCGCACGAGGTCGGCCAGCAGACGCAGGGCCCCGGTACCCGCCACGGTCTGGACGGCCGTCCCCCGACCGGTCAGGGATCGGTCGCCCAGCACCATGGACAGCATGGCCCGGTTGAAGGAGGTGTTGCCCGAGAGCCCGCGGTACTCCTTGGAGGCGGAGCGTTCGGCCAGGCGTAGCTCGGCCTCCCTGACCGCTGCCATGACGGGGGTGGACCCCGTGTCGTCGCGGTAGACGCCGAGGACGAGGTTCAGCCGGTCCGGCCTGGTGTCGGCGGCGAACTCGGCCTCCAGGTCGAACAGGGGGTCGGGGGGTGGGGAGGGCAGAAGCTCAAGCATCGCTGGCATCCTCGGGTCGGGGACGTCGGTTGGCGAGTACGACACCGGTGACGATGAGGGGAACGCCGACCAGGACGGACAGGGTCGGGGCCTCGTCCAGCAGGGGGGCGGCGAGCAGGACCACGGCGACCGGGCTGAGGCTGCCGACGACCGAGCTGGTCTCGGGCCCCAGCCGGCGGATGGCGAACGCGTAGAGCAGACCGGCGCACAGGCCGACCCCCAGGCCCTGGACGACGAGGAACAGCGCGAGGTCGGCGGCGGTCGCCCGGGCCAGGCCGGTCGGCAGGACCCCGGCCAGGGCCAGCGTCCCCACGACGGCGAAGGAGGGCAGGCACAGCAGTCCGATGGACCCGACCGGGTCGAGGTCCACCTCCCGCAGTCCCACCGTGTACAGGGCCCACAGCCCGCTGGCCACGAGCAGCGTTCCCGAACCGAGCAGGACGTCGGTGTCCAGCGCCGCGGTGTGCCGCCAGACCAGAGCCACGGCTCCGACCACGATCAGCGCCAGTCCGACCGGCTGCGTGCCGCGCGGTGCGCTCCTGCCGCCCGCGACCATGAGGGCGGAGACGAAGAGGGGGACCATCCCGGGGACGATCGCCCCGACGAACGCGGCCGAGGTGAGCGAGCCGCCGTACATCGCCGCGAGGAAGAACGGCACCCCCGCACCGCAGATGATCTTGGCCGCCGGACCGGGACGGACCGCGACCAGGCGGCGCCTGCGCCGCCACAGGGCGGGCGCCAGGACCACGAGGGGCACACCGAAGCGCAGTAGGGCCGCGTCCACGGGCGACAGCGTGGAGGCGCCCAGCGCGCGGGCGCTCAGCGCGAACCCCGCCCAAATGGTGACGGTGAGCAGCAGCGCCAGCATTCCGGCGGCCCGCGAGGAGAGTCCGCCGCGCCGGCCCGCGCGGGGCGCCGGGGAGCGCGTCCGCCTACCCGCCGCCGGTGTCCCGGCCGTGTCCGTCACCGTCACCGAAGGTTCCTCCCGCTCCGATCCGCCCGAGCGAAACCGACATTCCGCCCTATCGACGAAGGCAACGGTAGAGCTTTTGGCGGGGCAGCCGATTGCTACTTCTGCCCCTCAGGCCTAGCCTGTGGGGCAGAATCTGCCAAGGAGTCACGATGGACACTGTGGATCTGCGGATCATCCACGAGTTGCAGGCGGACGGACGGCTGTCCAACCAGGACCTGGCCGACCGGGTCGGGCTCTCCCCCTCACCCTGTCTGCGCCGGGTACGCCGCCTGGAGGAGTCGGGCCTGATCAGCGGCTACACGGCGATGGTCGACCAGGTCGCCTTCGGCCTGCCGATCACCGTCTTCGTGCGGATCCGCCTGGAGCGCCACACCGCCGAGGCCGTCGGCGTGTTCGAGGAGCACGTCGGTCTCATCGAACACGTCCAGGACTGCTACCTGATGGCGGGCAGCAGCGACTACCTGCTCCGAGTCGTCATCGCGAGTCTGGAGGAGTACGAGGTCCTCGTGCGCACACGGATCCACGCCATCCCCGGCATCGCGTCGATCGAGTCCAGTTTCGCCTTCGGCAGCGTCAAGCGGTCCAAGGTCTATCCGCGCCCGGACACGCCGCGCCCGCGTGGCCGCACGCGCTGAACGCCTGGTCGGCCGTGCCGTGCCCCGGCCGGGTACGTCGGCGCCGTAGCCCCCTGGGGGTGCTCCGCGCCGTCGCACCGTCGCCGTGCGCACGGGGCGCCGAACCCCCGCCGACGGTCTAGGACACGCTCCCACTGCGCCCCACGGGGACGACCATCGGCCCCCCGGTCACCGGGTCCTCCACGACCACGGCCTCCAGCCCGAAGGCCTCCGCCAGCAGCTCCGGCGTCAGCACCTCGGCCGGCGGACCGCTCGCCACGACCCTGCCGCCGCGCATGGCGATGATCGTGTCGGCGTAGCGGGCGGCCAGGTTGAGGTCGTGCAGCACCATGACGATCGTCCGTCCGCCCTGCTGGTGCAGGTCGCGGACCAGGTCCAGCACGTCGACCTGGTGCACCAGGTCCAGGAACGTGGTGGGCTCGTCCAGCAGCAGCAGGTCGGTGCCCTGGGCCAGCACCATCGAGATCCACGCCCGCTGGCGCTGCCCGCCCGACAGCTCGTCCAGCGGCGTGTCGGCCAGCTCCAGCAGACCGGTCTGGTCGAGCGCGTCGGCGACGGCGCGGTGGTCGTCCCCCGACCACTGCCGGTACCAGCGCTGGGCGGGGTGGCGGCCCCGGGCGACGAGGTCGGCCACGGTCAGCCCGTCGGGAGCGGTCGGCTGCTGCGGCAGGATGCCCAGGACCCGGGCGACCTCCCGGGTGGGTGCGCGGTGGATGTCGCGCCCGTCCAGCTCGACCACGCCCGCGCGGGGGCGCATGAGCCGCCCGAGGGCGCGCAGCATGGTGGACTTGCCGCAGCCGTTGGGGCCGATGACGCAGGTGATGGTGCCCTCGACGATGTCGGCGTCCAGGCCGTCGACGATGGTGCGGTCGTCGTAGGCCAGGGTCAGGCCCCGGGCGGTCAGCCGGGCGCGGGCGTCGGGGGCGGGTCGGGAGGCGGCCGGTGCGTCGACGTGCGTGGGGTTGCCGGAGGTCGTGGTCACGCCTGGGCCTTTCGGTTGCCGCTGACGAGGAGGTAGATGAGGTAGAGGGCGCCCAGGCTGCCGGTGACCACGCCCACGGGGAGCTGGATGGTCTCGAACAGGTTCCGGGCGAGGAGGTCGGCCCCGCAGACGAGCGCGGCCCCGACCAGGGCGGAGAGCAGGACCGGCGGACGGGGCGCGCGGGCCAGGCGCAGCGCGATCTGCGGTGAGGCCAGGGCGACGAACAGGATGGGGCCGGCGGCCGAGGTGCCGAAGGCGGCGAGCAGCACCGCCAGGACCAGCAGTCCGGTCCGGGCCCGCTCCACCCGCACGCCCAGCCCCCGGGCCACGTCGTCGCCGTAGGCCAGGGCGTCCAGGGTGCGGGCCGTGACCAGGGCGGCGGGCAGGCACACGAGCAGGGCCAGGGCGACGGGGACCGCGTCCGGCCAGGTGCGCATGGTGAGGCTGCCCGCGATCCACACCATGGCGCGGCCGCTGTCGGTGACCTCGCCGAGGGTGAGCATCCACAGGGTGACGTTCATCAGGACGGCGGACAGGCCCACACCGACCAGGAGCAGCCGGTAGCCGTCCACGCCCGAACGCCAGGCCAGCCCGTAGCACAGGACACCGGCCAGGAGCCCGCTCGCCAGGGCGACGGCCGGGACACCGACGTCGGCGAGGGGGCCGGTGACGATGCCGTAGCTGCCGCCGAAGGCCATGACCGCGACCACGCCCGCGCTCGCGCCGTGGGTGACGCCGAGCAGGTCGGGGCTGGCCAGGGGGTTGCGCATGAGGGT
The DNA here is from genome assembly GCF_055632325.1 of Nocardiopsis sp. KDC1DS13DA1. Classification (NCBI taxonomy): domain Bacteria; kingdom Bacillati; phylum Actinomycetota; class Actinomycetes; order Streptosporangiales; family Nocardiopsidaceae; genus Nocardiopsis; species Nocardiopsis sp. KDC1DS13DA1. The sequence continues at coordinate 95,558 of NZ_JBVMUY010000036.1, forward strand.
CTGGGTGATGGCCCCGGCGGCGGCCAGGGCGGCCCCGGCCAGCAGGCCCACCACGACGCGGGGCATGCGCACCCGCCAGATGGTGAAGTACTGGTCGCTGCTGGTGCCGACGATGTTCGCCCACACCTGCGGGACGGAGACCGGGGTGTCGCCCATGGCCAGGTTGAGGCTGACCAGGACGAGGATCGCCACACAGGTCAGGAGGGAGACGACCAGTGGGCGGGGGCGCAGCGGGAGGCAGAGGGGCCCCGCCCGCAGGGTGCGCACGGGGCGCGGGAAGGAGGGGGCCGGGGCGTGGGGGCCGGCGGGGGAGATCGTGGAACTCATAGGGCGAGAAGCTTCCTGCGTCGGACGACGTAGATGAAGAAGGGGGCGCCCAGGAGGGCGAGCACCACACCGACCTGGAGTTCCCCGGGAGGGGCCAGGAAGCGGCCGATCACGTCGGCGGCCATGAGCAGGACGGCGCCGAGCAGGGCGGAGTAGGGCAGCAGCCAGCGGTGGTCGGAGCCGACCATCGCCCGCGCCAGGTGCGGGACGATGAGCCCGACGAAGGCGATGGGGCCGCAGGCGGCGACGGTCACACCGGTGAGCAGGGTGATGGCGACCAGGCCGGTGGCCCGGGCCCGGCCGACGCGGAAGCCCAGGGCGCGGGCGGTGTCCTCGCCCAGGGCCAGGGCGTTGAGCGCGCGGGCGTTGACGAGCGCGAGGACGACGCCGACGGCCACGAACGGGATCATCTGGGGGATGATCGAGGGGTCGCGGCCGGTCAGGGAGCCCACCCGCCAGAAGCGGAAGTTGTCCATGGTGGCCTGGTCGAGCAGGACGATCCCGGAGACCAGTGAGTACATCAGCCAGCTCACCGCGGTCCCGGCCAGGGCCAGGGTGATGGGTGTGGGTCCGCGGCCGGGCACCGAGCCGATGAGGTAGACGACCACCGCCGCGGTTCCGGCCCCCGCGAACGCGAGCCAGGACTGCGTGCGCAGGTCGGTGACGCCGAGGAAGTGGATCCCCAGGACCACCACGAAGGCCGCGCCGAAGGTGACGCCGAGGATGCTCGGGTCGCCCAGGGGGTTGCGTGTGTGGCCCTGCATGAGCGCGCCGCCCAGGCCGAGGCTGATCCCGGCGAGCAGGCCGAGGACGGTGCGCGGCAGGCGGATCTCGTTGACGATGATGTTGGCCTCGTCACCGGCCGCGTGGGACAGCGCCTGCCAGACGGTTGCGGGGTCGAGTGTGCGCGCCCCGATCAGGACGCTGCTCAGCGCCGCGAGCGCGAGCACCCCGACCAGCAGGGCCAGACCGGCGACACGGCGGGCGCGGCGGGCGCCGATCACCCCCGTGCGCGGAGGGCCGTCGGTGCCGGGGGTGGTGGGGCTCCCGGCCGTGGTGACGGGGTCGGCGGTTGCGGCCCCGGGGGTGTCACTCACCCACTGCTCCCCTCATGACGAGGGCCAGGTAAACCTAACTTAGGTTTGCCTAGCCATACGATGATGATCTAAGTTTGCCACGTCCCGGCCTGGGACAACACATCGCCGGCGGCAGTGCTCCCCCGTTCGCACCGTCGCGATGGCGAGTCACGACCCCGATTGCGAGCTGCCTCATGTCATCCTCCACGCTCCTGCGCCGCGCGGGTCTGCCCGCCGCGGCCGTCGCCGCGGCCGTCACCCTGCTCACCGCCTGCGGTGCCGCGGGCCCCTCCGAAGACGCCTCCGACGACGGCGCGGCCCAGGGCGGCTCCGCCGAGGGCTTCCCGCGCACCGTCGAGCACGCCCTGGGCGCGACCGAGATCCCGGACGCCCCCGAGCGGGTCCTGCCGCTGGACTCGACGTACGTGGACGCCACGCTCGCCCTGGGCGGCAACGTCGTCGGCTTCACGACCTTCTCCGAGGACACCCAGGAGCTGCCCGGGTACCTCGTCGAGAGCGACTGGAACACGGGCACCCACGACGGGGCCGCGCCGGTCGGCCTGCTCTGGGACATCAGCCCCGAGCTGGTCGCGGGTACCGAGCCGGACCTGATCCTGTCCGCCGAGGTGCGCCACGGCGACGGCTACGGCCAGCTGAGCGAGGTCGCGCCGACCGTCATGTCGGAGACCACCGGCGCGACGTGGAAGGACAACCTGCGCCTGACCGCCGAGTCGCTGGGCGCGGAGGACGAGGCCGAGGCCCTGATCGCCGAGTACGAGGAGCGGGCCGCCGCGATCGGCGAGGCGATCGCCGAGGCCGAGGGCGGCGACGCACCGACCGTCTCGATCGTCCGCTTCGCCGGTGACGCGGAGGGGGTGCGCCTGTACACCCGCAACTCCTACATCGGCGTGATCCTGGAGGACATGGGCCTGCCGTCCGGCGAGGGCACCTCCACCGGGGCCGAGGACATCGTCACCTACCACAGCCAGGAGCGCCTGCTCGACCTGGACGCCGACCGCATCTTCGTCGCCGCCTACGACGACGGCGGCCAGGACGGCGTCTCCGAGCAGCGGGAGGAGTACTCCAACAGCCCGCTGTGGGACGAGCTGGAGGGTGAGAAGACCGAGGTCGACGACGCCTACTGGATCTCCGGTGTCGGTCTGATCGCCGCCCACGCGGTGCTCGACGACATGGCCGGGACCTTCGGGGTCGACCCGCAGCGCTGAACGGCGTTTTCCCTGGTCCGCCGCTTCGCTTCGGACCGTGTCCGGGCGCCCGGACGCACACGCACCAACAGACGAGACCGTTCACGGGGTCCGTCCGCCGGTCGACGGACGGACCCCTTCGTCGTGTCGCCCCCCGTACACCCCGGGTGTCCGGGGCGGCGCACCGCACCGGAAGGACCCCGCCGTGGAACCGCCCCGCTCCTTCGAGAACGCCCCCGCCCTGCCCTGCGACCGGATCCCCGAGCGGGTGCGCGAGGCCGCCCACGCGCTCGCCGCCGACCCCGGCTCCGGATACGTCTACGACCCCTCCCTGGCCGCCGACCGGGTTCGGGAGCTGCGTTCCGCGCTGCCCGACTGGGCCCGGGTGTACTTCGCCGCCAAGTCCAACGGCTTCACCCCCGTCCTCGCCCACCTGGCCGAGGCGGTGGACGGCTTCGAGGCCGCCTCCCTGTCCGAGGCGCGCGCCTGCCTGGCCGCGCTGGACGGGCGCCGCGACGGTCCGCGGCCGGGGCGGATCGCGGTGAGCGGCCCCGGCAAGACCCCCGAACTGCTGTCGGGGCTGGCGCGGTTGCGCGCACGGGAGGGCGCGGACGTCGTCGTCAACGCCGAGAGCGAGCTGGAGCTGCACCGGATCTCGGCGGCGGCGCGCGAGGCGGGCACGGTCCTGCCGGTGACGCTGCGGGTGAACCCCGAGCGGGTACCGGTGAGCGGCGCCCTGGTGATGGGCGGCACCCCCGGCCCCTTCGGTGTGCCCGAACCGCTGGTGCCCTCGGCCCTGCGCGCGGCCTCCCTGCTGCCCGGTCTGGACCTGGTGGGCTTCCACGTCCACGCGGTCAGCGGCAACACCGACGCCGTCGCGCACGCCGCCTACGTGCGCTGGTGCCTGGAGTGGGCGCGCTCGACCGCGCGCGCCCACGACGTGGACCTGCGGGTCGTGGACGTGGGCGGAGGGCTCGGGGTGCCCTTCGAGGAGGGGGACGCCTCCTTCGACCTGGCGGCCTTCGCCGCCGCGCTCACCGAGCTGGGCGACCCGGGCGTGGAGGTCGTGTTCGAGCCGGGACGGTGGATCGCCGCGCCGACCGGCTGGTACGTGGCCCGTGTGACGGACGTGAAGTCGTCCTACGGCGGCCACTTCGCCGTGGTGCGCGGCGGGATCAACCACTTCCAGCTGCCGACGTCGTGGGAGATCCGGCACAACTTCGCGGTCCTGCCGGGGCGCGCGTGGCCCTCGGCGCTGCCCCGCCCGGAGGCGGCCGGTGTCCCGGTGACCGTCTCCGGTGAGCTGTGCACGCCCGAGGACGTCCTGGCGCGGGACGTGAGCGTGGAGTCCGTGCGCGCCGGCGACGTGCTGGTCTTCCCGAACGCGGGCGCCTACGGGCACGAGTTCGCGATGCCGGCGTTCCTGGGCCACCCCGGGGCGCCGCGCGTGACCGTCACGACCCGCCGGGCGCCGGTCGCGACTGTGGCGCGGAACACCTCCCACGCCGCACCCTTGACATGATTAGGTTAGCCTGCCCTAATTAACATGCCGGTCATTCGGCATGCACCCCCGTCCACGCACCACCCGTCCCTTCCCCCGCATCCCTTCCCCCGCACAGGAGCCCGCCATGGCCGCACCGGCCCCCGCCACCACGCAGCTCGACCTCCGCAACCTCACCGGTGCCGACGTCCTGGCCGACCTCACCCCCTGGGTCTCGGCCTACGAGGAGGTCTACGCCCACGCCCTGCACCTGCCCGACCACAACGACCCGCCGTTCGGCGAACGGCTGGCCTTCAGCGCGACCCGCCCCGGCTTCCGGATGACCGTCGGGCACACGGGCGGCGAGCTGGCCGGATTCATCTACGGGTACACCCTGCCGAGCACCACCGGCTGGTGGGACGGGTTCACCCCCGCCCCGGGCGTGGACGCCGCGGACATGACCGACGAGCGCCCCGGACGCACCCTGGCCGTGTGCGAGGCGCTCATCCGCGCGCCCTTCAGGCGCGGCGGACTCGTCGAGCGGGGCCTGCCGACGTTCCTCTCCGGCCGCCCCGAGGAGCGCGCCGCGTCCCTGGTGGCCGAGGGCAACCGGCACGCCCTCACCCTGAGCCTGCGCCACGGGTGGCGGCACGTCGGCGACCTGGCCCCGCACGAGGGCTGGAGACGCCACCACAGCCTGATCATGCCGCTGCGCGGCTGACCGGTCCGCCCCCGGCCCCGACCGCGACCTGCCCGCGGACGCCGACCGGCGTCCGTTCGCGGCGGGCACCCCTGCCCATGCCCGCCATCCGCGCGTTACCGACCCGTCACGGAAAACGGAGTTCTGACGCCTCATGCACACCACGCCCAGGACCGGGCCCCCGACGACCGTCACCGACGCCGCCGACCGCCCCCTCCCCGACCTCGCCCCGTCCGCTCTCGCGGGATCCCTCGGTCACCCCGGCGCCGTCAGCGGACCGGCCACCGTCGCCTCCCTCGTCGAGTCCGCCGCCCGGGCCCTGGTCGAGTCCTCGACCCGTCGCGGCGGCCCCCTGCCCGCCATGACCCCCCAGCAGGTGGCCGCGATGGTCGCCGACGCGCTGGACACCGTGCAGGCCGACGGCCCCGACCGCTCCGCCGAGGTCCTGCACCGCCTCACCACCGCCCTCGCCGCGGGCGCCGCCGACCCGGCCCACCCGCACTGCGCGGCCCACCTGCACTGCCCCCCGCTGGCGGTCGCCGTGGCGGCCGACACCGTCGCCTCGATCCTCAACCAGTCCCTTGACTCCTGGGACCAGGCCCCGGCCGCCACCGCCATGGAGACCCGGATCATCGCGGAACTGGCCGACCTCGCCGGGTACGACGGACAGCGGGCCGGGGGCGTGGTCACCTCCGGCGGCACCGAGTCCAACCTGACCGCGCTGCTGCTGGCCCGCGACCACGCGCTGGCCGCCCACTCCGGTCTGGACCCCACCCGGGCGGGCGTCGCCGCGGCCGCGGGCGGGGCCCGCCTCCGCATCCTGTGCGGAGAGGTCGCGCACTTCTCCGTCCAGCGCGCCGCGGCCCTGCTCGGCCTGGGCGAGGAGGCGGTCGTCACCGTCGCGGTGGACTCCGAGCACCGGATGCGCCCCGAGGCCCTGCGCAGGGCCCTGCGCCGCGTGCGCGAGGACGGCGACGTCCCCGTCGCCGTCGTGGCCACGGCGGGCACGACCGACCTGGGCGGCATCGACCCGCTGGCCGCCGTCGCGCACATCGCCGCCGAGGACGGCGTGTGGCTGCACGTGGACGCCGCCTACGGTGGCGGTCTGCTCTTCTCCAGCCGGCTGCGCGGCCTCCTGGACGGCCTCGGCCGGGCCGACTCGGTCAGCCTGGACCTGCACAAGCTCGGCTGGCAGCCGGTGGCGGCGGGCGTCCTGCTCACGCGTGAGCGCGCCTCGTTCGCTCCGCTGTCGCGGTCGGTGTCCTACCTCAACCCGACCGACGACGAGGAGGCGGGCTACCCCAGCCTGCTCGGCTACTCGCTGCGCACCACCCGGCGCGCGGACGTGTTCAAGATCGCCGTCACCCTGCGCGCCCTCGGGCGGGAGGGCCTGGGCCGCATGGTGGAGGCCTGCCGCGCCCTGGCGCTGGACGCCAGCACCCGGGTGGTCGCCGCCCGGAAACTGACCCTGGCCGCGGCCCCCTCCCTGACCACCGTCGTCTTCCGCTACGACGCGGGCCCCGACAGCGACCGGGTCAACGCGCGCCTGCGCCGCCGCCTCCTGGAGAGAGGACGGGCCGTGGTGGGCCGCACCCACATCGACGGCCGGGTCTGGCTCAAGCTCACCCTTCTCAACCCCGACACCACCCCCGACGACGTCGCCGCCCTGCTCGACCTCGTCGTCGCCGCCGGCGACGCCGAGACCGCGGCCGCCCAGAACCTGGAGGAGGCCCGATGACCGACGCCCCCAAGCCCGGCACCGACACCCGTACCGCCGCCGCGGGAGAGGTACACGACCTCGTGGGCGTGGGCCTGGGCCCGTTCAACCTGGCCCTGGCCGCCCTCGCCGACGCCGTCCCCGGTCTGAGCGCCCGGTTCCTGGAGGCCCGCCCCGGCTTCTCCTGGCACCCCGGCCTGCTCTTGGAGGGCGCCCGCCTCCAGGTGCCCTTCCTGGCCGACCTGGTCACCCTGGTCGACCCCACCAGCCGCTGGTCCTTCCTGTCCTACCTGCGCGAGCACGACCGGCTCTTCCCGTTCTACTTCTCCGAGAACTTCCACGTGCCGCGCCGCGAGTACGACGACTACTGCCGCTGGGTGGCCACCGGCCTCGACTCCTGCCGCTTCGACGCCCGGGTCCGCGCGGTGCACCACGACGACGGCGTGTTCACCGTCGAGCACGAGGACGCCTCCGGCTCCGTCCACACCGTGCGCGGGCGCGCCCTGGTCCTGGGCATCGGCACCGAGCCGGTCCTGCCCGAGGCTCTGCGCGGCCTGGCGGGCGACCGCGTGTTCCACGCCGCCGAGTACCTGGACCGGGCTCCGGGCCTGGCCGGGGCGCGCGACCTGACGGTGGTCGGTTCCGGGCAGTCGGGCGCCGAGGTCTTCCTCGACCTGCTGCGCTCCCCCGCGCACGCCGACACCCGGGTCAACTGGCTCACCCGCTCCCCCGCCTTCGCGCCGATGGAGTACTCCAAGCTCGGTCTGGAGCACTTCACCCCCGACTACACGCGCTACTTCCACGCGCTGCCCCAGCCCACCCGGGACCGGCTGGTGCCCTCCCAGTGGCAGCTGTACAAGGGCATCAGCGCCGACACCATCTCCGAGATCCACGACGCGCTCTACGAACGCGGCGTCGGCGGCGCGCCGGTCGACGTGAGCCTGCGCGCCCACTGCGAACTCCTCAAGGCGCGTGAGGAGGACGGCCGGATCGCGCTCACCTTCCGCCACCGGGAACAGGACCGGGTGTTCACCACCCGCACCGACGGCGTGGTGGCCGCCTCCGGGTACGCCCAGCGGCGGCCGGACTTCCTGGAACCGCTCCTGAAGCTGATCGAGACCGACGACCGCGGCCGCTTCGCCGTCGACGCCGACCACCGCCTGCGCACCGACCCGGCGCTGACCGCGCCGATCCACGTGCAAAACGCCGAGCTGCACACCCACGGTGTGGGCACCCCCGACCTGGGGCTGGGCGCGTGGCGGGCCGCCACCATCCTCAACAGCCTGGCCGGCCGCACCGTCCACCGGCTGCCCGAGCGGACCGCCTACACCTCCTTCGGGGCCCCCGACAGCCCGGGGGACGGCGAGTGACGGCCCCCGCCTTCCGCCGTCTGTACCTGCTGGTGATCGTCCTGCACCTGGTGTCGGACGTGGCCCTGAGCCCCTTCTACCCCCAGCTCTTCGAGCGGTTGTTCGGTGTCACCGACATGTCGGCTACCGGCACCTACATCTGGGTGTGCCGGGCCAGCGCCCTGGTCGCGATGCCGCTGTGGGGTGTGGTGGCGCGCCGCTTCTCCATGGCCGCGATCGTGCTGTGGGGGCTGGCGGTCTCGGCCGCGCTGGAGCTGATGATCGCCGCCGCGCCGAGCTACGCGGCCTTCACCGCGCTCTCCGCGGTACAGGTGGCGGTCACCATGTCCTTCGCCCTGGCCTACCCGGCCTTCGTGGGCAGCGGGACCGACCGGATGCGCGACGTCATGGCGCACACCTACATCATCAACATCGGGACGGTGACCGCCACGGTCCTGGGCGCGGGGATCATGGCGCTGCCCAACCCGCGCTGGGGGATCGCGGCGTGCGCGCTGCTGTACGTGGTGCTGTTCGCCGTGTGCCGCCGCCACCTGCCGCGGGGACCGGGCGGACCCGCCGTCCGGGACGAGCCCGCCGTCCGGCCGGAGGTCCCCTCCGCCGACCGCACGGCCGCGCCGACCAGCCCGGTCGACGGAACGGCCCACGCGCGCCCCGCCCGGTTCCGGACGCGCCCGGCACTGCTCCTGCCCCTGGTGGCGGTGTGCGCCGCCGTCCTGGCCGCCGAGTCGGCGCGCCTGGTGGTCCGGCCGTTCTTCACCCTCTACGCCGAGGACGGCGGGATCGACCCCGCCGTGGCCGCCGCCCTGTTCCTGCTGCCGCAGCTGACCGTGATCGCGGTCCTGCCGCTGGCCGCACGGGTCCACGCCGTGCTGGGCCGGGCCCTGCTGCCGATCGCGTGCGCGGTCGCGGCGCTGGGTCTGCTCACGCAGTTCCTGGCCCCCGGACTCGCGCTGCTGGTCCTGGGCCGGGTGGTCTTCGGCGCCGGGCTCGGCCTGGGCCACGTCGCCCTGGACCTGCGGGTGTTCGCGGTCACGCGGGCGCGCGGACCGGCCTTCGCCGCCGTGGAGACCGTGCGCGTGGGCGCCACCCTGATCAGCCCGCTGCTGGCCACGGGGCTGGCCACCGCCGGGCTCGGACTGCCGCTGGCCGTGGGAGCCGGGCTGTTCGCGGTGCTGTCCCTGCTGCTCGTCGCCCTCCCCGGGGGCCCCGCCGAGGAGCCTGCGCGCACCGACCCTGGCGGCGGACCGGAGGCCGTCCCCGCACCCCCGACCACCCGTGAGACCGACCCCGCACCCGACCCCGCGCGCGACCCGCGACCGCGCGACCGTGAGGAAGAGGACCACCATGTCCACTGACACCACCCCGCTGCCCGCCGCGACCGGGGCCGACGACCACCCCGACGCGCGCGTCTGGCGCGAGGCGGGCCGCCGCCTGCTCGCCCACGTCATCTCCGAGACGGCCTACGAGGAGATGGTGGTGCCCGTCCCGGCCGGGGAGGGCGGTGACCGCGGCCCCGCGTGGTCGCTGGCGGTCGACGGCGGCGTCGAGTACCGGTTCACCGCGCGCCGTGGCGGCTTCGGCTCCTGGCACGTGGACCCCGGCTCCCTGACCCGCACCGACCCGGAGGGGACCGCGCCCGCCTGGGACCCGACCGTGTTCGTCACCGACGCCCAGGAGACCGTGGGCCTGCCCGGCGACTCCCTGGCCGACGTCGTGCGCGACCTGCTGGCCACCCACACCGCCGACGCCCGGCTGCTGGCCGCCACCCCGGGCGCCGCCGCCCTGGCCGACCTGGCCTACGAGGACCTGGAGGGGTACCAGACCGGTCACCCGTGCATGTTCCTCAACAAGGGCAGGCTGGGCTTCTCGGCCGCCGACGCCGACCGGTACACGCCCGAGGCGCGCGGCGCGTTCCACCTGGTGTGGATCGCCGTCCACCCGGACCTGGGCCGCTTCCAGTCCATGGCCGACACCGACCGGCACCGCCTGGTCGAGGAGGAGCTCGACGCCGACCAGCGCGCCGACTTCGCCGAGGCCGTGCGGGCGCGCGGCGGCGACCCGGACGCCTACCTGTGGCTGCCGGTACACCCCTTCCAGTGGGACGAGATCGTGGCGCCCTTGTTCGCCGCCGAACTCGCCCAGGGCCGGGTGGTCGAGCTCGGCCGCAGCCGCGACCGCTACCGCCCCTTCCAGTCCATCCGCACCCTGATGAACCTGGACCGCCCGCACCGGCGCAACGTCAAGGTGCCGCTGATGATCCGCAACACCCTGGTGTGGCGGGGGCTGTCGGGAACGCAGACCGCCTGCGCGCCGCACACCAGCACCTGGCTCCGGTCGCTGGTCGCGCGGGACGACTTCCTGCGTGAGGAGTGCCGCGTGGTCATGCTGGGCGAGGTCGCCTCCGCGACCGTCCCGCACCCGGTCTTCGACCGCCTCCCCCAGGCGCCCTACCGGTTCAACGAACTGCTGGGCGCGATCTGGCGCGAGCCGGTGCACAACAGCCTGGCGGAGGGCGAACGCGCCCGCACCATGGCGTGCCTGCTGCTGGAGGGCACCGACGGGCGCGCGGTGGTCACCGAACTGGTGGAGCGCTCCGGGCTGGCGGCCGAGGAGTGGCTGCGGTGCTTCCTCGGCGCGCTGTTCCCGCCCGTGCTGCACTACCTGTACCGGTACGGCGCGTCGTTCACCCCGCACGGCGAGAACATCGTGCTCGTCTTCGACGAGGCCGACACACCGGTGCGCGTGGCCATGAAGGACTTCGGCTCCGACGTCGAACTGCTCCCCTTCGACCTGCCCGAGTACGCCGAGATCCCCGACCACGTGCGCGCCATGCTGCACCGCTGGCAGCCCGGCGAGCTGGCCCACTCGGTGCTGTCGGCGATCTGCGCCGGGCACCTGCGCTACCTCGCCGACATCGTCCAACGCCAGCTCGGCGTCGCCGAGGAGCGGCTGTGGGCGCTGGCGCGCGAGCAGATCACGGCCTACCACGAGCGCTTCCCCGAGCTGGCCGAGCGCTTCGCCTGGTTCGACCTGCTGGCCCCCGAGGTGGGCCGGGTCGCGCTCAACCGCGAGCAGCTCATGGGCGGCGGCTTCCACGACCGAGCCGAACGCGACGCCGAGTTCGACGTCATGCACGGCATGGTCGCCAACCCGCTCGCCCAGCCCTAGGCCGTGTTTTCTGGGTCCTTCGCTTCGCTTCGGACCATGTTCGGGCACCCCCTCGGGTGACCGTTCCGAAAAACAGGCCCTAGACCATCCTCCCCGTAAGCGAGAGCACCATGAACAGTCACGTCACCCCGCCCGATCCGCTGCCCGTGCCCACCGAACTGACCCCCGAGCGGTGGGACCGCGCCTGCGAGCACCTGACCGCCAAGATGGTCGCGGAGCTGTGCTTCGAGTACGCCCTGCGGCCCGCCCCGGAGGGCCCCGAGGCCGAGGGGCGCTGGCGGGCCGGGACCGGCGCGGGCACGGCCTACACCTTCACCGGCCGCCGGACCGGCATGGACGCCTGGCGGGTCGAGCCCGGCAGCGTCGAGCGCCACGCCCCCGGCAGCGCCGCCACCCCGGCCACACCCTTCGGTCTGCTGCGCGACCTGGGGGCGGCCGGAGTGGTCGACCCGGCGGTGGAGGCGTTCACGGTCGGCGAGCTCATGTCCACGCTCTCCTCCGACACCCGCCTGGCCGAGGACGGGGCGAGCGCCGCCCACCTGGCCGACCTGGACCACGCCCACCTGGAGGGGCACCAGAGCGGGCACCCGTGGATCTTCGCCAACAAGGGCCGGGTGGGCTTCTCCGCGGGCGACCGGGCGCTCTACCCGCCGGAGGAGCGCCGGGCCCAGCGCCTGCCGTGGATCGCCGTCCACCGGTCGCTGGCCGAGCACCACGGCGTGCCCGGCCTGTCCCAGGCCGAACTGCGCGCCCGGGAACTGGACCCCGCGTCGCTGGAGCGGTTCACCGCGCGTCTGGAGGACCAGGCGGGTGAGCGCGCCGACGAGTACGTGTGGATGCCGGTGCACCCCTGGCAGTGGGACGAGGTCGTCGTGCCGCTGTTCGCCGCCGAACTCGCCGGCGGGCTGATCGTCTCCCTGGGCACCGCCGACGACGACTACCTGCCCCAGCAGTCGATCCGCACCTTCACCAACCTCACCCGCCCCGACCGGCTCAACGTGAAGCTGTCGCTGGCCATCCTCAACACGATGGTCTACCGCGGCATCCCCACCGAGCTGTGCCGGGCCGCGCCCGCCAGCACCGCGTGGGTGCACCGGCTCCGCGACAAGGACGCCTTCCTGTCCGAGCGGTGCGAGGTGATCCTGCCCGGCGAGGTGGCCGCCGTCGCGGTCCGCCACCCCGTGCTGGAGGACATCCCCGACGCGCCCTACCGGCACCGCCAGCTCCTGGGGGCGCTGTGGCGCGAGCCGGTCACCGAGCAGCTTCGGGAGGACGAGAGCGCCCGCACCCTGGCCGCACTGCTGCACGTGGACGTCCGGGGGCGCGCGCTGACCGCCGAACTGGTCGAGCGCTCGGGGCTGTCGGCCGAGGCGTGGCTGACCGAGCTGTTCGGCGCGGTCCTGCCGCCCGTGCTGCACCTGCTCTACCGCTACGGGCTGGCGTTCAACCCGCACGGGGAGAACGCGATCGTGGTCTACGACGACCGCGACCGCCCGGTGCGGCTGGCGGTCAAGGACTTCGTGGACGACATGAAGCTGCTCGACACCGACCTGCCGGAGTACGCGGACCTGCCCGAGGAGGCGCTGGGCGTGCTCATGCGCTTCGACGCCCGGGAGCTGACGTCCTCGATCGCCAAGTCGCTGTTCATCGGGCACTTCCGGTACCTGGCGCCGCTGGTCGAGGAGCAGTTGGGCGTGGCCGAGGACCGGTTCTGGGAGCTGGTGCGCGCCGAGATCCTGCGCTACCAGGAGGAGTTCCCCGAGCTGGCCGAGCGCTACACCACCTTCGACCTGCTCCAGCCCGAGTTCGAGCGCGTGTGTCTGAACCGGGAGCGCCTGCTGGGCGGCGGTTACCACGAGCGGGCCGAGCGCGACGCCGAGTTCCACCTCGACGCGCCGCCGATCCCCAACCCGCTGCACCGCGACCCGTCGCCGGAGGAGAACCAGTGACGACCGGATTCGGCGCCGACCTGCCGCCGCTGACCGAGACGCTGCCGCCGTCTCCCCCGCCGCCGCCGTTCCCGGTTCCGCTGGAGCGGTTGCGCGCGGACGTGGCCTCGGGGGCGATCGCCGACGTCCTGGTCGCCCTGCCCGACCTCCAGGGCCGGGTGCAGGGCAGCCGGGTCAACCCGCGCGACTTCACCGACCGGATCGTCCGGGACGGGTTCGGCGCGTGCCTGTACCTGCTGGCCACCGACGTGGAGATGGAGGCCCGGCCGGGGTACGCGACGGACCCGTGGGGCGGCGGTCTGGGCGACTTCGACATCGTGCCCGACCTGTCCACCCTGCGGTACCTGCCGTGGGACCCGGGGACGGCGCTCGTCCTGGGCGACGCCCGCGACGCCGACGGCGCGCCCGTGGCCGTCGCGCCGCGCCAGGTGCTCCGAACCCAGCTGGACCGGCTCGCCGAGCGCGGGTGGCGGGCCCTGGCCGGAACCGAGCTGGAGTTCCTGGTGTTCCGGGACGACTACCAGAGCGCGTTCGAGGCCCACTACCGGGGCCTGACCCCGGCCACGCGGTTCAACTCCGACTACGCCGTTCCCGAGGTCGCCGGGATCGACCCGCTCATGCGCCGGATCCGCACGGCGATGGAGCGCACGGGCATGACCGTGGAGTCGGCGCGCGGTGAGTGCCACCCGGGGCAGTACGAGATCGTGTTCCGCTACGACGACGCGCTGCGCACCTGCGACAACCACGTCGTGTACAAGGCGGGGGCCCGGCAGCTGGCCGCGCAGGCCGGGGTGGCGCTGACCTTCATGGCCAAGTACGACGGCGGGGAGGGCAACTCCTGCCACGTGCACCTGTCGCTGCGCGACGGGGACGGCGCTCCGGTCTTCGCCGACGACGGGACCGGCCGGTACGGCATGTCGAGGTACATGGAGCACTTCGTGGCCGGGCAACTGGCGTGCATGCGCGACTTCGCGCTGATGTACGCGCCGAACATGAACTCGTTCAAGCGGCTGGCGCCGGAGGCGTTCGCGCCGAGCAGCATCGCGTGGGGCCTGGACAACCGGACGTGCCCGGTCCGCGTGGTGGGCTCGGGGGAGTCGGCGCGGATCGAGTTCCGGGTGCCCGGCGGGGACGCCAACCCCTACCTCGCGGTGGCGGCGATCGTCGCGGCGGGGCTGTACGGGATCGAGCAGGCGCTGCCGCTGCCGGAGCCCACGGCGGGCAACGCGTTCGCCCAGGACGGGCCCCGGCTGCCCACCTCCCTGGAGGAGGCCGTGCTGGCGTGGGAGGGCAGCGACATCGCCCGCGCGTGCTTCGGCCCGGACGTGGTGCGCCACCAGTCCGCCGCGGCCCGCGCCGAGCTGGCGGCGTTCTCGGCGTCGGTCACCGACTTCGAGCGCCGCCGCCACTTCGAACGCGGCTGACCCCGGTGGTGCCCCCGCCGCCCGAGGCGGGGGCACCGCGCGGCACGCCGCGGCCCCCGCGGCGCGGACCCTCCGTTGGCGGGCCGCGTCCCGGGCGTTCAGTTCCCCGGACCCAGGATTCGGGCCGTGAGGTCGGCGAGCTGTGCCCGCATGCGCTCCCGGGGCGTGTCCCGCTGCCCGACGAGGTGTTCCACCAGGTCCGCGCGGGTGGCGGCGAGCAGCGCGTGAGCGGTGAAGTCCCCGTCGCCGAACCCGGGGATCCGCTCCAACAGGTCCCTGAGGGTCCCGTGCCACCGCTCGTAGTGCTCCGCCTGGTAGGGGCTGTCGCCGCCGGTCCCCTCCAGGGCCAGGGCGAGGTGGCGGTGGTCGATCTTGAAGCACAGGACGGCGTCGAGCAGGGCGGGGACGCGCTGTCGCGGCGGGGTCCCCGGTCCCAGGGGCGGCGGGCCCTCCTCGACGGCGGTCCTGACCGGTTCGAGCCGCGCCTCGTACAGCGCGTGGATGAGGCCGGTGCGGTCACCGAAGGCGCGGAAGAGCGTCGCCTTGCCGACCCCGGCCGCCGCCGCGACGTCGGCCATGGTGACGGCCCCCGGACTCGCACACCGGGCGAAGAGCTCGTCGGCCGCCGCGAGGACGGCCGCACGGTTGCGGACGGCGTCCCTGCGCGGCTTGCGGTCGGTCATGCGGTTCCTCCGTTTGCATAAGCGGACCCGTGGTCCGTATTGTGTCGAACGAAAACGGACCCGTGGTCCGCATTCTATGGGACGGAGCACCCATGCCCACGATCACCGAACCGGCGGACCTGTTCCGCCACGGCCTGCGCCTGCTGCTGGACAAGGACATCGCCGCCTGGGTCGACCTCTGGGACGACGACGGGGTCCTCGAATTCCCGTTCGCGCCCGAGGGCTGGCCCCGGCGACTGGACGGCAGGGCCGCCGTCGCCGACTACATGCGCGGCTACCCCGACCACATCGACCTGCACGACTTCCCCCGCGTGGAGATCCACCGGACCGCCGACCCGCGGACCATCGTGGTCGAGATGCGCGGGGTGGGCCGCCTGGTGAGCGGCGACACCCCCTTCGACATGGCCTACGTCGCGGTGGTGAGGGTCGAGGGCGGCCGCATCACCCGCTACCGCGACTACTGGAATCCGCTCGCGGTCCTGCGGTCCCCGGAGATCGACTTCACGGGCGGGAGGAACCGGTGAGCTCCCCCGGAACGATCCTGGTCATCGGTGCCACCGGCACCACCGGCAGCCGCGTCGTCTCCCGCCTCGCCGCCGGGGGGCACCGCGTCAGGGCGGCCAGCCGCCGCCCGTCGGGCGGGGCCGTGCGCTTCGACTGGGACGACCCCTCGACCTTCGACGCGGCCCTGGACGGCGTGGACCGGGTCTATCTCGTCCCACCGGTCGGCGCCCCGGACCCCGCCGCCGTCATGCTGCCCTTCCTCAGACGGGGGCGGGCCACCGCGCTGCGCCGCGCGGTCCTGCTCAGTTCGTCGGCGATCCCGCCCGGCGGACCGGCCGCGGGGCGGGTGCACCAGGCCCTGCCCGGCCTGTTCGACGAGTGGGCGGTGCTGCGGCCCTCGTGGTTCATGCAGAACTTCACCGGCGACCACCCGCACGGGCGCGGCGTCCGCTCCGACGGCGTCCTGCTCACCGCCACGGGCGGCGGCCGCGTCGGGTTCGTGGACGCCGACGACATCGCCGCGGTCGCCGTGCACGCCCTGACCGACGTCGGGGCCCCCAACACCGACCTGGTCATCACCGGGCCGGAGGCGCTCGGGTACGACGACGTCGCCGCCGTCCTCACCCGCGTCACGGGGCGGACCGTCGTCCACCGGCGGCTCACCCGCGAGGCGATGCGCGACCGGTTGGCCGCCGGCCTGCCCCGGGAGTACGCCGCGATGCTCGCGGACATGGACCACGCGATCGCCCGGGGGGCCGAGGACCGCACCACCGACACCGTCCGCCGGGTCACCGGCCGCTCCCCGAGGACCTTCCGCGCGTTCGCCGAGCGGGAGTTCGGCCGGTGAGGGGGCGGGCCGCCCCGCAGGCGGGCACGACCCCGCGACGAGGCGGTCCGCCCCGCGGGTCAGTCCCGCGCCCAGACGCCCAGTTCGTTGCCGCTGGGGTCGGTGAAGTGGAACCGCCGCCCGCCGGGGAAGGCGTAGGGGCCGTTCACCACGTTGCCGCCCGCCTTCCGGACGGCCTCGGCCGACGCGTCCAGGTCGGTGGAGTAGAGCAGGACGAACGGCCCGCCCGGTCCGGGGCGCTCACCCAGGGCGAGTCCGCCGACCTCGGGGGCGTCCCCGCCCGCGGGGTTGCGGATACCCGCGTACCGGGGCCCGTAGTCGTTGAAGTCCCAGCCGAAGGCCTCGGTGTAGAAGCGCTTGGCCAGGTCGAGGTCGGTGACGGTCAGTTCGACGTAGTCGATGCCGTGATGGCGATGGGTCATGGCGGCATTGTCCCGCAGGGGTACGACAGGGGGCGCGGACGCGGGCGTGTCCGGATGTGACAGAACACCGTCATTGCGGCCATCGCCCGCGGCCGCGACGATGGACGCATGCCCACTTCCCACCGCGTCGTCATCGCGCTCTTCCCGGACGTCGACCTGCTCGACGTCACCGGTCCGGCCGAGGTCTTCGCCCTGGCCAACCGGGAGACCGGGGGTCGGGCGGGCTACCAGGTCCGCCTGGCGGCACCCGGCTCCGGTCCGGTCGCCACCTCGGCCGGGGTCCGCCTCGTCGCGGACCTGTCCTTCGCCGAGGTGGGAACCGCCGTGGACACCCTGCTGGTGCCCGGCGCGGTGGACATGCTCACCGACGGCCCGGTGGCCCGGGTCGACGACACCGTCGTGGACTGGGTCAGGGCGACGGCACCGCACGCGGGGCGGATCGCGTCGGTCTGCGTCGGGGCGCACGTGCTCGCCGCCGCCGGCCTGCTGGACGGACGGCGGGCCACCACCCACTGGTCGACCGCCGCGCAACTGGCGGCCGACCACCCGCGGGTGACGGTCGACCCCGACCCGATCTTCGTCCGCTCGGGCCGCGTGTGGACCGGCGCGGGCATCAGCGCCTGCATGGACCTGGCGCTCGCCCTGCTCGCCGAGGACCACGGCGAGGACCTCGCCCTGGCCGTGGCCCGCCAGCTGGTCGTGTACCTGCGCAGGCAGGGCGGGCAGAGCCAGTTCAGCGTGCCGTTGAGCCGACCGGCCACGGCACGCAGGGACATCGACGAGCTGCGTGCGTTCGTCACCGCGCACCTGGACGCGGACCTGTCGGCCGCCGCCCTGGCCGAACGCATGTGCCTGAGCGAGCGCCACTTCGCGCGGGTCTTCCGCCAGGAGACCGGCACCAGCCCGGCCGCCTACGTGGAGGCCGCGCGTGTCGAGGCGGCCCGCCGTCTGCTGGAGACCACCGACCAACCGCTGGAGGGGGTCGCGGCGGGCGCGGGCCTGGGTTCGGTGGAGACGTTGCACCGCGCGTTCCGCAGGCAGCTCAACACCACACCGGCGGCCTACCGGCGCCGCTTCCGCACCACCTCCTGACCTGCGCGCGCCCCGACCGGGGCCGCGGCCACCCACCATCCCGAAGGGACCACCCACCCATGCCCGCATCCGTTACCCTGCGTGACGTCATCGGCCTCGACGGTACGCTGCCCCGCCTCGGCGAGAGCACCCTGGTCATGATCGACTTCCAGAACACCTACCGCACCGGTGTCATGGCCCTCGACGGAGCCGAACCCGCCCTGTCCGCCGGGGCCCGTCTGCTCTGCGCCGCCCGCGCGGCCAAAACAGCGGTCGTCCACGTCGTCAACGACGGGGGCGAGGGCACCCCCTACGACATCCGTGCCGAGACCGGGGCGATCAGCGCCGAGGTCGCGCCCGCCGACGGAGAGCCGGTCGTGGTCAAACGGTTCCCGAACGCGTTCCACGACACCGACCTGGAGAAGGTGCTGCGCGGCCTGGACGCCGGCCCCGACCTGGTGCTGGCCGGCTTCATGACCCACATGTGCGTCACCTTCACCGCCCAGGGCGCCTTCAACCTCGGCTACCGGCCCACGGTCGTCGCCGAGGCGACCGCCACCCGCTCCCTGCCCGCGCCCGGCGGGAGCACCGTGCCCGCCGCCGCGCTCCAGACGGCGGGCCTGGCCACGGTCGCCGACCTCTTCGGCACGGTGGCGCGCACCGTCGACGACCTCACCGCCTGACCGGAACGGGGAGGGGCGACCCGCGGGCCGCCCCTCCCCCTCCACCGCGCGTCTCCCGAACCCGGTATGCGAAGTAAAGTGGGTATCCTCAGGAAAGCGAATCTCCCGAAGGGGCCACCATGACCGGCAGTGCGACGAACCCGCCCGACCAGGCCTGCCCGATCGCGCCGGTGGTCGACATCGTCTTCAGCCGTTGGACCACCCCGGTCCTGTGGACCCTCAACGAGTACGGCACCCAGCGGTTCGTGGAGTTGCAGCGCCGTATCGCCACCATCACGCCCAAGGTGCTGACCCAACGGCTGCGGCAACTGGAGCGCGACGGCCTGGTCAGTCGCACCTACCACCCCGAGGTTCCACCCAGGGTGGAGTACGAGATCACCGAACTGGGGCGCAGCCTGGCACCGCTCTTCGCCACACTCGCCGACTGGTCAGCCGCCAACCTGGGGCGGGTCGAGCAGGCACGGCGGGAGTTCGACGGGCCGCCGCGCCCTGTCCCCGGTCGCTGACCGCACGGCCCACGGCCCGACGCGGAACCTCGCGGGCGGGTCGGCCCGTGGTCCCGTCCGCCTTGCGTTCCCTCGGGCTCACCGGAAAACCATCCGGTGGTCGGCGGCCCACTCCCCGAAGGCGCGGGGGGCTCGACCGGTGACCCGCTCGACGTCCCCGCTCACCTTCTGCTCGGCCGGCGTCGGCTCCCCCAGAAGGGCGAGTGTGGCGTCGGCGATCGGCTCCGGCATGAACCCGAGCATGTTCTCCCGGGCCTGTTCCCGGGTGAGTTCGACCAGACCCACCTCGGTGCCCAGCGCCGCACCGATCGCCTCGGCCTGCTGGCGCGGGGAGACCAGCGCAGGACCGGTGAGCTCGTAGGTGCGCCCGGAGTGCCCGTCCTCGCTCAGCGCCACCGACGCGACCGCGGCCACGTCGGCCGGGTCGATCATCGGCAGCCCCACCTCGGCGAACGGCGCGACCACCGTGCGCCGCCCGCGGACCGACCCGGCGTAGGCGTAGGCGTTGGTGTGGAAACCGCCCGGCCGCAGGATCGTCCACTCCAGCCCCGACCCCCGGACCGCGTCCTCCAGTTCCCGCAGTCCGGTGTAGGCGGGCGCCTCCGGCCGTGTCCCCACCGCCTGGGAGGAGAGCATGACGACACGGCCCACCCCCGCGGCCCGGACCCGACCGACGAGGCCGGCCGGGTCCACGGCTCCGCCGAGCAGGTCACCGGCCAAGAGCAGGAAGAGCGCGTCGGCACCCTCCAGTGCCGGGCGCAGGCTCTCGGCGTCGGTCAGGTCGGCCCTGCGGTACTCCACCCCCTCGGGCTCCCCGCCGTCCGGCGGATTGCGCACGACGGCCCTGACCCGCGCACCGGCTTGGCTGAGGGCCCCGACCAGCGGTCGCCCGACGTTTCCCGTCGCTCCTGTCACCACGATCATGAACAGCTCCCGTACACGCGGTCGTTTCCGATGGTCGCCACGGGCGGATCGCACCGCCGTGGACCGCGCCGGGGTCGCGTGTTCCCCTCCCCGGACCGGCCCGGTGAACGTAACACCGGGGTGCCGTTGGGAACCTAGGGGAAAGCCGCTGTCCCCCGGGGCACCCGGCCCTGCCCGCGGACGCACGCGCGCCCTCCCCGGTCGGGCGGCGGGGCCGGACCGGAAAGGGCGCGAACGGCGTCCCGGGTCGGGGTCAGAGCAGGACGAACCCCAGCACCTGGATCGCGGCGAACGCGGCCACACCCTCGACGGCCGTCGCCACGGTGAGGGTCCGGTACGCGGTCGGCACCGGGATACGGCTGATCTGGGAGACCACCCAGAAGTAGGAGTCGTTGGCGTGCGAGACCACCATCGCGCCCGCCCCGATGGCGAGCACGGACAGGACCATGCCCTCGGGGGAGTCGAGCCCGAGCGAGGCGAGCATCGGCGCGACCAGCGCGGAGGTGCTCACGATCGACACCGTCGACGAGCCCTGCGCCGTCTTGAGCGCCGCCGCGATGAGGAACGGCACGGCCAGGCCGATGCCCAGTCCGGTCAGGTGCTCGGACAGGAAGCCGGTGAGCGGGGAGGCGGCGAGGACGGCGCCGAACGAGGCGCCCGCACCGGTGATCAACAGGATCGGCGCGGCGACCCGGATCGACTCGTGCACCTGCTCGTGGAACAGGGCGAGCCTGCCCTCACCCCTCAGCAGCGTCACCGCGACCAGCAGGCCGAGGATGAGCGCGATGAGCGGGGTGCCCAGGAACGTGACGGCGGCGAAGGCGGCGCCCTCGCCGATCGGCCGGGCGGGGAGCTGGACGACCGAGGAGACGCAGATGAGCACCAGCGGCAGCAGGATGGGCAGGAACGCGTGGAAGGCGCCCGGCAGGCGGCCGTAGCTCGCGCGCAGCTCCTCGTAGGTCTGCGTGGAGATGTCCTCCTCACTCTCGGCGGGCAGCGGCGTGAACTCCCGGCGGGCGAACAGGCGGGCGTAGGCCAGACCGGCGAGCGCCGCCACGGCGGAGACCGGGACGCCGATGGCGATGATCATGCCGAGGTTGTCGGAGATCCCGATGTTCTCGGCCGCGGCGAGCGGACCCGGCGTCGGCGGTACGAGCGTGTGCGTCGCGTACAGACCGGTCATCAGCGCGATCGAGGTCGCCAGCGCCGACACACCCGTGCGCAGGGTGACCGCCTTGCGCAGCGAGTTGAGGATGACGTACCCGGAGTCGCAGAACACCGGGATGGAGACGATCCAGCCGATGACGGACATCGTCAGGTTCGGGAAGCGGGTGCCGAGCACCCTGATCAGTGCCTCGGCCATGGCGATCGCGGCGCCCGAGCGCTCCAGGATCATGCCGATCATGGTGCCGAACAGGATGACCAGGCCGATGTTGCCCAGGGTGCCGCCGAACGCGGTGGTCACCGTGGGGACGATCTCCTCCAACGGCAGGCGGAAGGCGAAGGCGCCGAGCACGGCGGCGCCCATCAGCGCCAGGAAGGGGCTGAGCTTCCAGCGCGCGGTGACGAAGACGATGCCCGCCACCAGGACGAGGAGGATGAGAAGGGAGGACACGAACGGGATTCCTTCGGTGCGTGCGGTTGTGCGGGGCGGTGCGTGTTACGCGGGGCGGTGCGCGAGGAGGCGGCAGCAGTGGAACGCCGCCTCGGTGATGCCGGGCAGGACCTCCTCCCTCATGCGTTCCAGCGAGGCGGGCCCGCGGGCGATGGAGAAGGCCGCGGTGATCCCCGAACTCCGGAGCTCCTCGGGCGGGACCGAGACGCTTCCGGCGATCACCACCACGGGCGTCCCCTCCGGGGTGAGGCGGCGGACGGCGTCGACGACCTTCCCCGCCAGCGACTGGCCGTCGAAGGACCCCTCGCCGGTCAGGACCAGGTCGGCGGCGCCGAGCAGCCGTTGCGCGTCCAGGACCTCGGCCACCAGCTCCGATCCGGGGACGAGTTCGGCGCCCAGGAGCGCGGCCAGCGGCGCGGGCAGGCCCCCGGCGGCGCCCATCCCGGGACGGTCGCGCACGTCCGTCCCGGCTGTTTGGGCCAGCACGTCGGCCAGGCGGTGCAGCCCGGCGTCCAGGAGACGGACGTCACCGGGGGTGGCGCCCTTCTGCGGACCGAAGACGGCCGCCGCGCCCCGGTCGCCGACCAGCGGGTTGGTGACGTCGCAGGCGATCCGCCAGCGCACCGACCGGGCGCGCGGGTCGAGCGTGGCCAGGTCCACGCGGTCCAGGTCGACGAGCGCCCCTCCCCCGTCCGGCAGTTGCGAGCCGTCCTCGGCCAGGAACCGGGCCCCCAGGGCGGAGAGCAGTCCGGTACCGCCGTCGGTCGTGGCCGAACCGCCGATGCACAGCAGGATCTCCGCCACGCCCGCGTCCAGCAGAGCCGTCACCAGGGGGCCGACGCCCCGGGTACCGGCGGCCAGCGGGCGGAGCGGGACGTCGCTGACCAGGGGCAGGCCGTTGGCCTCGGCGGCCTCGATCACCCCTGTCCGACCGTCCGGCGAGAGGCCGTAGCGGGCCTCGGCCGGTCGGCCGAGGGCGTCGGTGGTGTCCACGGTGACCGCGGTCGTGCCCCAGGCGCCGAGCAGCGCGTCGAGGGTGCCCTCACCGCCGTCGGCGAAGGGCAGACGGTCGACGGCGACCTTGTACCCCGAGTCGGTGAAGGCCTCCTCCACCCCCCGGGCCATCGCCGCGGCCACGTCCACGGCGCGGGCGCTGCCCTTGAACGAGTCCGGGACGACGGCGACACGGACGGGTGCGACACCGTGATGTGTGTGAAACGCGCTGGACATGCACGAGAGCCTAAACACGTCAACCGTGCGATTCGACGGCCAACCGCCCAGTCTTCCTGGGACTTTCTGTGCGTCCTGTGTGCGATCAGCCCAAAGCGTCACACGCGTACAGGGCCATCCTCAGCGTGGCCAGCTGGTCGGCGCGGTGGATGTCCAGCCCGGTCATGGTCCGGATCCGGTCCACCCGCTGGAGCAGGGTGTTGCGGTGGACGTACAGGGAGTCGGCGGCGGCGCGCATCGAGGTGGTCGAGGCCACCGCCATCACGGTGCGCCGCTGGGCCGCGTTCAGCTCCGAGGCGAGCCCGGCCAGGTGGCGCAGGACGCGCGGCGGCAGATGGGCGACGGCCACGGCCATCGCCCGCGACCACGGTTCGGCGGTGCCCAGGGGCGGGATGAGCCGGGCGTGGCGGCACAGCGCCCGGGACTCCTCGGCGTACGCGAGCAGGGCGCCGACGTCACCGGTGGGCTCGGTGGCGGTGTGGCGGCTGTCCGCCGACAGGCCGAGGGAGTCGGGTGCGGGAGCGGTACCGGATCCGACCAGCCAGAGGGCACCGTGCAGGACGGCCGCCCGGTGTCCGGGGTCGGCGTTGACGCGGGCCGTCGCGGTCTCGGCGAGTGCGGGTGGCGCGGCGGCGCCGTCCTCGCGCGGCCTGGCGGCCGTCCAGAGGGTGAGCGACCAGGGCGGGGCGAGTCCGGCGGCGGACAGGCGGGACCGCGCGTCGTCGGGGTCGGTGGTGCCCGAGCTGAGGGCGGCGACGAGGTCGCGGGCCTCGGTGTGGCGGCGGGTGGCCGCGTCCTGTTCGTGCTCCTGGGCGATGAGGAGTTGGACGGTCAGCGCCACGACCCGGGCCAGCGGCGCGACCTCGTTGGGGTCGCCGGTCACGCCGACCACGCCGCGCAATTCGCCGTCGACCATGAGGGGTTCGTTGGCGCCGGGCCGGTCGGAGGTGCCCGGTTCGGGGGAGGTGACGAGCACGCCCCGCCCCTCGGCGATCACCCGTTGGGCACCCCGGTGGAGGGTGCCCAGACGCGAGGGGTCCAGGCAGGCGATGATGGTGCCGTGCTCGTCGATGACGTTGATGTTGTGGCT
This sequence comes from Nocardiopsis sp. KDC1DS13DA1, assembly GCF_055632325.1. Taxonomy (NCBI): domain Bacteria; kingdom Bacillati; phylum Actinomycetota; class Actinomycetes; order Streptosporangiales; family Nocardiopsidaceae; genus Nocardiopsis; species Nocardiopsis sp. KDC1DS13DA1. The sequence goes on from NZ_JBVMUY010000036.1 coordinate 119,549, forward strand.
GATCGTCGGAGCGATCAGGTCGACCACGCGCTGGGCGAGGTCGCCGCTCAACGGTGGCCGACGCGGGTGTTCGACCATGGGTCACAGCATAAGCACTGGTGGGACCCGGGGGTCGGTCGGCGTCGGGGGCCGCGCAGCGCCACGTGTCCGCTCCGCCCAGCATGGTTCCACAGCAAGCGGAACGCAGGGGCCGCCCGCGATCGGGGCATGGGACACGTGCGCCGGGGACGGTCGGAATGCTCCCGGGAAGAGCACCCAGACCAGGTGTTGCGGCATACGCTCCGAGGGCGGACGCGGCCTGGGGTGACCGCCGTTGCGGAGGGGTGCCGGAGGCCGACCGGGTGGGCCGGACCCCGGCACCGAAGCCGCGGACGGTCAGGCGGGTACCGTCCACCGCTGGTTCTGGGCCCCGTTGCAGGTCCAGATCTGCAACCGCGTGCCGTCGGCCAGGCTCCCGCCGCGCCCGTCCAGGCACATCCCGGACCGCGGGTTGCGCAGTTCCCGTGTGGCCGGGGAGTACGTCCACGTCTGCGCGCCGGTGCCGTTGCAGTCCCACAACTGCACGTCCGTCCCCGCGGCGGTGCCGCCGCCCGCGACGTCCATGCACTTGCCGAAGGCGCGAACCGTGCCGTCCTGCGCCATGGTCCACTGCTGGGCCTGGTTGCCGTTGCAGTGCGCGACCTGGATCGGGGTCCCGTTGGCGGTGTTCGCGCCCGCCACGTCCACGCAGATACCGGTGGGCGCGGTGATGGTACCGGTCGGTGCCCCGGATCCGGCGCCGTTGTCGTAGACGCGGACGTAGTCCACGAGCATCTGCTGGGGGAAGCGGGTGGTCCCGTCGGGGTAGCCGGGCCAGGTGCCGCCGACCGCGACGTTGAGGATCATGAAGAACGGGTGGTCGAAGACCCAGGGGTCGCCGCCCAGGTCGGCGGGGGTGAGGGTCTGGAAGGCGACGCCGTCCACGGACCAGGTGATGGCGTCGGGCGTCCAGTCGACGGCGAAGACGTGGAAGTCGTCGGCGAACGCCCAGCCCTGGGGGTGGGCGTAGGACGCGCCGATGCCCTCCGCACCCGAGTAGCCCGGTCCGTGCACCGTGCCGTGCACGAGATGGGGTTCGCGGCCGATGTTCTCCATGATGTCGATCTCACCGGAGTCGGGCCAGGGGGTGCCGGGGAAGCTGTCCCCGAGCATCCAGAAGGCGGGCCAGATGCCCTGCCCCTCGGGGATGCGGACGCGTGCCTCGAAACGGCCGTAGGCGCGCTCGAACCGGTCCTGGGTGGTCATCCGGGCGGAGGTGTAGGAGCCGTCGCTCTCCCGCCGCGCGGTGATGACGAGGTTGCCGTTCCCGTCGAGCGCGGAGTTGGCCCGGCTGGTGGTGTAGTTCTGGAGTTCCGCGTTGCCCCAGCCGTGGTCGCCGGTCTCGTGCCGCCACCTGGCGGGGTCGGGAGCGCTTCCGGCGGGCCCGTCGAACTCGTCGGCCCAGACCAGGTCGCCGGGTGCGGCCTGTGCCGTCGGGGAGGACGGGGAGGCGTGGGCGACCCGGGCCTCCGCCGGGGCGACGCTCTGCGGGGCGGCCAGCCCCACCACCGCCAGAACGGCGACCGCGGCCGCCGAGAGGACGCCCGGGCCGCGGCGGCGCGGCTGGCGGGGTCGACGGGTCCGGAGGGTTCCGGGGGCGTGGGGGCTTGGGGGGAAGGTGGTCGGGCTCATCCGGCAGCTCCAAACTGCGCGCCCGGGCCTCGCGGTCGGCGGCCACCGCGTGGGGCCGCGTGCGTGGATCGGCCCGGCTCGGCTGGGGGTGGGGGGAGTCGCGCGACCCATCCACCTGACACCGTGCCACCACGGCGTCACGGAGTGAATGGGACACAAACCTTACAGATGCCCCCAGTTCGCGGCAAGGGGGTTCCGCGGGTTTTTGGAAGCGCTCCCATACACCGCTCAGGGCGCGGCCGACCCCCCGTGCGATCGGTGGTCAAGCTGACGCGCCCAGGGCCCCAGCACGAACAGGACCCCAGGACCACCAGTGTGGCGGCCAGCGAGACCGGGCTCGCCACGAACCGCGGTGGGTGTGCCGCTACGATGCGGCGCATGCTCTCCCCGTCCCGTACGACCCCTCTGTTCGCGCTCGCCTGTGTCCTGGTGCTGTCCTCCTGTTCGGTGTGGGGCCAGGAGGAGGAGCCCGAGCCGCCCGAGCCGTCGGCGATCAGCCCCGACACCGTTCTCACCTGCACCGAATCCGGTGACTGTGGCCAGGCGGGTGCGGTGCGCTGGTCACGGCCGTTGGAAGGCGACTTCTACCTGGAGCGCTACGAGGAGAGCGCACCGCTGCTCAAGCCCGCCGAGCAGTGGCTGGACCACGCCTATCCCTTCCCCGGGGCGGTGGAGGACGGCGGGGTGCTGTACCTGCACACGGGCGACAGGGTCGTGGCGGTGGATGCCGCTACCGCCGCCACATTGTGGACCAAGCCCGTGGGGATCGACGTCGCGCAGCTGCGGATGGTCGGATCGACCCTGGTGGCCATCGCCCCCGAGGACCCAGACGACCGGGTGCCCCTGCGCTTTGCGCAGGTGGGCCGTGACGGGGCCCGGGTGCTGGAGCCGAACCTGCCCGCCGACCTCGAACACGGGGGTGTCCTGGCCGCTGACGACACGCATCTGGTCCTGCGTGAGCGTCTGCCGCGTGACAGCGGGCAGGACCCCCGTTACGTCGTGGTGGAGGCGGCCACCGGCCAGGTGGCCTGGTCCGCCCGGTTGGATTCGGCCAGCTCCCAGGCCTGGGCCGATGACACCCTGTACCTGGCGCACACCCCCCAGGACGAGACCGCCTACGTCACCGTGGTCACCGGAGGGGAACAGACCGCCGAGTTCGACTTTCCCGAGGAGGTCGGGACGGAGGGGGAACCCTGGGCCGTCCCGGGCGGGCCACTGCTGTTCGACACGCCCGGCTGCGGCCCCGGGGAGGACATCTGCCGTCAGGAGCGGATCACCGCCGCGGATCCCGCCGACGGCCAGGTGCTGTGGACCCACCCCGAGCGCGGAGAGGTCGTCTCTGTCATCGGCGGGCAGGAACCCCGGGTGGTCGTGCACGACCAGGACGGCTACCGGGCCCTGGACGCCGACACCGGGCAGGTCCTGGACCAGGACGGTCAGGTCGACCCTGCTGCCTTGCTGGACCTCTACGGGGCCGAACGCCAGGACCCGCCGGGCCAGGCCGCTGCTATGCCTTCCGATGAGTACGACCTGCTCCCGATCCGGCCCACCGGCCCCGGGGTGGACGCCGAACCCCTGGAGGGGCTGGCCGCGGGGGCCGCACACCTGACCGCCTACACCGACCCCGACGGCGCGGTCGTCGGGGTGTATGTGGGCTGTGCTCCGGACGGTCTGCGCCCGCCCGCGCTGGACGCCCCCACCGGCGGCGTCACGTGCGTCGCACCCCGCCTTTTCGCGGTGGACTACTGACCCCCGGGCACGGAAGCGGCCCCGCGCCCATCTTCGGGAGTGGGGCCGGGATCAGGGGGTGTCAGCTTCCGGATCCGCAGAGCGGTCGTGTGCAGCGCAGGTACTGGGCCTGGGCCTCGAAGTCGACCCCGCCCATCAAACGCGGATCCACCTGCCCCTGCCCCCAGAGCATGTGCGGGCGGTCGCGCTCGTCCAGGGTCAAAGAGGTCAGGGACGGTTCCTCCTCACCCAGTTCCAGCAGCGGGGTGGACGTGGTCTGTGCACAGGAGCGGTCCAGGCAGGACAGCAGGACCAGCCGTTCCTGGGCGAAGTCGGGGGTCAGTAGGTGGACCCGGTCCTGGGTGTCCACCGCCAGGCCCGGGACGGGGCGCGCCCAGCCGGGGCCGGTGACGGCGGTGTCGGTGAACTCGGTGCACAGCGCGTCCTGGCAGTCCACCAGGTGGGCGCGGCCGCCGTGGGGGTCCCGGTAGGTCAGGACGGGTGTGCCGTCGGAGCGAAACTCCACGCGGGCCCCGAACCGGCCGCGCAGGCGGCCCTCGTGCTCGGAGTGGAACCGGTCCCCGTGGATCCGGGTGACCCGTGGTTCGTCGCACACCGCCTCGGCGCAGGCCACCATGGACAGCGATCCGCGGGCGGTGTCGGTCACGGCCATCGCGTACCCGCCCTCGGCGGAGGCGGCCAGGGCCAGGAACTCGCCGTTGACCAGGAAGCCGCCCACGGTCATCTCGGGCGGGAACAGGGTCACCTCGGCCTCGGCGCAGGCGGTGTCCTCGCACAGGTGCAGCCGCAGCCCGCCCTCGTCCTCCTCGATGGTCGCGGGGAGTTCGGGCGGGTCGTAGGGACGCACGTAGGAGGCCACCAGCAGCCGCCCGTCGGCCAGCGGAGCAACCGCGGAGACGGGGTCGAAGTGGTCGCCCGTGAACTGGCGGATCTGGACTTCCCGGTCCGGGGTTTGGCAGTCGGTGATGTCGGCGCAGGAGAGCAGGTAGAGCCCCGAGTCCGGGTGCGGGGCGTAACGTTCGGCATCATCCAGGCCCGCGTCCTCGTGTTCGTATTCGCGCCAGACGGTCCACAGTGCGCCGCCGTCGTGGACCCGCACGCCGCTGCCCTTCCAGGTCCGTTGGATCTCGCGCGCCAGCTCGCACTCGGGGTCGCACACCTCCAGGGCCACCTCGTCGGCAGCCACACCGATCACCGCGCCCTGCCCAGTGGGTTCCACGCTCACCGACAGGGCGTCGTCGCTGACGCCGCGGACGGGTTGGGCGGCCAACTGCGGCAGGCCGAACGGGTTGGCTGCCACCAGGGCGGGCCCCAGCAGCGGAACGCCGACCACCACCAGGACCAGGGCCGGGACCACGAGCATCCGGTGCCCGCCCACGGCCGAGTCGGAGAAGCGACCGGAAGCAGGGCGTACAGGTTCGGGTAGTCGCTCACCGGCCCGGACCAGGTCCACATCGCGCGCGGGCCCTTGGTCCACGTATCCGGGCTCCTCACGCGGCAGGCTGACGAGTCTGCCGCGCTCGTCGTAGCGGGCGGGCGGTGGCGTGGTGAAGGGGTTGCCGGAGTTCGGGGTTCCGGAGTAGGCCACGGGGGCACAGGCCAGCAGCAGCGACAGCGGCGCCACCAGCAGACCGGTCAGGACGGTGGTGGCCGTCAGCACGGGGCTGCCGTCCACCAGGTCCGTCCACCGCACCAGAGCCCATTCCAGCCCCGCTCCCGCCAGCAGCGTCACCCCGTAGGAGAGGCAGACCAGCATCAGGTGGGTCCTGAACCGCTGCCGGGCCAGACGGGCGGCTTCCAGCACGGCCCGGAAGGGGCCGTGTCCCTCCACCAGCGCCAGCGGCAGCGAGACCGTCACCGGAGTCAACACCAGTATCAAAACTGTGAGCAGCGCCAGCCCTGTCAGCACCGGCGGCCAGTCCGACATCAGGGCCCACAGGAACAGCGCCGCGAACCCGCCCACCAGACCGATCAGCAACAGGATCCAGGTCACCACGGCGAAGTAGCGGCGCCGCGCCCCCTGCCAGGCCTGGCGCGGTGAGATCCGACGCCCCAGCAGCGCGGCGGTACCCAGCAGGGTGGAGCCTCCCACGGCGATCGGTGCGGCTGCCAGGGCGAGCACCACGAGGACCCCGGTCGCGACCAGGTTGGAGGGCGCCAGCGGGTCGACGGCCGATTCCAGGGCACCGTTGAGGTAGGCGCCGTCCCGGGCGGGCGCCACCATCAGGGCCTGGCCCAGCAGCGTGGCCGGGAGTACGGGCACGGCCGTCACCACGAGCAGGCCCCACAGTCGTCGCACCCAGGTGGTGAACACCCGGTCAAACAGCGAGGACCAGTCCGCTTGCAGGGCCAGGTCGGCCGGGGCTGCGGCGGCGCTGTCCTGTTCGGAGTCCTGCCCCTGGGGCGTGTCCTGCGCCTGCGCCTCGTTCTCCCCTTCGGGTCTGGTTTCCTCGGTCACGTCGTGGCCGTCCGGCCTGTCCATCGATACCCCGTTTCCGTCACGTGTGCGACGGCAGACTACCGACGCCCGCGCCCGGACCGGCCCGAGCCCCACGTGGCCCTTGTCGCCCGGTCCGGGCGGACCTGCGGCGGTGATCCGCCCGACGATCCTCCACACCCGGGAGGCGCGTGTACCGCGCACCGATCCCAGCGGAGCATGCGACGCCCGGGGGATTACCGGGGGATCACCATCGGGTGCCGCCACGACCTGGATGTTCATGCCGTGTTGTGTGCTGGGGCGAGTTGAAGGGCCGGTCGGCCGCTCCACGGTCGCAGGTGATGAGGGCGGGGCCGCGACCACGCGTCCGTGGCCGCTCCCGGGGGTGCGACGTAGTCCCTGCCCGAGGATGGGGCTCTGCCGAGCGGGTGGGCGACCGGCTCCTCCCCGTACGGATGGGCCGGGACGGGCAGGGCTTGTCGGACCGGGTCCAGGGGGCGACGTGACAACGGCAGGACAGCGCGATAGAACGGCATGAGAACCCTCGGGGTTCGGCTCCTCTCGGCTGTTGCCCCGCCTACCAGGGGCTTCTTTATGCCAGGGGTGGTTTCGCGCAGTCGGTGTGAGCCTGTGAACTGCGGATTCAGGATGAAAAGGATTCACTACACGGCGTGAAACCGTCGGACCCGGATCGGTGGTCGCGTCCCATGCCCCGCACCTGGCACCCCAGAACCCCAGCGGTCCTCACCCGGATACGGGAGACCGCGCGCTCGACGCCGGAGCGCCGCGACCGCTACGTGGACCTGCTGCGCGCGCTGGCCATCGTGCTGGTGGTGCTGGGCCACTGGCTGGCCGTGGTGGTGGTGACCTCCGGCGACGGCGTCACCGGACGCAACGCCCTGGGCATCCTGGCCTGGACCCGGCCGATGACCTGGCCGTTCCAGGTCATGCCGGTGTTCTTCCTGGTCGGCGGGTACGCCAACGCGGCCTCCCTGACCTCGCACCGGGACAGGGGCGGCGACTCGCTCGGCTGGGTGCTGGGACGCACGGACCGCCTGCTCCGCCCGACCAGCGTGTTCCTCGGCGCCGTGTGGACGGCCGCGCTCGGAGCGCTGCTGCTGGGGACCCCGTCCGACCTCGTCGGCCTGGCGGTGTGGGCCGCCGCCATCCCCCTGTGGTTCCTGGCCGCCTACCTGAGCGTGGTCGTCCTGGTCCCGCTGACGCACGGACTGCACCGCCGGTGGGGAGCGGCGGTGCCGCTGGTGCTCGTCGGACTCGTCCCCGCCCTGGACGCAGCGCGGCTGGGCCTCGGCCTCCCCCTCGTCGGCCAGGCCAACCACCTGCTGGTCTGGCTGACCATGCACCAGCTCGGGTTCCTGTGGCGGGACCGCTGGTCCCGGCCGCGCCCCCTCGTCGCCGCCGCGACCGCCCTGTGCGGGTTCGCGCTGCTGCTGGGGCTGACCGTACCGGGCCCCTACCCGACCAGCATGGTGACCGTGCCGGGCGAGGCGCTGGGCAACACCACGCCGCCGACGTTCGCGCTGCTGGTCCTCGGCCTGACCCAGACCGCGGTCGTGCTGTGGCTGGCGCCCCCCGCGCGGCGGCTGCTGCGGCGCCCCGGCCCCTGGACGGCGGTCGTGGCGGTGAACTCGGTGGTGCTGACGCTGTTCCTGTGGCACATGAGCGCCGCGGTCATCACCGGAGCCGCCCTGTACGGCACCGGCCTGCTGGCGCAGTGGCCGGTGGGCTCGGCCGCGTGGCTGCTGCAACGGGTGCCCTGGCTGGTCGCGGTCGCCCTGGTGCTGTCGGTGCTCGTGGTCGTCTTCGGCGGGGTCGAGGTGCGCACCGCCCCCTCCAGCACCGGGTGGCGGATCAGCGCGCGGACCCGGTCACCGGCCGGGAACGCGGCCTGGCGCGCCCTGATCGTGTCCGCCCTGGCCGCGGTGCTGGCCGGACTCACCGGCACCGCCATGGCCGGTGCGGGGCAGAGCGGGGTGGACGCCCCCTCCGCGGCCGCCCTGGGTTCCTACGCGGCGGGCGCGTGGGTCCTGCGCCTGGCCCGCCACCGCTGGTCCGGAACCGGAGGCTGAGCGACCCGAGCCGCGGCCCGGTTCACAGGTGGAACTCGAAGCGCGGGAAGCACAGGCTGCCGCCCGGGTCGGCGACCTCCAGGTCCTCGAACTCGAACGCGGGCGAGGTGAAGCACGTGGACAGGGTCTCCTCCGCGGTGAGCGTGCGCGCGGTCTGCCACGTCCCCGCGGGCACCAGCACCTGGAGCGACTGTCCCGCCTCCGCGTGCGGGCCCAGCGTGTACCGTTCCCGCGCCTCGGGCTCGGGCCCGCTCCCGCCCAGTTCGATCAGCGTCGGCCCGCCCCGGCAGAACGACCACATCTGCGCCGAGCGCAGCCGGTGCCACCGGCAGCGCTCCCCGGGACACAGCAGGTACTGCAACGCCGACGCCGTCTCCCGGTCGGCCTCGTAGCCCTCCGGCCGCACGTACACCCCGCTGCGCCAGGTGGCGCGGAACCACCCGCCCTCGGGGTGCGGGAACAGGTCCAGCGCCTCGGCCGTCGACCCGCGCTGGTCGACGGCCGTGAACACGCCCGGGGGCTCGCGTCTGAGGTAACGCACCCCCACGACCGCCTCGCGGGGGATCGCGCCGTAGATGTGGGGGAAGAGGATCTCGTCGTCGAGCACGGCGCCGAACTCCTCGTCCAGCGGCAGGTGCGCGGACGGAGCCTCCCACCGCACCTCGCAGGCCAGCCGCATGGTGTCGACCACCAGAACGCAGAACGGCTCGCTCGCCGACCGGTACAGGCTGTTGGCCACCGCGAGCATCGCGTGCTCGTTCGGGGAGGCGTGGACGAACCCGTCGGTGTGCAGGCTGTCCGGCGCCACATCTCCGGACCCGCCCCGCCACCGGGCCAGTTCGGTCATGTGCAGCACGTAGTTCATCGTGATCGACCTCGCCACGCACGCCCCCCGGGGATCAGGTTTCCCGCCGGTCCCTTGTGGGCCTCCTTCCCCCATCGCCCCCGGCGCAACCCTGGAATCCGTGCCGGGAGCGGTGGCCGGGGGATCACACGAGCGGGTCGACCGCCTCGTCCACGGCCGCCTGCAACCGGCGGCGCAGGGCGGCGCTGTGGGAGCGGTCGGTACACACCTCGACCACCCGCAGCCCCTCGCCCATCAGGGCCTTGGGCAGATCGGCCGCCCACTCCAGACGTGTGTAGGGCAGGTCGGCCACGGCCGCCACGCGCTCCATCGACACCCCGTGCGGGGTTCCGAAGACGCGCTCGAAGTCCGGGTGCCCCGCCTGCTCCAGCCCGGAGAAGATCCCGCCGCCGTCGTTGTTGACGACCACGATCGCCAGATCCGGTCTGGGCTCACCGGGGCCGATGATCAGCCCGTTCTGGTCGTGCAGCATCGCCAGGTCGCCGAGCAGGGCGTAGGAGCGCCCCCCGTCCTGCCTCTCGTGCGCCAGCGCGGCCCCCACGGCGGTGGACACCGTCCCGTCGATCCCGCTCACCCCGCGGTTGCCCACCAGCCGCACCCCGCAGCGCGCCCGCATCGTGGCGTCCAGGTCGCGGATGGGCATGCTGGACCCGGCGAACAGCAGGGATCCCGCGGTCACCTGCGAGACCAGGTCGCGGGCCAGACGCGGCTCACTGATCAGTTCCTCGGAGTCCAGCACCCGGTCCAGGGCCGCGCGGGCGGCCTCCTCGGCCAGCCACCAGGACCGCGACCATTCGGTGCGCCGGGGTTGGTCCCACGACAGCCCCTCGGGCGGGGCGACGGCGGCGACGACGTCGGTGGCGGTGCGCGCGGGGTCGGAGAAGGCGTCGGCCAGACCGGCGCAGGGGTCGCCGACGGCGGAGGCGGTCACCACGACGTGCCGCAGGGCCCGCCGCAGGTAGGCCTGGATCTGCCGCGAGAGGTTGGGCCGCCCCACGCTGACCACCAGTTCCGGGGGGTGCGCGGCCGAGAAGCGCGACGAGGCCAGGAGTTGGCGGTAGGCGGACAGGGCTCCGGTCCGGCGCGCGTTGGAGGTGGGTTCGGCCAGCAGCGGCCATCCGGTCAGCTCGGACAGGGCCAGGAACGGCACCGGGTCGTAGTCGCCGTCACCGCACACGATCACACCACGCTCGACCGGGGGCAGCGCGTACGGTGCCGGTTCGGCCGGGAGACCGGGGCGGTTGATCCAGGGTCGGCCCTGCGCCCGGCCGTCCAGCGGTTCGGTCCACGGGGTGGAGGACGGGCCGTCGGGGGTCAAGGGCTCGCGGAAGGCCACGTTGAGGTGGACGGGGCCGGGGCGGCGGTCGACGGACGCGCTCCAGGCGCGGCAGACCAGCGACCGCCAGTACGGCACCATGCCGGGAACCGGGTCCGGCGTGCCGACCTCGGTGAACATGCGCACGGCGCCGCCGTAGAGCCCGATCTGGTCGACCGTCTGGTTGGCGCCCGTCCCGCGCAGTTCGGGCGGCCGGTCCGCGGTCAGCACGAGCAGCGGCACCCCGCTCTCGTCGGCCTCCATGACCGCCGGGTGGAAGTTCGCGGCCGCGGTACCCGAGGTGCACACCACCGCCACCGGACGTCGCGAGACCCGGGCCAGGCCGAGTGCCAGGAAGGACGCCGAACGCTCGTCGACGCGCACGTGGACGCGGATGCCGGGGTGGGCGACCAGGGCGAGCGCGAGCGGCGTCGAGCGCGACCCCGGCGCGACCACGGCCTCCTCCAGGCCGCATCGGGCCAGCTCGTCGACGAGGACCCGGGCCAGGGCGGTAGACGGATTCATCGGGTTCTCGGGGCCAGGTCCCGGGCCTTCGTGGACCGGAAGGGACGCCCCTGCCTCCTTGCGGGTGGTGTCGCGGTTGCCGTCAGCCCGCTCGCGGGTGCGGGGGTACCGGTCGTGGGTGCCCTGGTCGGTGCCCAGGGCTGCGGCGCGGTCGGGGCGACCGGTGGCCGGGCGGCGAGGAGCGCGACCGGACGTCACCACCTCGGTCACCTCCCACCCCGCGTCCTCGCGCGTACTCGGTCGCTCTGGCTCGTTCTGGTCACGGGTGCGCCGCGCCACGGCCCGATCCCCTCCTGGCGGATACCACCGCACCGGCCTGTCCGGTGTGCGCTGGTCACCGCCGACTCCATCTTCGCGCGGCCCCGGATCGGCGTGTGCCCGACCCCCGGTGGCCGCACGGGACCCGGTCTTTCCAGTGAACCGTGTTCACCGGGGTGCGCTGGCGGGTCGCGACTGTGATCTGCGACCCTCACCCCCGCCGGCGGCGCTCCGGCGAACGCGTACGAGCGGGGCGCTCCCCCGCTCCGGGGGACCGCCGCGTCGCACCGTTCAGGGGCCCGGCCATCCCCCGGCCGCCCGGGCCGCCTCGGCGCGGGCACGCCAGGCCGACGGATCGGTCTCCACCGAACGCAGCCGCTCCTCGTCGACCGACACGGCGCGCACGGGCAGGTACCCGTCCTCGGGCAGCAGGGGTTGGGAGGTGACGTCAGCGGTCAGCATCTGCATGGTCGCCAAGCCGCACGCGTGGGGCAGCTCCGGCAGCGCGGCCGCCAGCGCCACCCCCGCGGCCAGACCCACCGACGTCTCCACGGCGCTGGAGACCACCACCGGCAGACCGCACGCCTCGGCCACGCGCAGGGACGCGCGCACCCCGCCCAGCGGCTGCACCTTGAGCACCACGATGTCGGCGGCGTCGGCGGCCCGGACGCGCAGCGGGTCCTCGGCACGGCGGATCGACTCGTCGGCCGCCACGGGCACCTCGACGCGTCGCCGGACCCGGGCCAGTTCGTCCAGGGTCGGACAGGGCTGCTCCACGTACTCCAGGTCGAACCGGTCCAGCGCACGGACCATCCGCACGGCGGTGTCGACGTCCCAGGCGCCGTTGGCGTCCACGCGCACCCGCCCCGAGGGGCCGATCGCCGCGCGCACGGCCTCCACGCGGGCCAGGTCCTCAGACGGGTCCTGGCCCCGCTCGGCCACCTTCACCTTGGCCGTGGCGCAGCCCCCGGCGCGGACGATCGCGGCGGCCCGCTCGGGGTCCACCGCGGGCACGGTCACGTTGACCGGCACCCGGTCGCGCACCGGGGCGGGCCACCCCCGGTGGGCGGCCTCGTGACAGGCCGCCCACCAGCGCGACGACTCGCGCGGTCCGTACTCGGCGAAGGGGGAGAACTCACCCCACCCCGCCGGTCCGCGCACGAGCATGCCCTCGCGCACGGTGATGCCGCGGAACCGGTTGCGCAGCCCGATCGCGAACGCGCGCCCCCGGGTGAGCCCGTCCTCCGGGCCGGGTTCGGGGGCGGTGGTCACGGGCGGCGCGGGAACTTGTCGAACTCCGGACGGCGCTTCTCCTTGAACGCGTCCCGGCCCTCCTGGGCCTCCTCGCTCATGTAGTAGAGCATCGTGGCGTCCCCGGCGAACTGCTGCATGCCCGCGGCGCCGTCGCTGACGGCGTTGATCGCGCCCTTGACCATGCGCAGCGCCAGCGGCGACTTGGTGAGCATCTCACGCGCCCACCCGACGGTCTCCTTCTCCAGGTCCGCCAGCGGCACGACGGTGTTGACCATGCCCATGTCCAGCGCCTCCTGCGCGCTGTACTGGCGGCACAGGTACCAGATCTCGCGGGCCTTCTTCAGGCCGACGGTCTGGGCCAGCAGCCAGGAGCCGTAACCGCCGTCGAAGGAACCGACCTTGGGTCCGGTCTGCCCGAACTTGGCGTTGTCGGCGGCGATGGTGAGGTCGCAGCAGACCTGGAGGACGTTGCCGCCGCCGATCGACCACCCGGCGACCATGCAGACCACCGGCTTGGGCAGGCGGCGGATCTGCACCTGGAGGTCGAGCACGTTGAGGCGGCCGATGCCCTGCTTGGCCACGGCGTCGTCGCCGATGTAGCCGTCCTCGCCACGGATCTTCTGGTCACCACCCGAGCAGAACGCCTGGTCACCGGCTCCGGTGAAGATGATCACGCCGACCTCGGAGTCGTCCCGGGCGACGTTGAACGCGTCCTGGAGCTCGAACAGGGTCTGGGGCCGGAAGGCGTTGTGGACCTCGGGGCGGTTGATCGTGATCTTGGCGATACCCTCCGCGGTCTCGTAGATGATGTCGGAATACTCGCCCGACCGCTGCCAGTCGATCACGCTGCTCACGGCTTCTGCTTCTCCTCACGGGGACACTGGGGACGGCGCGGACACGGGCGACCGCGTCCACGCGTCGACCCTACGCATTGTGCCAGGCGAGCCGGGTGACGTGGGCACGCCCCCGGAACGCCGCCCGGCGGGGTTCCCGACAGGCTACTCGGGCGTAGGCTGTCCGCGTGGTACCGGAGACAGCAGAGATATTCCCCGAGCCGGCGACCGCCTCCGCGGGCGGCCGTCCCCTGCGCGCCGTCCGGGGCCTGGACCCGGGTCGCCTGGGCGACCTGGTGGCGCGCGCCCTGGACGGGCACGGTCCCGCCCTCCTGCCCATCCCCGACGGGACCCCCGACACCCGCGCGGCCGAGCTCGTCGCCGCGATGCGGCCCTCGTCCCTGCTGACCCCGGACGGCGTCACCGGGCTCGACGGCGGACCTCCGGTCGCCCCCGACACCGCCCTGGTCATCACCACCTCCGGGTCGACCGGTCGCCCCAAGGGCGTGGAGCTGTCCGGCTCCGCGCTGCGCGCCTCGGCGCGGGCCTCGGTGGCGCGGATCGGCGCGGCGCGGGGCGACGCGTGGCTGTGCGTCCTGCCCGCCGGTCACGTGTCCGGCCTCCAGGTGATCCTGCGGGCCCTGGCCACCGGTACCGAGGCGGTGCACGCCCCGTTCGACGTCGGCACCGTCGCCGACCTGGCCGCCCGCCTGCGCCCGCACGTGTCCCTGGTCCCGACCCAGCTGCGCCGCCTGCTGTCGGCCGGGACGGACCTGTCGGCGTTCGGCACGATCCTGCTGGGCGGCGCGGCCGCCGAACCCGCCCTCCTGGCGGCGGCCCGCGACGCCGGCGGCCGGGTGGTGACCACCTACGGCATGACCGAGACCTGCGGCGGCTGCGTCTACGACGGGCTCGCGTTGGACGGCGCCCGGGTACGCGTGGACGGCGACGGGCCCGGGGCGCCCGGCCGGATCCTGCTGTCGGGCCCGATGCTGCTGACGGGCTACCGCCTCGCCCCGGGCGTCGCCTCCGACCCGGGTGCGCTGGTCACCGACGCGGACGGCCGCCGGTGGCTGCGCACCAACGACCTGGGGCGGATCGACGGGAGCGGCCGTCTGCGGGTGCTGGGCAGGGCGGACGAGGTGGTCAACACCGGCGGGCACAAGGTGGTGCCCGCCCAGGTCAACGACCTGCTCCTGGCGCACCCCGCGGTGGCCGAGTCGGTGGTCGTGGGCAGGTCCGACCCCGAGTGGGGCCAGCGCGTGTGCGCGGTCGTGGTCGCCGCCGACCCGACCGACCCGCCGACGCTGGAGGAGCTGCGCTCGTGGGTGCGCGAACGCCTGCCCGCCTACGCGGCGCCGCACGAGCTGGAGGTACGCGAGGGGCTGCCGATGCTGGCCTCGGGCAAGCCCGACCTGGTCGCCCTGCGCACGCCCGCGCCCGGCGCCTGAGCGGACGGCGCCCCGGGGAACGGGGAGAATTCGCCCGTCGTCCCGCACCGGCCGGAAACGGGCGCCGACGAGACCGGAGGACGACTGGGGAACGCCTTCCCGAGCGTTTGGGCTGATCCTCCCGTCCGCGGGTCACCCGAGCGGCAGAAGGAACAGATTTTTCCTCTCCACCGGTCCCGGAGCTCCGCGGTCCCACGACCGAAACGGCCGTCCAGGATTTTCCGCGGCTGCGCGGGAGCGCCCCTTGCGCCGAACGCTCCGACAGGTGCGGGCCCGGCCCCGGCGACCGGCGTTCCCCTGGTGGCGAAGATCCGGACCGCGGTGAGGTCCTCGGCCTCAGCCGAACCCGATATTCCCACGAAAAAGAACATTCCGCCCCGGGAGAGCGGTCGGCGCCCCGCACGACGCCGGTCCGGCTGGCGCGGCACACCCTCCAGTGCCGACCGGCATTCGGACCGAACGCGCCTTTTCGTTTCGGCACCAGCACGTGCAGACGCCGCCGACACCGACAAAACCACGCGCCGCGGGTTTTTCCTTGGTCATCGTCATGAAACAAGAAAAGATCGAGAACACTTCTTTTCTCCGGTGGTAGACCCCGGCACCGGCCCGCCCCGGACGCAGAACGCGGCCGGCCATCCGCCCGGAGCCGGCCTCCGGCACCCCCTTCGCCGAACCGGCGTTACCGGTGCACTCCGAACACATGGGACCCTGACCTCAGCGGGTACGACGGTCGACACCGCCGACACCCCGCACCAGGTGACCCGGTTACACGGACGGCCCCCCGCCGACGGCCCCGCCCGCACTCCGCGCGCGGTGTGCCGGAAAGGTCGGGGAACTTCCGGAAGTCCTCCGACGTCTACCTGTGTATCCGGTCCCACGGCCCCTCTTTCCCAAGGAGGTCCGCAGTTGGCGAGAGCCATCGGTCCACGCGTTCCCGGCCCCGTGCCCTCTCCCGCGCCCGGCCCGTGGGGGCCCCGTCCCGCCGTGTCGGAAGCGAGCTCCCTTACCCGCTCCCGGTCGCCCCTGGCCACTGATCACCCAGTGATCCATGCCACTCTGTCCGATATCCAATCGAGACAGGGAACATTTGACTCTCCGACACGTTGGACATATTGGCGCGTCCAGTCGGCGGGAACCCTCCGCCACGTGCCACCCGTCATGGAAGGGAGGGAGGTGCCCAGATGACGAGCACTGCCTCTGCCGCTTCGGTCTCCTTCACCGAAGTCCCCGCAGGCACCGCTCCGCACCAGGAGGCCGCCGCCCGGGCGGCCCTGTCCGACCTGCTCACCCGCGGGCGCTCACAGGGACACCTGTCCCTCTCCGAACTGCGTACCGCTTTCTCCGCGGCCGGAGTCACCACTCCCGACGGCCGCTCCATCCTGCGTGAACTCACCGAGAACGGAGTCCGTCTCGCCAACGGGGGCGACGACTCCGCGCCGGTGGCCGATCCTGACGCCGAGGACGACGTGCTGGAAGACACTCTCATCGCGACGGTGCCCGACACCGACGAGGCACCCAAGGCCGCATCCGGCAAGGTCGCGTCCCGCAAGGGCCCCTCCGCCCGGAGGAAGCCCCGCTCCACGCGACGCGCCAAGAAGACCGAGACCGCCCAGGCCACCACCGATCCGGAGACCGGTGAGGCCGACCTCGACGACCAGTCACCCGCCATGGGCGACTCGGTCCACACCTACCTCAAGGCCATCGGTCGACGTCAGCTGCTCACGGCTGAGCAGGAGGTCGACCTGGCCAAGCGGGTGGAGGCCGGACTCTACGCCGAGTACCGCCTCGGCCGACACGGCGAGGTGGACGGCTCGGTGGAGATGACCGAGGCCGAGCTGGACGAACTGGAGTGGGTGGCCGAGGACGGCCGCCAGGCCAAGTCCCACATGCTGGAGGCCAACCTCCGTCTGGTGGTCTCGGTCGCCAAGAAGTACAGCGACCGGGGAATGTCACTGCTGGACGTGGTCCAGGAGGGCAACCTCGGCCTGATCCGCGCCGTGGAGAAGTTCGACTACACCAAGGGCTTCAAGTTCTCCACCTACGCCATGTGGTGGATCCGCCAGGCGATCCAGCGCGGCTTCGCCGACTCCGCCCGCACGATCCGCCTTCCCGTGCACGTCCTGGAGCTGTTGAGCAAGGTCAGCCGTCTGGAGCGCGACATGCACCAGGCGTTGGGCCGCGAGCCCACCCCGGAGGAGCTGGCGCTGGAGCTGGACAAGACCCCGGCCCAGATCGAGGAGCTGCTCCGCGTCACCCGTCAGCCGATCAGCCTGGACTCGACCATCGGCGAGGACGGCGAGACCCGGATCGGCGACCTGATCGAGGACGTGGACGCCTCGGAAGCCTCCGAGGTGGTCGACCGCCAGCTCATGGCCGACCAGCTGCGCAACGCGCTGTCGGACCTGGAGCCGCGTGAGGCGACGATCATGTCCCTGCGGTTCGGCCTCATGGACGGCCGTCCCCGCACACTGGACGAGATCGGCAAGCACCTGGGCCTGACCCGCGAGCGCATCCGGCAGCTGGAGAAGCAGTCTCTGTCCAAGCTGCGCCACCCCAGCCGTGCGCAGCAGTTGCTGGACTTCGCCAGCTAGCGACCACGGCACCGCCGGACGGCATGCCCGGGGGCCGCTCCCTCGTCGGGGGCGGCCCCCGGGCGTGCCGGGAGCCCGTCAGGGAGAACCCGGAGATCTCCCTGACTTCACCGGTCCGCAGCCGGGTCCGGCCCCGGGAGGTGCGACGATGGACGCCATGACGGACATCCCCTCGCGCCGAAACGACGAGATCGCCGCCGCCCTGCGCGCCAGCCGCGAACTCGGCCCCGAGTACGACGAAGCACTGGCCGCGTCCCTGGTGGAGCGGATCGACGACGCCATCGACGAACGCGTACGCCACCACGTCGCCGAACAGCTGGACGAGGTGGACCGGCCACGGCGCGGGATGTCCGGCAACACCGCCCGCTTCGTGCTGGCGCTGGTGACCCTGGGGCTGAGCATCCCGCTGACGGCCATGACCGCCACCCTGGTCGCGGGCGAGGCCGTGGCGATCCTGTGGGCGGGGCTGATCATCTTCTACATCGTCGTCGTGCGGGGCATGAGCCGCTGATCCGGCCAGGGGTCCGCCGTCCGCTCCGGGGCGGACACGCAGGTGTCCGCGGCGACCGTCGCGCCCGGCCCGGTCAGCCCTCCAGGGCGGCGCGCAGGATCTCGACCGCCTCCTCCGGGTCGAGCCCCACGCGCGAGATGACCTCAGCGTAGGCACGGGCGGCCGCCAGGGCCTCCGCACGCTGGTCGTCGCCCGAGGCGGCCACGAAGGTCCCCGACCGTCCCCGGGTCTCGACCACACCGGCCTGTTCGAGCTCCCGGTAGGCGCGCGCCACCGTGTTCACCGCCACGGACAGCTGCCCGGCCAGCGCCCGGACCGTGGGCAGCCGGTACCCCACGGGCAGTTCCCCGTTGGCCGCCGCGATCGCGACGATCGTCCGAATCTGCTCGTAGGGCGGTACCTTCGACGTCGGATCAATGCGGATGAACTCCGCCATCTCCTTCTGCGCTCCCCACCAGGCTCCGCCCCCGCGTGCGCGGGAGACCGTCTTCGTTCAGCCACGTCCAACCTACCCGGCCCTGCGCAACCAACCCTTCCCGGTGGGGAGACGGACGTCAGGCCACCGGGCGGGGGACCCGCTGGACCCCGTGCAGGCGGTGGTCCTCCCGGGCGGTGAGCAGGCGCTCGGCGACGCCGGTGGCCTCGCGGACCTCCGGACGGGCCAGCCGCTTGCGGCGGTAGATGCGGTCGCGGTAGCCCCGGGCTCCGACCAGGACCCGCTCGCGGGCGTAGGCCGCGCGCATGGCCTCGGTGAGCGCCCCGTCCAGGACCAGCCCGAGGTGGCGCAGCTCCGTCGCCGAGGCGTACCGGTCGCGCGCCCGCGCCAGGGCCGTCTCGGCCCCGGCGACCGCCTCCAGGAGTTCGGGCAGCCGCGCGGCCTCCTCCCGGTCGTGGGTGAGGCTCTCACGCGCCTGCGTCCTGGTCTGTTCGGTCAGTGCCATTCTTGCGCTCCGTACCCGCGTCCCGTCGGTCAAGGCCACTCTATTGTGACGTGAATCATCTGGCGACCGGTTCCGCGCGTCGAAGACGGCCGCCGGCACGCCGTACCGACACGCTGTCGGTGCACATCCCCGAAAGGACCACATTGAGCAGGAACTACGCCGGACTCAGCCGGGAGCGCATCATCGTCGAGGCGCTGCACATCATCAGCGGACGGGGCCTGGGCGGCCTGTCCATGCGCCGTCTGGGCGACGCCCTGGAGGTCGAGGCGATGGCCGTCTACCACCACTTCCCCCTCGGCAAGGAACAGCTGTTCAACGCCATCGCCGCCTACGTGACCTCCCCCGCCCCCACCGGTACGGCGCTCGGCGCGCAGACGCCGGAGGAGGGGGAGGGCGCCGCGGAGGATGACGGACCGGACGGCGCGCGGACCGTGGACCCGGGCCCCTGGGACGCCCGGCTGACCGACTGGGCCCTCGTCTACCGGGCCCGCCTGCTGGAGTACTCGGGGGCGTTGTCGCTGCTGGTCCACCGAGCCCCGCACACCGACGCCGACACCGCCACGCGCGCCCTGGTCCACGGGGCCTTCGGCGAGGCGGGCCTGTCCGGGGAGGACGTGGAGCGCGCGGCCGACGCCCTGTACGCGTACTGCCTGGGCGCGGTCGTCCACGAGGTGCGCCACCGCGACGACGAGGACGCCCCCGACGGAGCGGAGCGCGAGGCCGGGTTCGGGTTCGGTCTGCGGGCCCTGTTGCGGGGGCTCACCGCCACGGCGGGGTGAGGTCCGCGACCCGCGCGGAACCATGCGGTGCGCCGGATCGTCTCTCTATCCAGGGGCGCACCGTCGCCGATCCTCGTTCCCCGTCCGGCCGCCCCACGGCCGGGGGCATAGAAAGCTCTCCCATGGTCTTCAAGAAGATTCTCGCCGGTGTCGGATTCGGCGGAGCCTCGGTGGAAACGACGTTGGACACGCCCGTCGTCCAGCCCGGAGGTGTGGTCAGGGGTGCCGTCCACATCCAGGCGGGCGAGGTCGAGCAGCGGATCGACCAGCTCACCGTCGGCCTGGAGTCCCGGGTGGAGGTCGAGTCCGGGGACCAGGAGTACTCCCGCAACGTGGAGTTCCAGCGCGTGCAGCTGGGCGGGGCCGCGGTGATCGCCCCCGGGCAGAACTTCCGGGTGCCCTTCGAGCTGCCCGTCCCCTTCGAGGCGCCGATCACCGGTGTCCGGGGCCAGCACCTGCACCCGATGAACGTGGGCGTGAACACGCGCCTGCACCTGGCCGGGGCCGTGGACCCGGGGGACCTGGACCCGGTCGCGATCGAGCCGATGCCGTCCCAGGCGGCCTTCCTGGACGCCCTGCTCCGGCTGGGCTTCCACTTCAAGCACGCGGACCTGGAGCAGGGGCGGATCAGGGGTACGCGGCAGTCGCTGCCCTTCTACCAGGAGATCGAGTACCTCGCCGCCCGCCAGTACGAGGGCCTCAACGCCCTCGAACTGTCGTTCGTCGCCGACCAGCACGGCATGGACGTCGTCCTGGAGCTGGACAAGAAGCGCGGGCTGCTCTTCTCCGAGGGCAGCGACACCTACCACCACGTGGCCGTCACCCACGAGGAGGGCGTCCAGCGCGACTGGGCGGGCTACCTGCACCAGTGGATCGACTCGCTGGCCGGGCGTCGGCGGATGTTCTGACCCCGAGCGGTCCGGGGGCGGCGTCCGCCCCCGGACCGGGTTCCCGGCGCGGTCGCCCGGTCAGCCGCCGTTCCCGCGGAGGCGGACGCGTTCGGCCCGGTGGCGTCGTGCCTCGTCGGCGTCCAGCACCGGCGCCGCGGTCAGCAACTGACGCGT